>CAYFOX010000081.1:0-5706 GCA_964344875.1 uncultured bacterium
TAAAAAAGGTTTTTGTAGGTCCAGCTCCTAAGATCAAAGAGGCCTCCACAAGGCTCGGAGGGAGCTCTTTAAAACGGACAAACAGGATGGGGATAGCAAAGCCAAGGCCAAGGACAGTATGGGCTATCAATAGAGTTTGGAATCCTAATGGCACCTGAAAAAGACTGAAATAGCTTACAAGACCGATAGCAAGAACAAGCTCTGGAACAATTAGATTACTATAGAAAAGTGGGACAAGGTTTTCTCCTTTTTGACTACGGCTGAGGTAGTAAATAAAGCAGACACCCATAAAAAGGCTAAGTAGAGTGGAGAGGGTGGAAACAGTCAATGAGGTGGTAAATGAGGCCCAAAGATCTTTAGACTCAAAAAGCTCTTTATACCATTGAAGAGTAAATCCCTCCCACGGAGATGGGAAGCTTTTGGAGTTAAATGAAAAAAGAACTAAAACGATGATAGGTACATATAAAAATAGGTACACAAAAAAAACAAAGAGGGGAATCATCTATGCCCCCCTGTTAACCAGCGATTTAGGGCAAAGGTTCCTTTATACAAGATAAATGAACTGGCCATAAGAAGAGCTCCTGATAGAACGGTAAATGCTATCCCAATCGGAGCGGTCTTTTCCCCCATAATAAATTGGGATACAACCGATCCGACGTACATGAATTTGTCTCCACCCATTAACTCGGGGATCACAAACTCTCCAAACGCAGGAATAAAAACTAGAAAAAAGCCTGTCCGGATTGCGGGCATCAGGACGGGGAGCACCACACGACGAAAAGTTTGGAACTTTGTCGCGCCTAGATCCATGGAGGCCTCAATTAGGGTGGGATCGAATTTTTCAAGTGAGGAGTAGATGGGTAACGTCATGAATGGCAGGTAATAGTAGACCATCATCAAGTGCACCGCAAAGCTTGTGTTTAAAAAATGGATCGGTTCATTGATCAGGTTAGTCATCAATAAAAGCTGATTTAAAAAGCCCCCTTTTTCAAGAACAAAAAACCAGGCATAAATATGCAAAAGAAAATTTGTCCAGAAAGGGATAATCACTAAAAACAGCAAAAAGTTTTTAAAGCGGCCCCCTTTAAGAGCAATCGTATAGGCCAGGGGAAATCCTAAAAAGAGGGTGATGCAGGCGGTTGTAAAACCCAACTTAAGCGATTCAAAAATGATCAAAAAATAGTCGAGCTTCAAAATCTGTTTAAAGTGTGATAAGGTGAAACCCTCAAAATGGCCATCCATATGAAATCGGGAAAAGCTGGATATAAGCATCAAGACAAGGGGGGCATAGAAAAAAAGAAACTGCCACACCAAAGCCCCGGTGCCAACCCCAAAAGGGGCCTCTTTTTTTAAAAGCCTTTTAAGGTTTTTGGGTCTGCTGTAGGGGATCAGGTCTTGGGGTAGAGCAATAGTTTCCATTTCATCGCTCCATCAAAACAACGTTCTCTTTTTGCCAGGAGATATAGACCTCATCATCGTAGTTGATTTCGTCACGTATGAAGTGATGCTCGTTTTGTTCAAAAACTATAATTTTGCGACCAGTATTCAGTTTAACGTAGTACTTTGTCGACATCCCCTCATAGACAATCGATGTTACAATCCCTTTAAAATTATTAGAAAAATTTGCTAAAGGTTTTTTT
Source organism: uncultured bacterium (assembly GCA_964344875.1). Taxonomy (GTDB): domain Bacteria; phylum Chlamydiota; class Chlamydiia; order Chlamydiales; family RGXB01; genus RGXB01. Next base: position 1,641 of record CAYFOX010000081.1, read on the forward strand.
GAGATGTCAATTTTTTCGGGGCGAATGGAGGCAACCGCGGTATTGTTTTTACGGAGCCAAAAGGGTTTTTCTGCAACAGAGATATTCATAAACTCGTTGCTTGTGCTTTTTAAGATAACCTCTTTGTCATAAATTTCCTCGATTGTCCCTTCAAACAGATTCGTAGAGCCTACGAAATTAGCGACAAACGCATTTTTGGGAAATTCGTACACCTCTTTTGGCGTGCCGATTTGTTCGATAGTACCTCCAGCTCCCATAACGATTACTAGATCTGCGACAGTTAAGGCTTCCATCTGGTCATGGGTTACGTAAAGGAAGGTCATTTGCAGTAAATCCTGTAAATCGATCAGCTCGATTAACATTCTCTCACTAAGCTTAAAATCCAGAGCCGCTAGAGGTTCGTCAAGCAATAGAACGTGAGGCTCTGCTATAATAGCTCGGGCAATCGCAACACGCTGTTGTTGCCCCCCCGATAGCTCCTCAGGGTAGCGATGATAAAGGGGCTCGATGTCAAAAGATTTTAATAATTTTTTGACACGTTGCTCAATCTCCATTTTCGGTCTTCGCTGAATTTTGAGGCTATAAGCAATATTTTGCTCAACGGTAAGGTGGGGAAAAAGGGCATAATCCTGAAAAACATGGGAAATATCGTTTTCCCCCAAAAAAATGCGTCCGCTATCAATTTTTTCAAAACCGGCAATAGCCCTAAGAAGAGTGGTCTTTCCGCATCCGCTCGGACCTAGCAGGGCAACAAACTTAGAGGAGGGTAGTTTAAGGGAAACCTCATTCAAAATTTTACTTCCACGTTTTGTCATAGAAACGCGGTCAAGAGTAATGCTTCTCAATCCTTAAGTGCCTCCATGTTAGGTATGCAATAGCGCAGGAGTTTAAAAAAGGCTCGAAACCCCAACTAAGGGTCTGCGAAAGAGAACTATTCTACCCCAGTTTTTTGAATTTCGTCGATTTTTTTTTCTCTTAAGGTTATTATACTTTTTTAAAGAAATAGTTTGGTTTTCTACATGGAATGCGATGTTCTCATCATAGGCTCTGGCCCCGCCGCATGGACAGCGGCAATTTATACCTCAAGAGCAAGGCTCTCTACAGTCGTCGCTGCCGGTTCGTTTAAGTTTATGAAGGGTGGACAACTGATGACTACAACCGATGTGGAGAATTTTCCAGGTTTTCCTAAGGGGATTATGGGCCATGATCTTATGCGCAACATGGAGGTGCAGGCTGAACGTTTTGGTACTCAGGTGCTCGGGGAGGATATCGATTCTCTAGAGCTCAATAAGGTAGGACCAATCCTTTTCAAGGCCCAATACAGCAAAGGCGTAATACAGGCAAAAACGGTGATTTTAGCGACCGGTGCAAAAGCTAATCGTCTTCCGATTCCAGGAGCGGGCGATGACGAGCTGTGGAACAAAGGGGTATCGGCGTGTGCTGTTTGTGACGGAGCGCTCCCTTTTTTCCGTAATCAAGATCTTGCTGTCATAGGTGGTGGAGACGCAGCCTGCGAAGAGGCCCATTTTTTGACCCATTATGCAAAAAAAGTCTACTTGATCCATAGAAGAGATACATTGAGGGCCTCAAAAATAATGGCCGAAAGGGTAAAAAACGATCCAAAAATCGAAATTATCTATAATGCTGAGGTAGTGGAGGCGATGGGTAAAGACTCTTTGGAGGCAATCAAAATCAAACAAAAAGGGCTTGAATTCACAAAAGAGGTGAAAGGGCTATTTTTTGCCATAGGTCATACTCCTTTAACCGAGCTCGTCGATGCCATGGAGATTGAAAAGCACCCAAACGGCTACATAAAAACACGCCCAGACAGTACGGCAACCTCGGTTGAGGGGCTTTTTGCTGCCGGAGATGTGCAGGATTTTCGTTTTAGGCAAGCGGTTACTGCGGCAGGTTCCGGTTGTATGGCCGCTTTAGAGGCAGAGAAGTATCTGGGAAATTTAAAGCCGGCGGCTGTTTCTGGTTGAGACTTTTTATGCGGTTTAAAAGAGCCAGATGCAAAATTCTTGGGCTTTTATTTTTTCTTAACCCGCTTTCTTTGAAAGGGGCTTTGGAGGGGTTAGAACCTAGTATGCCGTATTTGTTGCACTTGGATGCAACCTACAGCTATGCAAATATCCCCAAAATTCAGGGGGCAATCAATCCTGAAAATTACCAGTCCCATGAAAATAAGTTAGTTTTGAGTGGTTGGATGTCCACGATGAGCTACTTAGAGTTTGGGGCTCTATTTGCATTTAATCAAACCGCAAAGCTCCCGTTTAATTTGGAAAGTGGTGGTTTTTATCTCAAAAAAACTTTTCTAGATGATCTCAACGGGGACGCCATGGGTTTGGATGGGGGATTATTGGTGCAGTTTGTCCCAACAAATAGATTAAGAGATCCTATAACCCCTTATAACGATGTAGCGAATTTTTCCTTATTTGGAGAGGTTTTAAAAAACTTTATTGGGGGAAATGGGTTCTTTTTTACCCCCTACCTTTCTCTAGATGTCGGTATAGCGAATAGAGGGTATCCCTGGCTAGATCCGGTACTAGGGGGCAGGCTAGGTATGGATCGATTAAACCTAGATTTAGCACTTGTGGGGACAGTGGGTTTTGGATCAAATAGGGTAATTAACGTGAACGCATTCCGTGGATACGCTCTTACCGCTTACCGAGCTCTGGATGTCGAGGTTTTCTTGGGTTACAAACTGTTTGATGAGGGCTCTCTATCTGTGGGGTATTTTGGACGTATACTAGCGCAAGCTTTTCCTCAAAATAGGCAGGGGTTCTTGATCCAGCTGGATTTACCTCTACCGCTTTTTTAAAGCGAGTTTCCAATCGTCTTCACTCAGGAGTTGTAAACGATTCAAAATTGGTAAAAGACCATCTGTTTTTACAGGGCCTAAATCGAACGTTTCGAAGAAGATTGGGTGTAGACGCTCGTCTATGCAGGTTGTGATTGCAAGAGCAATTTTTTGTCTCAGAAGATCTTGATTTTTGGGATGGTGTTTGAGGATTAAATTCCAGTACGCCAATTCTAGATCACCCTCTTTAAGGTTGCTGTCAAATGCCTCGAGAAGTGCTTCGTTAAACGGTTTTCCTCCGGAAACAAGGTAAAAAAGAGTACAGCCTAGGGCCCAGTAATCTTGATGCAAAAGATCATCAAATGACTGTTTCTTACTTGCAGATAAAATCGCAGGAAAAGGGAGGTAGGAGGGGGCTGTGTAGAAAAGTGAGCGATCCCTAATCGGGCGGAGATTTTTAAGATTTCCCAAAACGCATGTGATTCGTTTAGACTTATCAAAAGAGATGTAGATGTTTTCTGGGGAGATATTTCCGTGGGCAAAACCGCTTTGATGAAGTAGGCGTACTTTGTGAACGAGTTTTTTTGCGATGGACAAGGAGTTTTCAACAAAATCCTCGCGCCGTAAAAGAAAAAGGCTTAATTGAGGGTAGTATCTACTTATAGTAACCGCTTTTTCTAAAGCTAGTTGTGTGGGATAAAGTTTTGTAAAAAGAGCTCCAGGATAGAGTTTCATCGAGTCTTTGACTATTTTTTCTTTTTGATAAACCAATTGATATTGTTTGATGACCTCTTTATTGTCGGTGTCATTCAAGATAGAAATGCGGTACTTGAGAGGTTTGCCTGGAATGTAGCTTCTTGGAACCTTAACCCATAACGCCGTTTTTTTATCGCCACATTTCGTCAAGATACCTAGTTCTATGAGGATAGCGCCACGAGAGTGAGACTCTGCCGAGCGAGGAAGGTAGAGAAGATTTGTGCTGCCTATAGGTTGTTTGATCTCAACATTTACCTCATCAAGACGTTTGTATGTATCCTTGTACGCGGTAATTTTTTTGGCAATATCTTCAAGATACCTTTGATCATCAAGAAACCGAATGCCTTGTAAGTGTATTAGATCTTTTCTCATTTGTTCGACAAAATAGGACGAATGGATCATAAAAACTCTTCAAGTTTCTTGCCTTATCGCATTACGGTTTGGGTGGGAGATAGTGCCTGCCAAGAGGGAAAAAGAAATATCATTCACCTTATCAAGGGCCAGTCC
>CAYFOX010000082.1:0-1524 GCA_964344875.1 uncultured bacterium
CCCCTTTTGATTTGAGCAGACTTTATGAGCACAATCCGCCCATTTTCTATGAAAGAGATCGCGTTCGTGAGCTTTTTAAAAAAATAACTTTAATTGCGACGGGAGTGTTTTTTCTTGGATATCTCGGCTCAATCACTCTTTTAAAAGCTACCCCGGCAGTTTTGGGATTTACTGTCAGATTTTGCAGAAATAGCTCTATTGCTACAGGCTTGACCGCTTTGGCTTCAAGATTTTTCAATAGGGGAAAGGACCACCCCCAAAGTATTCGTAAACTAGAACAGGAAATTGCTCATAAACTGATACGCGGAGAGGGATTGAACCATGTTTTGAAGCAGTATCCTGAGGTAGAGGTTTTTGTCACAAAAGAGCCGGCCTGTCGCAAAAAAATTGCCGATTATTTGGATCAAAAAATTTCACACGGTGCCCTGGGGTCTGTAGCCAGTGCTAGGGATTTTTACCGAAAAGACGGGGACTACATCCGATTCATGCAGCAAGACTCTATTTTTAGGCTACCAGCCCAGAAAGTGTGTAGAGAGATCACAGACTATAAAAGCGCTAAAAAAGCTTTAAAAAACCATCATGACGCCGAAAAAGAACGTCTAAAAAGGGGTTTTGGAGTGCAATCTTTAGAAAGAGAGCTTGGAGATAAAAGGAATGCTTTGACACGAGCCCGTCAAGAAAAAACATCTTCTGGTTTTGATGCTTTGGGTGGAGTTTCGGGTGCAGTTGGCCATTTTGATAACGACAGAAAGATGAGTGAGCAGACTCTCTTTCGCTCGGAATTAGAAAACCTGCAACAAGAAAGATCTTTGAGCTCTTCTGAAAGAGAGAGGCTTGAGTTTCTTTATAAATCCATCGACGATTTGAAGGCTAGGACTATTGGCTATAACGATCTTGAGCGTCGCGAAAGGGAGATAGAATCTCTGGAGAGGCAAGTAAACTCCATTCTGTTTGGAAAAGGGATCACGCATAAAGAGCTTTATCAAGAAAAAGCCTCTTTACAGAGCAAAATAGCGCAGCTTCAACCACAATCCAAATGTTCAACAGCTTTTCATGTAGGAAGTGCGGCTCTCAACACCTGGAATTACTTTTCTCTAAACAGCAGGATTCGAGAGCTCAACGAAGAGGTAAAAGATCTAGAAGATAGATTGCGATTAGCTCAATTCCGTATGCAGCCCCACCTTTTTCAGCTGGAGCAGGAGACCCAAAACAGAATCATCGAGAATAAGAATGCGTTCAAGAAATCTCTGCAACAAACAATAGAAAGCTTTTTGGAAGCAGGGTTAACAACCCGCTAAATGACCAAATTTCTATACGATTAGGTTTCAAAAAGGTCGGTCTAAATAGTTTTTGCCGACCTTTTCTTTTGAATAGATTTCCATGAAAAAATGGGGAACCCCACCCCTATAAGGCAGAACAATTTTTTTTGATGTCCTTATCGATAGACCGAAAAATCTTTTTTGGGCACAAAAGAGGTTTTCACGTATGAACTTAAATTTGAAGAAAAAGTATTAATGACTGTGT
>CAYFOX010000082.1:1534-5701 GCA_964344875.1 uncultured bacterium
GATAGATCGGAAAAATCTTTTTTAGTTAAAAAAGGGGTTTTCACATAGAAACTTAAATTTGAAGACAAATTTTTCCAATTTTGCTACGTTTGTGTTTTTAGAAAGAAACACCTTTTAGGATCAACATGAACCCTACGCTCAAAAAGTCGGAGTTGCTCTCCCAAATTGCAGATGCCTTTCAATCCCGCTGGCAACGTTTTGCCGGTCTTTTCACAAGTGATATCGGTATCGACTTGGGTACGGCAAACACCCTCGTATACGTGCGTGGAAAAGGGATTGTTTTACAGGAGCCCTCCGTTGTTGCGGTAGACTCGATGACGAATGAAGTCCTTGCTGTTGGGCAAAAAGCAAAAGCGATGCTAGGAAAAACTCCTCGAAAAATTCACGCTGTGCGCCCTATGAAAGATGGGGTGATTGCCGATTTTGAGATCGCTGAAGGGATGCTAAAAGAGTTAATACGACGCGTCAACCCCTCCAGGACTTTTTTCCGACCCCGAATTTTGATTGCTGTCCCCTCTGGAATAACGGGTGTGGAAAAACGGGCTGTAGAGGATTCTGCAATCCGCGCAGGAGCCCAAGAGGTGATGTTGATCGAAGAGCCGATGGCAGCTGCAATCGGTGTGGATCTGCCCGTTCATGAACCCTATGCTAGCATGATTGTTGACATAGGTGGCGGTACAACCGAGATCGCAATTATCTCTTTAGGGGGGATTGTAGAGTCTAAATCGTTGAGGATTGGCGGAGATGAGTTTGATGAGTGTATCATCAATTACATGCGCCGCACGTACAATCTCATGATTGGGCCAAGGACCGCGGAAGACATTAAAATCACTATTGGCTCTGCGTATCCTTTAGGTGAGAATGAGCTTGAGATGGAGGTAAGGGGTCGTGACCAAGTGGCTGGCCTACCGATCACCAAAAGGATCAACTCTGTAGAAATCCGCGAGTGCCTTGCAGAGCCGATTCAGCAAATTATTGAGAGTATTCGGATGATTTTGGAAAAATGTCCTCCAGAGTTATCGGCAGACCTTGTTGAGCGCGGAATCGTCTTGGCAGGAGGGGGAGCTCTCATCAAAGGGCTCGACAAGCATATTATTAAAGAGTGTGGATTGCCTGTGATTGTAGCACCTAATCCTCTTTTGGCCGTCTGTTTAGGCACGGGGAAGGCTTTAGAGCATTTAGATACTTTTAAAAAACGTCATTAGCCCCATATAAAGAGGCTTAAGAAAAAACCTCAAGGGAGATCCCTTGAGGTTTTTTATTATTAGGCCCAGGTGTGCGCCCAGTTGATGTCGACAAGTTCCGAGATATCAAAGAAATAGTTCACCTCTTTGACTCCGTTTTCAGGGCTGTCAGAACCATGCACGGCATTGTTGCCGATGCTCGTGCCAAAGCGCTTACGGACTGTCCCTTCTTGAGCATGTTGTGGGTTAGTAGCGCCGATAAAGTCTCTATGTGCTGAAACCGCATGCTTCCCTTCGATTGCCATCACGATGCAGGGTCCAGACATCATAAAAGTCACAAGCTCCTCAAAGAAGGGGCGCTCTCTATGAACTTCATAGAACCCTTCTGCGGTTTTACGATCCATGTGCATCAATTTGATTCCACGGATTTTAAACTGGGGGTGTTTTTCATACATTGAAAGGATTTCACCTGCGTGGTGCGCTTTTACGGCATCGGGTTTGATGATCGCAAGTGTCATTTCTGTTTCCATGATCGACTCCTGACTGGTAAGGGGTTTTTGTGCTATCTTTTGTCTTACGATGAGGGTTCATCGTGGACAAAAGAGTGTTAATCGTTCTCTACGGGAGAAAAAATTTTGTCCCTATTTTACCCCTTAGCAGACGAGAAGTCAAGGGAATCGCCCTCAATGGGGGGGCTTTATAGGCTAAATTGGTGGCCTAAATAGGAATCCATCACCTCGCGGTTGGAGCATAAAGCCTCTTTTGAGCCTTGATGCGTGACGACCCCTTTTTGGACTAAGTAGCTCCTATGGGCAATTTTAAAAATTTCTCTTACATTATGGTCGGTAATCAGAAAGCTGATCCCTTTTTTGGCCAAATCCAGGATGAGTTCTTTCAGCTCATCAATCGTCACAGGATCTATCGCTGCAAATGGTTCATCCAGTAAAAGGAGCTTTGGGTTTTGAATGAGAGTGCGAGCAATTTCAAGACGCCTCCTTTCCCCTCCAGATAGGGTGGGAGCCGGTTTCTTTTTTAAATGGGTTAGCTTGAATTCTTCAAGAAGTTGCTCAAGACGCTCTTTTCTTTGTTGTTTTGTAAGAGGCATCGTTTCTAAAATCACTAGAAGATTCTCTTCAACACTCATTTGCCGAAATATGGAGGGCTCTTGTGCCAAATACCCCATTCCACATCGAGCCCTCTGGTCGATCGATAAGCGGCTAATAGGACGATCCTCAAGAAAGATTTCCCCTGTATCGGGTTTTTCCAACCCCATGATCATATAAAAAGCGGTTGTTTTTCCAGCTCCATTGGGCCCCAAAAGGCCCACAATCTCATTACGCTCGATCTCTATCGTGATATTTTGCACGACTAGACGGCCATTGTACTCTTTAGAGAGGTTTCTCACGCTTAAAAGGGGCATAATTTTTCACATCTATATCATCTATAATACACTCTATAGGACCCTCTACAAAAGCTTTATAGCCCTCCGGAGTTTTAAGGTAGAGTACCTTTTTTGCCAATATTTTCGACTGTAAACCCTTATGTTGCATAAGAATTGGATGGTCGAAAACCTCTAAGATTCCCTCCTTGGGGAGAATCCTTGCATAAGGAGCATAGAGGGATTTTTTTTCTAATGTATCTGTTATGGTGACGTTTCCCTCTAAAAAAAGCCCCTCTTTTTTATCCAAAGTGAGTTTATCGCAACTAAAATCAAACTGATCCAAAGTTCCTTTAACCTCATGGGAGATTTCGCAAAAGAAAGAGTTTTCGACCCTTTTTGCCTGAAAGGAGAGGGCATTCGAGAGGCTTTCTGTAGATCTTAACAGAGATTTTGCTGTGAATTTCGGCTCAACTTTCTGATCTAGGCCACCTGTGGAAAAGCGCTCAGTAGTTAAGGAGCACAAAAAAAGGGTGATCCCTAAAGAGAGCCAAACAGTTGTCTTTAGGATCGCTTTTCCGTACACGAATCTCCTTGATTAGAAAATTCCTCTGAAAAAAAACTTTTTGTCTCCCGGTAGAGTCTTATTGCTTTTTTTAAAAGAGGCGCCGCTTTCTCTAAGGGGTAAACTGTGGTTGCATCGCTTTTGGCGTTTAAGGGATCGTTATGGACCTCTAGAAATAGGGCGCTGGCACCGGCAGCTACTGCAGCAAAGGCAAGCTGGGGGAGATACTCCCTTTGCCCTTGAGTAAAGCTCCCCCCTTTACCGGGGAGTTGAAGAGAATGGGTAGCATCAAAAATTGTTGGTGCAAAAGATTGCATTATCGGAAAAGAGCGCATGTCCACAACAAGATTGTTATAACCAAAAGTTGTCCCTCTTTCGATCAAAAAAACTTTATCATTTTTAGCATAACGACACTTTTCGACTGCTTGGGACATGTCCTGGGGGGCCATAAATTGCCCCTTTTTGATCGAGACTATTTTCCCCGTCTCGGCAGCAGCCACGATGAGATCAGTTTGGCGGCATAAAAATGCCGGGATTTGGAGAATATCCACCACTTCACCAGCTTTTTTGGCCTGGTTTGTTTCATGGATATCTGTAGTAACACAAAGGCCAAAATCTTTTTTCACCTTTTCAAGAATACGCAGCCCTTCATCAATGCCGGGTCCGCGAAAGCTATGATAAGAGGTACGGTTAGCTTTGTCAAAACTTGCTTTGAACACGATGTTGATTCCGAGATCTTTTTTTATGGAGGCGATTTTTTCTGCCATAAAAAGGGTGTGAGCTTCGGATTCAATCACACAGGGGCCCAAAATGGCAAAAAAATCCTCAAAGAGCGTAAAAAAGAGTGTATCAGACATAAAGACATTTGAGAGCATAACTTTACCCTTGCATTCGAATCAAGAGATTCTCTATTATATAGCGATAAAGCTGAGAAATTTGGCTGCTTTCTTTAGAATAAGGGCATCCTTTTGTGATCAGCTGGTATGGACCGATAGCTCAGCTGGATAGAGCAACTGCCTTCTAAGCAGTAGGTCGCAGGT
>CAYFOX010000083.1:0-5689 GCA_964344875.1 uncultured bacterium
TATGTGATGGATTTATTGGATTTGACTCCTCAAGACCGTGTATTAGATGCTTACTGCGGTGTAGGGACAATGACGCTTTTAGCTGCTACAAAATGTAAAGAGGCTATCGGGATAGAATGTGTTCCTAGTTCTATTGAAAGCGCTAGAAAGAATCAAGAGCTCAATAGGATACAAAATGCCTCTTTTTATCTTTCTAAAGCAGAAACAAAAATTAGCCAGCTGGAAAAATTTGATAAAGTGATTCTGAATCCCCCCCGCAAAGGTTGCGAAGAGGCTCTTTTGGAAGTTTTGATGAAACAAAGGGTCAAAAAAATCGTGTATGTCTCCTGTGATCCCTCCACATTTGCTCGGGATTGTAAATTTTTAAAAAGTGGTTACGCTTTAACATCTGTTCAACCTTTTGACCTATTCCCACAAACTGTTCACGTGGAGAGCGTAGGATGTCTGGAGTTAATTTAGGCCCGAATTTTAGCGCTATTCCCGAGGATATAGGCTCGACGATGGTGGGGCGTTGTAGTCCAAAGTCTTTGGATAAATTAGCTCAAGTGTCTCATGAAATACGCGTTTTAGCTAATCAGACCGCACTAGATCGGCTTAACCGGTCTTTTGGCGGGGTCAAAACAGCCTTTTCCCACTCCAAAGAGCTCTATAAAAGATCGATACAATGGCACAGCACAATAGTCGAAGAGGCGTACGCTAAACTTGGAAAGGTTACGGCCTCCCTGCAAACGGAAAAAACCTGCATAGTCTCTTTAGAGAGCCCTTTTCTTCCCCATGTCAAAGAGATGGTCATCTTAACGCCTCCAGCGTGGGAGGCTACATTCCCTCTAGAAAATTCTATCACGCAAATCCTCTCTTTTCATGAGGGGAGTATTCTTGTTTTTACCGAAAACGGGGTTTTGGAAAAATATGTGGTCAAGCGGGGAAAAACTCAAGAGAGGTTCTTGGGGGAAAATCAAGAGCTTTTACCTGTCATAGGATTAAAAATTCCGTTTCTTTTTGTCCTGTCATCCAATTTGTCGCTACGGGTCATAGATTCTGCAAATTTAGAATTTACGAGCTCTTTGAAGATAGAAAGGCCTGCAAGGGCTATTTTGCATATCAACTCCAAGTTTACCCTTTTTTTCAAAGATGGATGTGTCTCGAGTTTCACCTTAGATAGATTAGGACGTTTCGTTAGTTTAGAAAAACCCTCTCGAAATTTTTTATCCCCACTTACCCAGTTTAAATCGGTGAGCACAAATTTTTTGGAGACCCATTTTACCGTAGACACCGAACAAGGGACAGGGCTTTTTTTTTATGATCACAGTTGTAACAGACTCAGTTGGATCCAAAAAGAGTTTTGTTTTGAAAAAATGATCCGTATACAGGAGTATTTGATTGGATTACACCAAAACATACTCTATTTTGAGGCGATTTTTGATCATAAAACTTTTAAACTTTTTTTGCCCAAGCAGGGAACAATCCTCGATTTTTGCCCCTCAGAGGAGGGGATTCTTCATGTTTTAGTCCAACAAACCCATCGATTAGTCCTATTCAGACTGATTTTCCCCCCATACAAAAAACCTCTTGTGGATTGCGACAGCCAGGCCTAGTGAGCATAAGAGTGGGGCCAAAAAGGTAATCGAGCTAGGAAAAAAAAGGATTACTGCAATCCAAAAAAATCTATTGACCGGATGGTGGTAGACAACAGCAAAACTCATATGCATAAAAATCCAGCCTGTCAAAAGAAATAAAAAAGCAAACGGGGCTAAGTCAGGATAGAAAAACCCAAAGCTCAGTAAAAGAGCCGGTTCAATGAAAAAATAGACACGTGTGTTTTGTGTGCTAAGCAAAAGCTGGAAAAAATAGAAAAGCAAAACACAAAAAGGGGAGTGAAGACTTAGCAGCGGAAAATCTAGTAGGGGTAAAAAAAGCAGGATTTTTTCTGCCTGTTGGTTGGAAATGGGAACCGACTTTTGAGCTGCATGGAAAGCAGTAAAGATTGTTTCGGGGAGATAAAGGATCGGCTCAATTTTATTAAGAACCTTGGAAAAATTTTGCTTCATGGTTCGAGTTTAGCAGAAAAAGAGAAAATTTATCCTTGAGTTTTTGCAGTGTAGGACAGTAATCTTTATCCTGTATGCATTACAAAATAGGTCTATTTGGATCTGGTAAGTTGGGGCGTGAGATCCAACGCTTAGCAGAAGAGTTTTCTTGTGAAATTGTCGATTACCAAAAAGCTGAAATTTTGATTGATGCCACCTCTAAAGAGGCGGTTTTAGACCATGTCAAGATAGCAATCGATTTAGGTCTACCTATTGTAATTGCAACAACTGGATGGTACGATCAGTTGGATGAGGTAAAGCAACTTGTCGACGCAAAAAACGGATTTTGCCTCTATTCACCCAATTTTTCTAGTCTTGTGCAAAAAATGATTCGACTTGCGCCCCAGTTTCAATCCCAAGGACTGAAAGTTTCGATTCTTGAGCGTCACCATACCCAAAAAAAAGATGCCCCCTCGGGAACTGCTCTACAAATAGCTGAAAAACTCCAAGACGTGAATATAACCTCAGAGCGTGAGGGGGAAGAGATTGGTCTACATAGGGTTGTTTTTGAGAATAGCTTTGAAAGGCTCGTTTTAGAACACAAAGCGCTCGATCGGGGCATTTTCGCAAAAGGGATTTTGGAGATAATTCCGCTGATTCAAAACCTAAAAGGGTGTTATCATTTAACAGAATTTCTAGAAAAAGTACCTAAAGAAACTTGACGAACTTTTTATAGAGAAACCTTTTTGTAATCACATTTTTTCGACAAAAAAAGAGAAAATTAGGTTGAAAAGAAGTCTAGTAAAGGGGCAATCTTGGCTTGTAAAATAGGTCTATTATGCTGATTACAGCCCTGGCGACTCCGTTATGTGAAGACTATTCCCTCGACTTAAAATCCTTTCACCGACTTTTGCAGCACCAGAAAAGGGGAGCTGATGGGGTGATTATAGCCGGCACAACCGGACAAGGCTCTTTGCTTTCAGATCAGGAGAAAGCACTGTTGTTACAGGCTTCTCAAGATTACCCTTTCGCTCGAGGTCTTTGTGTTAGCGATCTCTCGTTAGATCGCGTTTGGAAAAATATCGACATTGCCGCTAAACATGAAACGCAATTTATCCTCGTTACTCCTCCCTTCTTTATACGCCCTTCTCAAGAGGCAATAGCCGGTTTTTTTAAGAAAATTTTGGATCAATCTTTTTGTCCGGTAATTCTTTACAATAACCCTTCTCGTGTTGGTGTTGCTATAGAAAATAGCGTCTACGATGCTCTTAAAGGTCATAAAAACCTCCTCGGAGTGAAAGAGTCGATGGGTAAAAGCTCTTTAAACGGAATCAATATTCCCGTTTTTTGTGGCGATGATGATAAAATTGTCTCCTATAAAAAGCAGGGGGCAATCGGCGCTATTTCGGTCTTATCAAATGTTTACGTGGAGATGATAAGAAAGGCTCTTTGCATGGACACGTATGCAGAAGAGATTTTGCAACTCCTTATAAAACTGTTTGTCCGTGTGAATCCCTTGCCAATTCAGTATATTCTGAAAAAGAATCATCTCTTCCAATTTTGCAGGGTGAAAGAGGAACTGGGCACTCTTGAAAAAGGGGATAAAGAAACAATAGAGAAAATCTTAGAGGAAGCTTGGGCAAAATTGGCGTTGGCATTCTAGGGGCCTCTGGTGCGATTGGAGAAGTGTATAGAAATCTGCTCAAAAACCATCCCTATTTTACTTTAATATTTTTAACCTCAAATTCCCAAGGCTTGAAAGGGTCTTTGGACGGATGCCCTATTTACGCGTTAGAGGACCGACAGAAAGCTCAGGAGCTTGGAGTGAAAATCCTTTTTTCAACTCTTGATACAGAGAGAGCTTTAAAGTTTGAGCCGATCTGGGCGCAAGATTTTCTTGTAATATCGAGTAGCTCAGCATTTAGAGATGAAAAACGACTTATATTTCCCGAAATAAACGGAAGAAAGATTGTGGGGCAAAAAACGGGGATTTTTTCTAAATCTAACTGTACTCTCCACACGATCGCTCTTCCCCTCAAGCAGCTTTTGCCATTAAAAATTCGCAAAGTGGCGGCAACAACAATGCAGGCCATTAGTGGCGCAGGACGACAGGGGCTCTCTGCAATGGATATTTTTGATAATGTCATCCCTTTTATCGAGGGTGAGGAGAATAAAATACAAGAGGAGTTAAACCTCATTTTGAAGCAAAAAATCCCTTTAAATATCACTTGTTGTCGTGTGCCTGTTATGGAGGGGCATTTGGTTGTTTTAGATATCGAGTTTGAGGAGCCTTTTGAACTGGAAATGATTCGCTCTCTACTCTCCTTAGAGCCCTCAATCCAGCTTTTTGAGCAAAACGATCGACCCCAGCCCCGATTGGATAGGGACAACGGTAACGGGATGAACGTCTCAATAGGGCGTCTGAGAAAAGGGGAAAAAAACAGCTTGCAGTTTGTGGCTTTGGCGCATAATCGTATCCGTGGGGCAGCAGGAACAGGAATTAAATTGGCGGAAATAGCGTATGGCTTTACTCGACCGCGTTAAAGATTTGAAGAAAATCAATATTTTTCAAGAAATTCTTTTAAAAGCTCGGGGAATGAGCGATGTCATTTCTTTAGCCGTTGGCGATAATCCCGGGCCCCTTCCCGAATTGGTAATTGAGGAATTGATCGAGGAGGCAAAGCTTTTTTTGACTCCTGATGGCCATAAAGGGTATCCACCTGAGTTGGGGACAGCTTATCTCAAAGAGCTGATCAACCAGGTTTTTTATAACGGACAATTTTCTGAGGAGGAGATCTTCATTTCCGATGGAATAAAAACAGATCTTTTTAGATTTCAAACCCTTTTTGGGCCCTCTGCTTTTTCAAGATTTTATGCCCCCGGATACCCAACTTATAAAGAGGGTTGTCAAATTATTGGGGCACAAACGGGTGCTATCTACCTAGATCCAAAAAACCGCTTTGAGCCCAATCCCGATCTTGTAGGCCCTTTTGATGTGTTTTATTTGTGCTCTCCCAACAATCCTACGGGGATAGCTATGGATGAAGACCAAATTAGAACTTTATGTAACAAGGCTAAAAAGTACGGGGGGGTTATCGTTCATGATGCCTGTTACTCACCCTACATACAAACAAAAAAGCCTAAAACCATTTTTATTGACGAAGGGGCAAAAGAGTGTGCTGTTGAGCTGGGTTCCTTTTCAAAATGGGCTGCATTTTCCGGAATCCGCCTCAGCTGGGCTGTTGTCCCCAAAGAGGCTAAATTCCAAGATGGATCGAGCCTCTTGGGAGCTTATACAAGTTTTGTAAACGCTACTTTCAACGGGGTGAGTTGGCTCTCTCAAAAAATGGGTTGCACCCTGTTAAAAAATACACATCTTTTTTTGAATCAGGTCCATTTGACTATGCAAAGAGTTCAGGAAATGAAGCAGCTTTTTAGATCGAAGGGGTTTGAGGTGTTTGGAGGGGTTGATGGCCCCTATTTTTTGGTGAAAACCGAGGTGGATTTTTTGGAAAAATACAAAATTTTAACTCTGCCGCTATCCTCATTTGAACCTGATTACGAGGGGTTTATCCGTGTCTCAGGATTTGTCTCAGAAAAAAATTGGCAAATTATAACAACAAGATTGCAAAATTCTTTCTAAAAGCTCTAAAATTAGGCTC
>CAYFOX010000084.1:0-5686 GCA_964344875.1 uncultured bacterium
GATGCATCATTTTTTTTGCCCCTTCACGATCGATAGCAAAAGAAAAGTCCTCCATATCACCAGGATGATCCTTGAATTCGCTTTCGATTTCTTTTTTTATTTTTTTCAAGAGCGGGCTCTCTTTTGGTTGGGTGTAAGAGGCAAGACGTACCCCTTTAGGAACTTTTTTCCGATTTTCTACGTCGTAACTCCATTTACCACCCTCCGGCTTCCCCCCTTGCATCATGATATCAAATCGTTTGCGCTGCTTAATATAAAAAGAGGCCATGCTAAGATGTTTCTCACCACCCAAAAGATCTTTAATCTCGCTTTTTTTTGTTAAAAAAAGGGGTGAATCGAGGATTTCCACCTTTTTTTCAAGCTCTATGAGCACCTCATGGTCGATAGGATCAAAAGCTTGCATCCCTTTTTTGTAGTTAGGTTTTTCCCCAAACGGTACATAATCGACTGTGACACCAAACTCCCTAAGTTCGTCTTGATAGACCTTCATTGTTGCACGGTGAAAAAGAAGTTTTTTTTTGTGATAGGGAAATTGTTTAAAGTACCAAGGATGCTCGTACAGTACAACACGATCCCCTTTATGGAAAAACCGTTTCGGATCAAAAAGCTGATGAGGTAAAATTAGATATTCCATAGACTAAACCAATCGGGTATTTCAAATTAAATAGCATATTTTTTAATAAATGGAAATCAAACAGGAAACTACCCTCTTCAGGCTTTCGGTAAAAGTGATAGCCAATAGCCACAAAGCTCGAATCATCCGAGATGCCTCAAAAACCCTTAAAGTATACATTCATAGCCCCAGAGAAAAAGGCAAAGCAAATGAGGAGCTTTTCACACTCTTTAAACTAGCTTTCAAACCTGCAAAATTTTCCCTCAAAATCGTTACGGGGGAACTCCAGCCTAAAAAAATTCTTGAGTTTGAATTTATCTCGAGAGAAGACTACCACTTGTTTCTAGATAAAATCTCTAGCTACTAGATCCCATTTTTATCGAGTCATCTCCCTGATAAAAGGGGCAAAGGGGGTACCCCTCTTTTTTTTTGCAGCCTTACAACTTTCCAGAAAAATAGAGCGCATCTTTTTAGAATCCAACCCCGTCGCTTTGCAAAACCCCTCAAAGGTAGTCTCAAAACAGGGTTTTGTAGCCTCATTTAAAAATTCTTTGGTAAAGCCATTACAAAACTTTTTGAATTGAATCGTATTTGAGGAGCTTAGCTTCTTAAGGCTTGCTTTAGTGTTAGTGTTTGTCAAAACCACCCCAAAGAAAGAAAAAGGGGGCACTTGCCTTGTCCGCTCCCCTGCTTCCTCGAGCGAATTCTTATACTTTAATAGTCCAATAGAGGAGTGTGCTGCCAACGTATTGACTACATAGGCTATATCCTCTCTTTCGTTTTTTGTTGCCTCTGTTTTAAATTTTGGGCATTTACCCCCCTCTAGCTGCTGTGCAACAATGAGAAAAGAGGTAAGGACAAAAAGGCATCTAAGAATAAAGCTCATATTTGCTATCTAGCAAAATCTCTAAGGCTTTTGCAAGCTGAAGATCTTTTTTCTCAAAAGATTCTCTTGGAGATATATCTAGATAGATGTCTATGGGGCCAGCCCCCTCTTTTTCTACAATAGGGGATGTTGTTCCTTTAAGATACGACGCGTGAGCCGGAAGGGTAACCAGTATGGAATTACCGGGTAAAACAGAGAGTGAAGAACAGATTCCTACACCCCCTCCCCAGGTTTTTGTTCCGATTACCGTTGCTTTGTACACCCTTTTTAATTTTGTAATCAAAAGTTCCCCATCCGATGAGGTTTGCTGGTTACAAAGAATTACTAGTTTTGGAGGCTTTGCACTCATTTCAAAGCAGCTCTCTATTCCATGCATTTCATGAAAGAAATCGGTAGTAGCTAGTAATTCTCTGATTACATCATCGCTTGTGTTACCCCCATAATTGTACCTCAAATCGATGATGATCCCCTCTTTATCAAGCATCGCATTATACAATTGGCTAAACAACCCGTAGGTTGAAGGGGACATCTCACTTAGGTATATATATCCAACTTTTCCTTTTGAACATGTGTCCACTTGCATCCTGTTCGCGTAGGCCCAATCATAAAGACGCAGTGTCAAAAGCGTTTCTAGTGCCAGTGGCTTAGCATCGGCCATCACCGCATCCCCATTAGGATCTTTTAGTCCGAATTGGACAGTTCCCCCGTAAAAACCACAAAGCTGAGCCTCAAATCCGCTGCTACCTACCAACTGCTCTCCATTGATAGAGGTGATCCATGATCCCTGTTTAAACTCCTTGTAGGGATCCAAAACATGATGTGTATCTATGAGGGGATCTATCTCTAAAGCACGTAAAATCTTAAAACCCTGCTTTTCGGCGTCATACTCCAGCTCTAAAGGCAATGAGGCGCTTTTAAGCGTATGGTTCACGGGAGTTGCAAAATCCACAATAAAGATGTGCAAGGTATTGAGTTCTGCAAGCATCATCGATAAAACTAAAACTAAATCTTTTTTGTTTTGCACCCGATCCAGTAGAGGAAGGTATTTATTTTTAAGGTTTGACCAAAAGGTTTCTTCCAATTTTTGATCATAAAAATAGGATTTATAGGTCCTGTGCACATTATGAAAGAGGTCCTCGAACTCTTTTTTGGCATCAAAAAAGATTGTTTGCGCCGGTATTTCAATCCCCTCCTCAGCACCCCCCTCAAAGCAGTTGGTGAAATCGGCCCATCTAAACTCCCCCTTTTCCACCACAACGCCCCTACTTGAAGTAATCGAGAAATAGGCATCACTAAAACCGTAGCTGCTCTCCTCAACATCTTTCCCCTCAAACGACAATAAGCTTATCTGGTCTCCAAAAAGGATGAGCCCTTTTTCCAAACCTACCATTTTAAAAGAGGCAAGAAACGGAACTTTATTGAACGTTTTTTTTGAAAATAAGGTAGGAGTGAGCTCTAAAGACTCTTTAATCTCTGTGAACTTAAACGGATTTTCACCTGTAAAACTTATCCCCATTAAATAAGAGACAGAGAAGGTGTTTAAATGCATTTTTTCCGGATTATTTATAAAAAAAGGAATTCTTTTATTACGCGAAAGGAAGTAGAGCCCCGCCTGTTTAGGATGCCATACAGGGTTATAACCATCCACCTCAGAGGCCGTGACCGGGTACGAAGCCCCTTTTTTAAGATCGCAAACCATCAATTGCCAAAAAAGGTTCTTTTTTTGCACCGAATAGGCAAGCCATTTTCCGTCAGGCGAAAAAGCCACCGCCTCTTTTCCTAAGTCAAACGGGAGTTTTGTATCGATAAGAGTCTCTTTTTTTGTCTCAACGTCATAGACAAATAACTCCTGTTTTGGCGAGATCGTTGCCACTTTAGTTCCCTGACCGTTTACAACCAGTTTGGTGCGTGTGCGATCCCCTAAAAACCGGGTTTCTTCCCCTCCTTCAAAATCTCTGATTTCTAAACTCACCCCTTTTTCATTAGAGGATAGGGCAAATATTTTCTTCTCGGTGAAGGCTAAATCATAAATATAATTCCCTTTTTGAGATTTGATTCGGTTAAACCCTGCAGATCCTTTATTGAAGCAGAGTATATCTCCTCTGATCAAAAAAGCGATCCAATCGATAGTTGGGTGAACGGCACACTTTTCTTGGATATAGTATCCTGAAGGGTTTTGACAAGAAAGGAGGTCTTTGATCTCCTTTTTCAAAAAGACTTTCGATTTTTTTTCCCTATTTTGTCCAACAAGCTCTATTTCTAACTTTAAGACTGTCTTAGTATCAGGATCAAAAAGTTTTAAATCCCCGGCGATACTTAAAATAATCGATTTGCCATCAGTGGATGCAGATAAAATGGGAAATAGATCATCCTCATAAACTTTTTCGATCCGATTCTTCTCTAGTACATATAGGCTAGCTTTTGAGGTAACATCGGATACAAAGTAGAGCTTATCTTCAATGACCATAGGATTAAAGCAGTTTGCTTCCGAAAAAAGGGGGATTTTTTTCTCCCGAAAATTTCCAGAGGCAAAACGCCCTTTATAAATTTGGCGCAGTTGACCCCCTCTATAAGAGGTTATAACCGATTGGGGGGAAAATCTCACAAAAAACAGATCCCCATTTGGGGTAATGCACGGTTCAGCGGATTGCTCCACACCTAATGAGTTCTCTTTACTGTTGGGATTGTCCAGGTGGACTAATGCTAGAGTTTTCTCCCTTGAGATGTGTTTAGAAAAGGTTTGGTAAGCTATTTTTTGATCGTTTAACCAGCTGCAAGGGCTCGACTCAATTCCTGTAAAGGTGTGTCTTTCAAGATTATCCCCGTTTAAGGATAAAGAAAAGAGATCCCAGTTAGGGAGAAAATCGACTTTCCCCACAAACGCAATCCTCTCACCATTTTTAGAAAATTTAGGGTAGCTTATCGAACCGTTATCTTTTAAAAGAGGCGTTGCGCGCACATGATTTTGCTCTATTCTCCCAAACCAAAGGTTTCCTCCCTGGATAAAAACGACCTTATCTTCCCGAATATCCGGCTGGATACAAATGCTCTCTTTGGCTGTTATCGTACCCACCCCAAAAAAGAGTAAAAAGGAAAGTTTTAGTCCTCTTAATCCAAAAATCATAAAATCCTTCTTAAAAGTGGTTGTCGTTCAAGATTCGTTAATCCTCTAATAATACAAGATCTTGCTTTGTAGCTCCTTGCAAAACCCCCCACATCACATATATCCATGTAGCAAGGAAAAAAAACCAATCGAAATGGTACATGAAACCAAAAAGAAGCGTCAACATGATTAAAGAGATCATAAATATTCCAGAAAAGTCCAAATGTTCTTTCTGAATCCATTTTAAAGAGACAAATCTTTTTACGCTGATCATTGCATAGGCTAACAAAATCATAAAAAATGGGGCAAAATAGGACAATATATGGGAACCGAAAAGCTCTACAACAGATGGGTTGCAAAAAAAAAGCTGCATCGACAGGGCAGCCATCGCAGCTGCAGGTATCGGCAAACCTGTATAGATCTTGTGATTTTGTGTTTTTTCCTCCCCCAAAGTAAGAACATTGAAACGTACAAGCCTTAAAACACCACACAACGAAAAAAGCATGGCCCCCCAAAAAGTGAAAAAATAGGGGAGAGTTTTTGGGACAACTTGTGCTGTTTTCATCAGTAAAACGGCAGGGGCTACACCAAAAGTAATCGCATCCGATAAACAATCAAAATTCATCCCGAAGAGGCTCTCCCCTTTTAACCGACGCGCAACAAAACCATCCAAAACATCAATACAGGCAGCAGCCAAAATCAAAAGTGAAGATCTAAAAAGCAAAATTTTTGGCTCTAAACTAGCATCATAAAGGGTAGCTTTAAAGATGACGAACAATCCAATTGATAGACCAAGGGCTGTAATGACGTTAGGAACAACATATGGTTTTTTCATGTGATTTAAACCCCGATTTTTGCTACAATCATGCACGAAGCCCACCTTATATTTGAACGATATTCTTTGACCCCATACACCCCCTAGTTAAAAAAAAATCTCCCTCGAAAGAAAATTTTTCCTCAGAGGAGAAGAAAAATTTTTGTTTTTTTTAAACTAGACAAATTGTGTCGATTTACAATATATAGTGTGTCATAAGCGTAAATGAATACAACATGTAGTGTTGCGAGGAATCATGAGTGAAGAAAA
>CAYFOX010000085.1:0-5605 GCA_964344875.1 uncultured bacterium
TAACCCGTTGCTAACAGGATCTTACTTGGTCGAAACAAAGGATCTTTTCAAACTAGCCCAGTCCTTAATTAACAAGGCGCGTCATGAGATAAGAGCCGGTAAAGAGGTAAAACTTACTACATTTTTTCAAAAGTAATTTTTATTTTTTAAATAAATATTACTAAAATGCTACACTGACTACACCTATGAAACGACACACTAAAACATTGATTACGGCAGCCTTGCCCTATGCAAACGGGCAAATCCACGTAGGCCACCTTGCTGGTGCTTACTTGCCTGCAGATATCTACCATCGTTACCTCTTAAGTAAAGGGGACGACAGCCTTTTTATTTGTGGATCTGACGAGTATGGGATCGCCATTACCATTAAAGCGGAAGAGGCAAAAAGGTCACCCCAGGAACAGGTAGACCATTTCCACGAGATCAATAAAAAGTTGTTTCAAAGGATGGGGATTGATTTTAGTCACTATTCCAGAACGACACTTAACCACCATGCCTTAAGAACGCAACAAATTTTCAAAGAGCATCTTAAAAATGGGTGGATTGAGAAGAAAACAATCCATCAGCTCTATTCTCCTGCAGAGGGGCGTTTTTTAGCGGACAGGTACGTTGTGGGAACCTGCCCTAAGTGTGGCTTTCATGAAGCAAGAGGAGATGAGTGTACAAAATGTGGAGCAAGCTTTGAGGCGACCGATCTTTTAAACCCGTTGTCTAAAATGACGAGAAAGCCGCTCGAGCTTAGAGAGACTGAACACTATTTCTTCCGATTCGATCTTTTTAAAGAGCGTTTAAAGGAGTGGATTGAGACGAAAAACTTCAAATCCTCTACAATGAATTTTAGCCGTCAATATATAGAAGATCTCAAGCCCCGTTGCATCACAAGAGATCTTGACTGGGGTGTCCCTTTGCCTATTGAGGGGACAAAAGGGAAAGTTTTGTACGTCTGGTACGATGCACCGATAGGGTATATTAGTGCCACCTATGATAAACAACCTCAACTCGTCAATGACTATTGGCTCGATCCTAAAACTCGGTATGTGCAGTTTGTAGGTAAAGATAACACCACCTTCCATTCTGTTTTGTTTCCGGCTATGCTCATGGGGCAAAATACCCCTTACAAACTTGTGGATGACCTGGTAGTCAACGAGTTTCTTAATCTCAAAGGGGAGAAATTTAGTAAATCTTCGGGTAATTCACTTGATCTTGAGGCGATGCTGAAATGGATATCTCCTGATCAGCTCCGTTTTTATTTAAGTCTGATTGCTCCTGAACACCAAGATTGCGATTTTTCTTTTGAGGATCTTGTGGTGCGTGTGAACTCTGAGCTTGTGGGTAAGTTAGGGAATTTTATCCATCGAACCTTAAGTTTTATCCATTCTCGTTTGGGGCGTATCCCTTTGATGGGGAATCTTGAGGAGGAGGATAAAAGCTTCCTTGACCAAATCGGAGCTCTTCTTGATGAGGGGGGAGCCCATTACGAAAATTTTTCCATCAAAAAAGCCACAGAGACTCTGCTTGAAATGGCGCAGGCTTGTAATCGCTATTTTGATCACCAAAAACCATGGAGTCTTGTCAAAGATCCAGCTCAGGGGGAGCGTTTAGAAACCATACTTGCTGTTTGCATAAAAGCTGTACAGGCTTTACTGGCTCAAATGCAACCGGTTCTCCCTTTTGCGACCAAACAAGCTTGGGGATTTTTGGGCTTGTCAGACGTCCCCTCAAGAAATAAAGCATTTGCTTTAGACGTTCGGGAACTGACAGCACCTCTTCCCTTATTTCAAAAATTAGAACTAGAAACTAAAGAGGGTACTGTGAGCGATTCGATCCCAGCTGAGACTATGGAACCTGCAAAAACAGCAACGATTCCCCATCTTGAAGAAAATAATGCACCTATGATCGAATTTTCTGACTTCGAAAAAATTGATCTAAGGGTTGCAGATGTTTTAGATTGTGTTGTCGTGCCTAAAAGCGAAAAACTTTTGCAATTCACTTTAGATGTGGGGGGAAAAAAAAGGGTGATTTTGTCCGGTATAAGACATTTTATCTCGGATCCAGCATCGTTAGTGGGAAAAAAAGTTGCGATCGTTGCCAATTTGAAGCCCCGCAAAATGATGGGAATAGAGAGCCATGGGATGATTCTTTCTGTTGTGGAAAATGCAACATTTGAAATGCTCTCCTTCGAGAAGGCCCCCTCAGGCGGTAAAATCAGCTAATTTTCTTAGAGCGTATTTTTTTGGAGGTTACAAAAGCTTAGTAGCCTCTTCAATTGCTTTATCAATACCGATCGAGACGTCGTAGCGATTAGCCTCTTCAATCATGAATGCGGGAGTGGAGACAATTCGGTTCGAGAGGTCTACAACACAATCATTTGCTAAAGACTCCTGGATATGTCCCCAAGGGCATTTTTCTTGATACTTTTTGTCCATCCCCAGGGTGAATCTTAAATTTTTTTGATTTTTTAAAGCTAGAGCAACAACGGCAGGGGATATGCAAATGGCAACGATGGGTTTTTTTAGTTTGTGAAACGCTACGATGATGGTTTTCAAACTATCCAGCACCTCACCCTCAAATCCATGAGTTCTGAAATTTGAAAGGATTTGAGAGGCTCCCAATCCCCCCGGTAAACATAACAGGTCGAATGCCTCTACCTTAAGTTTCTCTAAGGGATGTACGTTGCATCTGGTTATACGGCAAGCTTCATCGATTATCCCCCTTTCCCCGAGCTCTTTTTTATCCCCTTCAAGGTAGGAGCGGGCCATAAATCTTTTATCAGGCGCAAAACTCTTCCATTGAATACCCCGTTTTTCTAAAGCAAGAAGCGTGAAAACAGCTTCACTTATTTCTGTGCCCTCTTTTTGCCCGCATCCTGAGAATATCACAGCTGCTCGCATTTAAGCCCTCCTTTTAGCTCTGTTAGGAGAATAAGTTGCCTTTTTTACATAGGCTGCATGTGCCTTTTGAACTTACATTTTTCGTCGAAAAATTATAAGAGAACGCACATTTTTAAGGATTGTGGTCGAGATAAACCCGATTTGTCCCCAAATTGAACAAATTCGAACACAAACGAGATATGAGAATCAAACAAAAATTTGCTCTTGTGTAAGTTCTTGTACCGTCGGGAGAGTTTTTAACAGGTTTTCTCTTAAAAAATGTTTCAATCCGGTGAATCTTTGATCCACTGCAACGCTTTTCACTGCTATGGCTATGGCCCTTTTTGAACCGACTAGAATCACAAGCCTTTTTCCCCTAGTGATCCCTGTATAGACAAGATTCTTTACCAGGAGTTTGAAATGGCTTGTGTGTACAGGCATGATAACCACAGGGCATTCGCTCCCTTGGTATTTATGTACGCTCACCGCGTAGGCTAGAATCAGTTCGTCCATCTCTGTAAAATCGTATTCTACTTCCTGGCCGTCAAAAAGAACGACAAGTCCCTCTTTCTCTTCGTCAATTTCCACAATCCGACCCACATCTCCATTAAAGACGAGTTTGTCGTAATTATTGCGGATCTGCATCACTTTATCCCCAAGGCGAAAGGTGCGCCCCATTTTTGTGATCCTTTTTAGGGAAGGGTTGAGTTTATCTTGTAAAGCTATATTGATGTTTAATGTCCCCAGGACCCCTTTTTTCATTGGGGATAGTACCTGAATCTCCTCAAAGGGATGGGCATTTTTCTCCTGTGGAAGTTTAGTGCATACAAGCTCTAGGATTTTATTCAGAATATCTTCAGGTTTTTCGAGTGGGATAAACCAGAAGTCTGATTTGGGATCCTCCTCTAATTCCGGAAAAAGACCCTGATTTACCCGATGCGCATTTCGCACGATTCTTGATCCTTTTGCCTGTCGAAAGATCTCTTTGAGGCGAGTAGTTGTTATCTTTTGCGATTCGATCAGATCTTTTAGAACACTTCCTGCCCCAACACTCGGCAGCTGATCTATGTCCCCGATGATCAGAATACGCGCTTTAGTAGGAACGGCCTTGAGGAGATGCGCCATTAGCTGGGTATCGATCATACTCGCTTCGTCTAATATCAGAAGGTCGCAGGCAAGGGGATTCATTCTGTTCCTTTTAAATCCCCCTTGGGTGAAATCCATCTCAAGAAGACTGTGGATGGTGGAGGCCTTCTTTTTTGTGATTTCACTTAATCTTTTAGCGGCTCTCCCTGTAGGTGCAGCAAGAAGAATTTTAGAGGTGAGCTTTTCAGAGAGGGTCAAAATGGCTTTTGTGATGGTGCTTTTACCCGTACCAGGACCTCCGGTAATTATATGGATTTTCTCCTCCATACTTTTTGTAATTGCCATTTTTTGCTCGCTGGCAAACTCTAAACCCAGTTGCTCTTCAACCCAGGGGATCGCTTTTAAACTATCTATAGGGCGTAAACAACACGAATGGCTCTCCAATCTTTTGAGCTCATCGACTATGGACATCTCTGTTTCGAACAGAAGTTTGGTCCAAAGCATTTCATCTTGGGCATTTTCAAAAAGTTTGATCGCCACAAGACGCCCCTCATTTACAAGAGGTTGAACCTGTTTCTCAATCGCATCTTCATCCACCTCTAAAAGGTTTTTTCCATGCTCCACTAATCCTTTTAGTGGATAGCATGTGTGCCCCTCATCACAAAGAACCCTAAGGATGTGCTCAATGGCAGAGCGGATCCGGTCAGCAGAATTTTTTTCAATACCGATCTCTTGGGCCAAAGCATCGGCGGTTTTGAATCCGATTCCCGGGATGTCTCTAGCTAACTGGTAAGGATTCGTTTGGATGACCTCAAGCGCCTCTTCTTTGTAGCGTCGATAGATTTTTTGTGCTAAAGAGAGGCTCACATTGTGCCCTCTCAAAAAGACCATCACATTCCGAATAGCACCCTGCTCTGTCCAGGAACTTTTGATTTTCTCTAGTCGTTTTTCTCCAATCCCTTCGACCTCCTCCAACCGTTCGATATGCCGGTCTAGGATTTCAAATGTTTTGGTTCCAAAATATTCCACAATCCGTTTGGCGTATGTAGGCCCTATCCCCTTAATGACACCCGATTCCAAGTAGCGCTCGATCCCTTTAAGATCTTTTGGAAGACTTACCGCAAAAGCCTCCACAACAAATTGTCGGCCAAATGCGGGGTGGTGCTTCCATAAACCCTCAGCAGTAATGGTTTCACCCGACGAAATAGGCATCAAATTCCCCACAATGACCACAGGCTCTTTAAGTACGGGACTTTTCAGTCGTGCAACGGTATAACCATTTTCTTCATTTTGAAAAACAATCTGATCGATCGTTCCGGCAAGAGTTTCTAGCATAACCCAAGAGTGTAACGCAAAACGGCGTTAGAAAACAAACAAACAAACACCCCTTTTTTTTCTAGCTCTAAATAAATCTCTCTTTGCTGTTTTTTTCCTTAATGAGGTGGGGTCGACTTTTTTTTAAAATGATAGAAAGATTTAATGTAAATTATGATAAACTATTTAGTGTAAAATCCTTTTTTTTAAAATTTTGGTATCCCTTGAGAGTTACGGTTGCCCCCAATTTTTGAAGAGATGGAGAAAATAAAGATATTTTTTTAATTTTTGAGTTTTTATGCACATGGCAATCAGCACCTGTAGAGCTTTAACCC
>CAYFOX010000086.1:0-5541 GCA_964344875.1 uncultured bacterium
TGGTACTTCTCCAGTTTGGTGCAAAGCTGCTAGAAAATAAAAAGAGTTCCTTAGGGGCGATTTGTATTTTTGGTTATTGCAGCCTTGAAACGCTACTCAATAGAGCTTTAGTATAGACGTGTTGCGGATTAGAGTAGATGCTTTCGCTGTCCCCTTTTTCTACAATCTTTCCGAAATGCATGACCGCTAAATCGTCGCACAGATATTTTACCATGGCTAAATCATGAGAAATAAATAGGTAATTTAACCCTAACTCCGCCTTGAGTCGTTTGAGTAAATTAATAATTTGAGACTGAATCGAAACGTCCAATGCAGCAATAGGCTCGTCGCAAATAATTAGCCTAGGATGCAAAGCTAAAGCTCGGGCTATCGAGATTCTTTGCCTTTGACCTCCGCTAAATTCATGCGGAAGGCGCTGGGAAAAATTAGGATCAAGCCCTACAAGCTCCATAAGATTCAAAACTTTTTGCTTTTTCTCTGTAAAACTCAAGTTTTTCATAAAAATCTCTAAAGGCTCCATGATCACCTCCTGAGCGGTCATGCGCGGATTCAATGCTCCATAAGGGTCTTGAAAGATCACTTGAAGCTCCATTCTCACATCCATCATCTCTTTACGCGAAAGCTTCAACAGATCCACCCCTTGGAAAAAAATTTCCCCTTCATCAGGTTTTTCAAGACGCAAAATCAATTTGGCTAATGTGGATTTACCTGAACCGCTCTCTCCGACTAACCCCAGAGTCCTTTCCTGGTAAAGATCCAAACATACCCCCTCGACAGCGGTGATAGAGTGCTCTTTATGGGTAAAGGTTTTCTTGAGGTTTTTTACGCTAAGAAGAGGTGAAGAGCTCATATTTTTCCTTAAATCTAGGATCATACAACCAACAGGCGACACGATTGATCATCGGTGGGGAGGTGGAGCCACATTGGGTTGTTTTAAATCTACAGCGGGGCTGAAAAGGACATCCGTTAATCGGCCTCGAAAGATCAGGGGGATTACCCTCAATCACCTCAAGCGGGGACGTTTTGGGAAGATCCAGCCTTGGGATGGAACGTAAAAGAGCTTTGGTATAAGGGTGCTTGGGATTTTTAAAAAGCTCTTGAACGTGGGCCTCCTCCACAATTTCTCCTGCATACATCACAAGCGCGCGATGACAAAATCCCGATAAAAGGGAAAAGTCGTGCGTGATAAAAAGAATACTCATGCCGAATTGCTCTTGTATTCTTTTTAAAAGATCGAGAATCTGCGCTTGGATAGTCACATCCAAAGCGGTTGTGGGCTCATCCGCAATCAGAAGTTTAGGATCGGGAGCCAAAGCTAGAGCAATCATAACCCTTTGGCACATCCCGCCCGATAGCTCATGAGGATATTGCCCAAAAGATCGTAGAGGATCCTCGATTTGTACTAATTCCAGTAATTCTAAAGCTCTTGATGTAGCCTCTTTTTTTGTCGCAAGGGGATGATGATCCCTATAAGCCTCGACGATCTGGTCCCCCACGGTAATAAGGGGGCTCAAAGAGGCCCTGGCATCCTGAAAGATCATCCCAATTTCCCGTCCGCGGTAGCGTCGCATCTCTTTTTCAGACAAACCAAGGAGATTGACCCCGTCGTAAAGAACTTTTCCCTCCTCAATTTTACCTGCATGGGATGGGATGAGCTGGACAAGAGCCCTAGCCATCTGACTTTTCCCACAGCCCGATTCTCCAACTATTGCGACCCTTTCATTCGGTTTGATGTTGAAAGAGACTCCCCGCACAGCTTGTACTTTTCTGCCCTTGGGATAAAAAGTCACGCGTAAGTTTTGTACTTCCAGTTCAGCGGCTTTCATCTAGTGGCTCCCAAGGTCTGGGGTAGGAATGCTCATCGACGCAACCTCGGATCAAAGGCATCCCTTAATCCATCCCCTAAAAGATTAAAAGCAAACATAGTGATACTTATGAAAAACGCCGGAAAAAATAGGCGCCAAGGATAAAAACGTAAAGCCGGTAACCCATCGCTTGCCATTGTACCCCAACTTGCCATAGGAGCTTGCACCCCAAGCCCTAAAAAGCTTAAAAAGGATTCGGTAAAAATTGCACCAGGTATGGTGAGTGTCACCGTTGTGATAATGGAACCCACAGCATTTGTGATCAGATGATGGGTCAAAATCCGAAATCGAGACGCCCCTAAAGCTTTAGCAGCCATCACAAAATCGAGGTGTTTGATTTGATGAATATGCCCCCGGATGATGCGAGCCATATTGATCCAGCCGGTGAGAGTGAGCGCTAGAATAATCGTTGTGAGTCCTGGGCCTATGAGAACTAGCAAAATAATCACAATCAGAAGCTGCGGCAACGAGTTTAAAATATCGCAAAAGCGCATCATCATCTCATCCATTTTTCCCCCGATAAATCCGGCAAAAGCGCCATAAATCACACCAATGATCATGTCGATAAACGCAGCTGATATCCCCACAAATAAAGAGATTCGTGCCCCAAGCCAGATTCTTGAAAAAACGTTTCTGCCCAACTCGTCTGTGCCAAACCAGAATTCTTTTGAGGGGGGATAGTTTTTAAGGCTTAAATGGGGCTCGTAATAATTATAAGGGGTAAAAAAAGGGGCTATTATCGCTGCGATAAATAAAAAAATGAGAAGCCATAAACCCACCATGGCGGCCCGATTTTCTTTCAACCGAAAGATAGATTCTCTGAAATAGGGGAGCGAAAATGTCGTGGTATTCATGAATTTCTCCTTGTGCGAGGATCGATCCAGTAGGACAATAAATCCACAATAAAAACGGCTACCATCAGGATGGCACTGTAAAATAATGTGATCCCCATAATCATCGTGTAATCACGGTTTGTGATGCTCATGACAAACCAGCCTCCAAGACCGGGGATGCCGAAGATTTTCTCAATCACAAAGCTCCCTGTGATAATGTTGGCAAAAAGGGGGCCAAGGTAGGATAAAACCGGTAAAATACAATTTTTTATCACATGCCGTAGCAATATTTTTGAGGTTCCCAAACCCCGGGCTTTCGCCGCAACGATATATTCTTGCTCTAAAATTTCTACCATATTATTGCGCACAAGTCTGGCAATAAAAGCAGTTGGGAAGGCACTCAAGGAGACAGCGGGGAGAATCATATGCCGAAACTCTCCCCAGCGTGCGATTGGCAAGAGATTAAACTTCATCGCAAAAATGTATTGCAAAAGGGTGGCTAAAATAAAACTAGGCACACTCATTCCAATCACCGCTACCAGCATAGATAGCCAATCCTGCCACTTCCCTCTACATAAAGCTGCAAAAGAGCCCATAGTGCCACCTGCAATAATGGAAATCACCAGCGCAAGGGCACCTAAAATAGCAGAGACGCCGAAACCTTCACGGATAATATCTTGAATCATCCTACCTTCGTACTTAAAGGAGGGGCCCAAGTCAAAATGCAGTAACCCTTGAAGATAATGAATATATTGCTTGTAAAGGGGCTGATCTAACTCGTAATGAGACATCAGGCTCTTTAAAATTTCGTCCGGTATCGTTTGTTCTTGAGAGAAGGGATCGCCTGGAATCACATGCATCAAAACAAAAGTAGCTGTTGCCACTAGAAACAAAGAAAATAGCAAAGTGAAAAATTTATAGGTGAGGTAGTAGGCCCAGGACATCGCTCCCATTTTCACCCATTTAGAAATAAAAGGGAAGGTGTGTCCTTAAATAGAGAGATTATGCTATTCTTGAACCTGATTTAAAGGAATTTTTTCTCTTTTCAAGTGGGGGAAACTATCAAAAATTTATGATTAAAGAAATTTTTTTTAAAGTTGTTGAAGATGAGGTGGAACGTTTCACCGATATCCTCATGGAGCTGGGAGCTCTGAGCGTTTCGATTGAGTGTATTGAGGGAGCTGAAATCATCAAAGATGAACAGACATCCACTAAGGAGTATTGGGATTTGAACAAAGTGGGGGTATTGATTCAGGCTAAAGAGTACTGGGATTTGAACAAAGTGGGGGCGTTGATTCAGGCTGAAGACGAAGAGAGATTTAAGCATCTTGAACCTTTTCACACCGAGGAGGTGGCGGAAAAAGACTGGGTTCTTGAGGTGCAGAAAAATACACCAATTCAGGTCATCGGCGATACACTTTGGATTGTTCCTAGCTGGCATAAAGTCCCAAAAGAGGCGAAAGAGGTTCTTTTGTTGGACCCCAAAAACGCCTTCGGCACTGGAGACCACCCAACCACCCATTTATGTCTTGATTGGCTTGTCAAAAACCCCCCCAGGGAAAAAACCGTGATCGATTACGGGTGCGGTTCGGGTATCCTCATGATTGCAGCCAAAAAATTGGGTGCCAAGGAGGTTTTTGGGTATGATATTGATTTGAACGCGATGAGGGTAGCTCGCCAAAATTGCGAGGAAAACGGTCTGCTAGAACCGATCGATCTGAAAAATGAGCCAGCCGATCTTGTTTTGGCAAATATCCACCTTGGCCCTCTATTGGGTCTTGTCGACACTCTTTTTCATCTTTGTAAACCTCAAAAAACTCTTGTCTTAAGCGGGATCCTCCCTTTTCAGCTTCCGGAGCTGTTATCCACCTATCTCCCTTATTTTGAACTAATAAGCGTAGATACTCTCAAATCTTGGATGCGTGTAGTTCTTGTTAAAAAGATCTTTTAATGGGGAGAAGTTCCCCCTTTTTGCATTTTTTTGTCTCAAAATTTATTAATTAATGTTAAAGTATTCTGGTTATTATGCTTCAAGACACACTGATTTCACCCCCCAAAATAGGGGTAGCGCTCTCGGCTTCTTTAGCGGAGGCGATGCCTAACAGAGTGCCTTTAGGAGAGGTTCGCCTAAAACCGGGTAGAGAAAAGACCCTTAAATTGGGTCATCCCTGGATTTTTTCGCAGGGTATTGAAAGCTTTATTGGAAAAAATGGCCACCTTGTCGAGGTCTTTTCATCTAAAGGGGAACCTCTTGGAATAGGCTACGTCAATACCCATTCAGAAATTCGGCTAAGAATGCTGGGTTTCATGGAAAAAGAATCTAAGGGGTTGGTCTATCGCCTCATTGCCCAGAGCCTAAGCAAAAGGAAAGCTTTAAAGATCGAATCAAATGCATACAGGCTGATTAACGGGGAAAACGACGGTCTGAGCGGCCTTATTGTAGATGCATACGGGGATGTTCTTGTGGTCCAATCCGGCACTTTGGGTATGGATCTTTTGCTAAACGAAGTTGTAGAGGCTTTAAGTAGGCTTTTTCAACCAAGCGCCATCTATGAAAAATCGACCTCCATTTCAAGGCGTCAGGAGGCCCTTTTTCCAAAATCGGGATGGCTGACTTCGCACCAGCCTAAAGAACCTATAGAGATTTATGAAAAAGATGTCCGTTTTTTAGTGGATGTAGTCGAAGGGCAGAAGACCGGATTCTTTTTAGATCAGAGGGAAATGCGCTTTTGGATCCGCGACAAAGTAGAGGGAAAAACGGTATTAAATCTCTGTAGTTATTCAGGGGGATTCAGCCTTCATGCCTTAAAAGGGGGGGCAAAAAAAGTGGTGAGTGTAGATAT
>CAYFOX010000087.1:0-5335 GCA_964344875.1 uncultured bacterium
CTAAGAATACCTATCATAACACATCTTGTCAGATACCCTCTAGATTACTTGAGGATCTACTGCCAAAGAGGTTTTCCTGAAGTAAGAATTGTGGACCCAATAGCAAACTTACCGAATAATTCGCACCAGATGCTTTTTAATATACTTTTTTTAAGCCTAGAAGCTCATAAACTTCTAACTGCAGGCGAGGATTCACGGTTTAATGGCCAAAAATTACCTGTTGCAAAAACTGAAGAGCAAAGAGATGCGTTAGTCCTTTTTGGTCAACTTTTAACCTATTCGCACAAGATCTACAAAGAGAGTGGCGTTGCTATTGAAATTCCTAGCGGAATTTTCCGTAGAGATCTTTTATCTATGATAGGTAAGAGTTCTGAAAATATGCTTGAATTAACAGATTGTAGCGAAGAGATTAAGCAAATATGGAAAAGCCCACAAACTGAAGAGGAAAAATCCTGGAAACAATCGGTTATCGCGGCTATTGAATGTATAGATCAAGGCATCGGTCCGGAACTAAGACAAGCTTTAGATGCGGATAGTGCATTTATGTGTGTAAGGTTTTTTCAAGATTGACATGAAAAAAAATAAAATAAGACAAAAAAAGTTGCGGAGAAGACATTTCAAAAGGAACTTAAAAAATTGAAAACCAAAGCTACAGGGTGTGGTTGGTTTACAATAAAATGTTTTATATCAGCTTAAGAACCGGGTGCGTTATAAACGGGATGCAATAAAGGGTTTTTATATAACCTAACGATTGTATCCCGTTTTGTTCAAGTTAGCTAAACCAGCGCTTCTTCTTTTTGAGGCGCTTTTTGTGTCGGTCTTCCCATTACGCCTAAACCATGATCAACATAGATCACTTGCCCCGTAATTGCCTTACCATAAGATGAGGCTAAAAAGAGCATAGTATTGGCAACGTCTTCTGCTTCAAGATCTCGTTGAAGAGGAGAGTTATGAAACGAATACTCAATCATTGAATCAATCATACCGATTGCACGCGCAGCTCTTGAGGCTAGGGGGCCCGCAGAAACGGCATTTACCCGGATCATTTTTTCTTGCCCAAGCTCGTAGGCGAGATAGCGCACGTCTGCCTCTAAAGCGGCTTTAGCGGAGGACATCCCTCCCCCGTAACCAGGGATCACCTGATCGGCGGCGCGATAGGTAAGGGTAAGGCAGGATCCGTTTGGCTGCATCAGATCTTTAAAATGGGAACAGAGGCTTACGAAAGAGTAGCTGGAGGCGCTAAGTGCGTGTAAATAGCCCTCTCTGGAGGTCTTTGAGAGGGGGTTTTTAATCTCTTTTGCATTTGCAATCGCATGGACTACGATATCGACTTTTGCAAAATCTTTGGCTACTGCTTCGACAAATCCACTAATAGAAAAGTCTTGAAGTCCCTTATAGCGTTTGTTTTCTTTAACCTCTAATGGGACAGCATCAAGCGTGTCGTAGAGAGCATCTAGAGGGTAGATAGCGTCAAAACTAAGTTCTAAACCATTTTTGAGTTTTCTTGATTCACTAAATTTTTCGTTTTGGAGTATTTGTTCAAGGATTCCGAGCAGGGGAGGCCAAGTGCCTGCGATCACTTTGGCTCCAAGATTTTTGAACGCCTTTGCAATAGCCCAGGCAAAACCCTGATCATCACCAATACCGGCAATCACGACAACTTTATCTTTTAAGTCCCATGGATTCATGTCCTTTCCCTCTTAGCTTTGTCTGAGACAAGAATATACTACGAATTTTGTTTTCCTGTTAACCCTGTTTTTCTTTACGAGCATGGTTAGACAGTTAAAGTACCAATACCATCATAAGAGGGATCATTTTTGATTCTATCTAATGAAAAACCCAGGAATCCAACTCTTAAATTCGCTGAGAAAAATGTGGGAATAAGAAAAGAGCGGCAAAAGGATGCCCCTATTCAAAAAAGAATTTCCCGAATTTCCCATTTTTCCAAAGTTTGGATAAATTGGTAAAGGCTCAGGTTTTTTATTTGGCTTTCGTGGGGAACACCGAGATATTGGCAAAGTGAAACAAAAAGGCGACCGTGGGAGACGATGAAAGGGGAGGCATCTTTTGCAAAGGCCGTTTTAAGACCCTTTTCTAGTCGTAATTTTATAGCTTCCAGACTCTCGACTGAAGGGTGTATCGGCACGTCTGGATTTCTTTTTTCCTGCTCTTCAAAAATATACATCGCCTCACTTGATCCGCCCTCCAGATAACCGTAACCCCTCTCTTCGAATTCTTTCAAAACGGTAATGCCGGCGTTCGGGTGGTTTTTTTGGAGAATTTGTGCGGTGGTTTGTGCTCTTTTTAATGGAGAGGTGAAGATATGGCTAATCGGAAGATGCGACGATTTTTTGCCGAAATTTTCGGCCTCCTTGATCCCTTTATCGCTCAATTCTATATCTATTTTCCCTTGACAGAGCTTTTTTAGATTCCATAAACTTTCGCCATGCCTTAAAAAAAAGAATTGCATACCTTTCCTATTCGCAGAAGAAATTAGGGTATACAATTCTATTAACAATATCAAGAAATGCGTCTAAGACGACGGTTTTTTTTCCATTTTCCAAACGAAAAGAGGGTGGGAAGGAGCTGTTTACGAAGCGATTCTATAAGGAATATCCCTCCCCCTGGAATAAGGGCGATTTTCCACCCCTCAACGTCCAAGGGGAAGACGTTAAAAGCTCTCTCTAGCATCGGGATATAAAGTATCATGAGATGCAAAGTGACAGCGGTTACTACCCCTATAATGAGGTAGCGGTTAGTGAATAACCCTTGTTGAAAAATGGAGATCTCATCTGAGCGACAATTAAACGCAATCAGCCACTCGAACACCACAAGCGCCGTAAGAACAGTCGAGCGGGCCTGGTGGAGATTTTCCCTATCTAGACAGAAATAAAAGACACTGAAGATAGAAATTCCTAGTAAAAAAGCCATGAGCCCAATTCTGTAAAGCATCCCGGTAAATAGAAGTCCGACTCCGGGGCTTCTAGGAGGCTGCTTTAATTCTCTGCCTGTCCTAGGTTCTAATCCCAAGGGGATGGCCAAAATCACACCTGTAACTAAGTTCACCCATAAAATTTGTAAAGGGGTTAGGGGGGCAATCCCTAGATAGTAGACGGAAAGAATCAGCCCAAAAAGTTCGCCAAAGCAGGTCGTAAGAAGAAAAACAGTAACGTTCCTTAGCCGATTAAAGATAGCCCTTCCCTCTTCAACGGCGTGGACGACTGAGGCAAAATTATCATCCATTAAGATCATGTCTGCCGACTCTTTAGCTACATCGGTACCGGTGATGCCCATGGCGACTCCAATATCCGCTGCCTCTAAGGCAGGGGCGTCATTTACCCCATCACCTGTCATGGCAACAATGTGGGTATTTTTCTGGAACGCTCTCACAATCTTCAGCTTATCGACGGGCTCTATGCGGGCAAAGACTTTCATCAGTTCAACCTCTTCACAAAGCTGCTCATCGCTTAAAAGCTTTACATCGGATCCGCGTAAAACCCCTTTTGTGTGGATCCCTAGTTCGTGAGCTATAGCTTTGGCTGTGATAGCGCTATCGCCTGTAATCATAGCGACTTGAATTCCGGCGTCTTTACAGACTGCTACTGCTTCAATAGCTTCAGCTCTCGGCGGATCCATCATTCCTAAAAACCCGATAAAGGTCCCATCTTTTTGTTTTAGCCTTTCGGTATCTAAATTTCCTCCTAGATGGCGCATAGTGACGCATCCGATAAGCCTAAGGGCCTTTTGCGACATGCGCTCGAGGTGAAATTCCAGTTTTTGTTTTTTGTCAGAAGTGAGTTCTTCTCGACCGTTGCAAGTCAAAATGTGGCTACAGAAATGGATGATCTTTTCGGGAGCCCCTTTGATAAGGATCTCTTCATGTTTAGCATTGGCAATCAAAGTGGCCATGTATAAATGTTCGCTTGAGAAGGGAATTTCGTGCATTCTGGGGTGGTCACGGTTGAGTTTGTCTACATCGATACCCCCTTTGATGGCCGCCACCATCAGAGCCCCTTCAGTCGGATCTCCTATGGTGGTTAGTTGACTCTCTTGTTGCGTAACCAAAGCATCGTTACAGAGTGCGGATACAACGAGGAGCTGATGCAGGTGCGGGTGATTTTCTATATGAATGCGCCCCTCTTCATTATGAAAGGATCCATACGGGGAGTCTCCGTCTCCTTCCACAACAATCTCTTGCCCATCTACATAAATTTCGGTCACTTTCATATGATTCAGAGTCAGGGTGCCTGTTTTATCGGAGGCGATCAGGGTCGTGGAGCCAAGTGTCTCTACAGCAAGGAGTTTACGGACAATGGCATTTTTTTTTGCCATTTCAGACATCCCGGCAGCAAGAGTAATAGTGAAGGATGCTGGAAGACCCTCGGGGATCGCACAAACGGCAGCCGAGACGCTCAATAAAAAGATTTCGGTGATGCTCAACCCCTGTTCTAAGGATATCCAGATAAAAAAGAGTATGGCTACAGCGATCATCGGGAGGATCCAAAAACCAATAGACTCTACGTTTTTTTGCAATGGAGTCTTTTGCTCTTCAATTTCTTTCAATGAACTCGCAATTTTTCCCAATTCCGTGCGCATTCCAGTTGCAATAACAACAGCGGTAGCCTTGCCGGCAGAGACTGTGGTTCCCATAAACAGCAGGTTTATGCGGTCAACTAGGGGGGGGTGGTTTTCGATCACTTTATTGAATTTTTCCACGGGGATTGACTCACCAGTAAGTGTCGATTCATTTACACGCAAGTTGATTGTCTCCACAACCCGCAAATCGGCACCGATTTTATCACCTGGCTCCAAGATAATGATATCTCCTGGGACAAGAAGCTGGGAGTCTATCGTAACTACATGACCGTTGCGTTTGACTTTGGAGCGATGGCCCGAAAGCTGCTTGAGAGCTTGCATAGCCTTTTCAGCTTTAGCCTCTTGAATGAATCCTATGATTGCCATAATTAGAAGGGTTGCGAGGAGGACGATGCCGTCAGTATGACTCTGAATAAAAAACTTAAAAAAACAGGCGATAAGAAGAATCAACACCAGCGGATTCAAGAACTGACCAAAAAAAAGGGACCACATGGAGCGCTTTTTTTTCTCTTCTAAAAGATTGGGGCCAAATGCATGGAGTCTGGTAGTGGCCTCTTTATCGCTAAGGCCTCCTATGTCGGTGCCTAAAAGGGGAAACGCCTCTTCAACGCTTTTTGTATACCAGGGGATCTCGTCTATCATAGACTCGACCCATACAGCAAAAATGGCCAAAAAGTCAACCCATACAAAAAAAGGGTGATCTCTTTCGAGACCACCCTTTTGCTAAAAAACCTAGATT
>CAYFOX010000088.1:0-3003 GCA_964344875.1 uncultured bacterium
ATTCACCCCTTTATAGAAAAGGAAAAGAAGATACATTCCTCTCACCCGATGATCTCAATGTTTTAATCAAGATTATCCGACCCAAAGAATGGCTAGGCCTTGCGTGTTTAGGGCTCATGGTTCTCTTTTTCTTTATTTGGCTTTTTAAAGGCGAAATCGTGTCCGAATCTGAGGGAAAGGGAATTGTTTTAACTTCTGAAGGTTTACAAACCATATACTCAAGAAACGAGGGATTGGTCCAATCGATCCCACTTTTTGAAGGAGAAATTGTAGATAAAGATACAATAGCAGCTAAAATTTACGACAAAGATTACCTAAATTCTTACAATTCCCAAAGCACCAAAATAGCAGAGATCCAACTCTCTTTAGACCGCATGAAGTCTCAAGAAAACTCTTCCAAAGTGGAAGCTCTCAAGCAGGAGCTCGAACAACAGACCCAAATTTTTAACGATTTAGAGGCTAACCCTCTCCTTATCCCTATTTTTTCTGAAGTGCAGGGCGAGGTTGTAGCAAAATATGTTGGGCCAGGAGAATACATTTACGCCGGGAGTGAAATCTGCCTGGTTGACCCCCCTTTTAATAAGGGTGATGACATCCTCGTCTACGGATTTTTTGATATTACGAGTGGGCGTAAAATACAACCGGGGATGACGGCTTACATCTCCATGCAAAAATATGTGGACCCTGTTTATGGGAGCATAGTGGGTAAGGTCGTATATGTGGATCCGTACCCGGGAACCTCTGAACGTTTTTTGAACTATTTAGCAAAAAACGAAGCTTTTCAAAAATTTATCGGTGAAAACTATCCTAAATACAATTTAAGAATAGAAATACAAAAAGATCCTAATGATCCCTCCGGTTATCAATGGACCTCAAAAGAGGGTCCGAAAAATTTTCGCTTTACACCTGAATTTTGCAACATTCGGGTCCATATTTCGAAAAAACGTCCTATAGATTTAATTTTTCCTAAATAGGAGTCCGATTTGAGACCCTTTTTGCATAAGATGAAAGAGTTAATACGCCTGAAATTTCCCTCCCTCCGGATAGGGACCAATAGAGTGCGAACTCCGACAATTATCCAAATGCAAGATGTCGAATGTGGCGCTGCCGCTTTAGCTATTATTCTCGGATATTATAAATTGTTTGTACCCTTGGCAGAACTGAGAGTTATATGCGGTGTCACAAGGGACGGCACCTCGATAAAAGATATTGCGAATGCCGCCGAAACTTTTGGCCTGAAGACAGAGGGTCGAACTTATGAAATGGAGGATCTCGATAAAATTCCTCTGCCATGCATAGTGTACTGGAATTTCAACCATTACCTAGTGTTCGAAGGAATGGATAAGAATTTTATTTATTTAAATGATCCGGCTGGGGGACCAAAAAGAGTCACGCACAAAGTATTCGATGAGGGGTTTACCGGTTATGTTCTCACGTTTAAACCCACGGAAAATTTTCAACCGAGAGGAGAAGTTGATAGTCTTCGAAACCTTTTGGTAAGGCGCTTAAAAGGATTTTATAAACCGATTGTATTTTTAACGATTTGCAAAACGTGCCTTTTACTTCCCTGGTTTTTCGTCCCGATTTCCATCCAGTTTTTTTATGACCAGGTGCTTACAACCTCAAATGCACAAGCGGGATATTTGCTCATAGGACTATTATCAGCTGTTTTACTTGTCACGGTGTTATTGAATCTATTCGAACATAACATGATACAGAAATTATTCACTAAAATGACCATAGCTTCCACGACCTCATTTTTTTGGCATATCTTGAAGCTCCCCCTGCTTTTTTTCTCGCAAAGATCTACCGGGGAGATCGCATGGAGATACACATTGAACGAGATAGTATCTTCGGTGCTTTCCAGCCAATTTATCTACTTGGGTATAAACATTTTTTTGCTGGTTTTTTACCTTTCAACCATTTTCTTATTTAGCGGCCCCATAGGTATTTTAGCTTTGGCTTTAGGGGGGTTAAATGTCCTTTTGTTTATTTTGATCAACCGCTCCCGCAAAGATGCGTTCACAGCGATGCAGCAGGAATACGGTAAAACTGTCGGTTACGCCTACAGCCTTTTAAGATCTATTGAGGGTATCAAATCGGCAGGGAATGAGATGACCTCATTTGGAATTCTCAGCGGGTATTACGCAAAAATGATAAATGCTTCATTCAGTATGCAATTCAAGAGTCTCATCCTCACAATGTTCCCCACGGTATCTTTGCAGTTTGGGAGAACGGCTCTTTTAGCGATTGGGGCGCTACAAATCTTAAATGGGGAACTCACGGTTGGTATGCTGATCTCGTTACAATCGTTTTTTTTATATTTTATGTCCCCCATAGATAAATTAATGAGCGTGTCAAGCCAATTACAGACGATGTTTATCGATATCAAAAGATTGAATGACGTAATGGACAATACACCTGAAACGTTGCTTGAACACCCCAAATGCATCGAAAATGGGGCGTCTTTAGAAAATTTAAAGGGTTACGTTGAATTCATAGACGTTTCGTTCGGTTTCAGCAAAACAGAGGGGCCTAGAATAAAAAACATCAACCTCAAGTTGGAACCGGGTAAAAGAATCGGGCTTGTGGGGCCTGTAGGTTCAGGCAAAACAACAATAGCACGCCTGGCAGCAGGTTTATACCGTCCCTGGACAGGTCAAATCCTTTATGATGGTAAACCTATCGAAGAAATCCCCAATGAGGTTTTTAGATCCTCTATTTCCTTTGTAGATTCCTCTCTATTCTTTTTTGAAGAAACCATAAAAAACAATCTCACATTTTGGGATGAGTTAGTGAGTGAGGAGGATCTGACGAAATCCTGTAAAGATGCTTGCATACACGATGTCATTATGAAGAGGAGCAAGGGCTACGAGAACGTGATTTGCGAAGGGGGTACAGTTTTTAGTGGAGGCCAACGGCAAAGATTAGAAATAGCTCGGGGTTTAGCAAAAAACCCTACTGTTTTAATTACAGATGAGGTTTCCAGCGCTTTGGATTATA
>CAYFOX010000088.1:3013-3646 GCA_964344875.1 uncultured bacterium
GTCTCCATTTACGCACCAGGGGTTGCGCCTCGCTCATTATAGCCCAAAGGCTTGCTACCGTAAAAGATTGTGACGAAATTATTGTCCTTAATAAGGGTGAGATAGTCCAAAGAGGGACGCATCAAGAGCTCATCCTTCAAGGTGGATACTACAAAGATTCAATCTTAGCCGAGGTCATCGAATAGGTATGAGCGATCCAATATTTCTCTTTGAAAAATTGAAAAATTACAATCTCGAGGAGATTGCAATTGAGATCAATAAAAAGACTTTTTTTGATACGGAAGAGTGTTTTTGGCTTATTAAAGAGGGTATCGGCGGTATCTTTTTAACAGAAAACATCCCCAATCCCGAGATAAAAGGGATTGAAAAGGGGCAGTTAAGATTTTTACGACCCTTAAATACGGGCGATCTTTTTTTTATAGCTACCGAACGTCCCGATCAGCATCAAGGACTGGCCCTTTTCAATTTTACTCCGATGAAAATTTTAAAATTGACCCGAGGTAAAATTGAGGAAATCATTCACAAAGAACCCCATCTTAATTTAGAGATCCTAAAGCTCATAAATCGGACAATTTTAAATTATAGACGATTATTTACAAGAAAAGAGTCTTTCAAAAATAACGACCTTTTGAT
>CAYFOX010000088.1:3656-4062 GCA_964344875.1 uncultured bacterium
ATCTGGTACGCCTGATTGATTTTGAGCAGCCTGTTGAATTGGAGGCGAATCAAAGATTTGCTATCCAAAAAAAAACCCTATCCAAGAATTTGGAACATGAGCACTGGATGGAAATTGTTGAGGGGCGATTAGATCTTGACTCCTCTTACACCTTAGACTGGGACAAAAATATTCAAATCTATCCTTATCTAGATACCTGGAGCCTCATAGCTTTAGAAAAAACAAAACTCAAGCCTTTGCCCCCAGAGAAGGTCCTGCTCCACCCTGGAGTTTGGCAGGCTTTCAACTGGATCCGTAATCGAGTTCTAGAAAGTGCCATCAATCACTATTTTCCAGAAAAGAAAAAGTTAGAGATAGAGACTAGAGAAAAAAAAATCGCACTGAAAAAGTATTCCATTACAAAAGG
>CAYFOX010000088.1:4168-4668 GCA_964344875.1 uncultured bacterium
TCCCATTATTGCCTCCCTATATTTGCCCTAACAAAAGAGGGAAAGCCGGTAGCTCTTTTAAATAATAAAGGAAAAAAATATTTTTTGCATGACCCAGAAACAGAAGATAAGGAGCCCCTATCAAATCCTGTCATCGATAGACTTCAAGAAAAAGGGTATATTTTTTACATTCCGTTCCCCGAAAAGAATATGACGATGAAAGATATTCTCAAATTTTCATTTTCCGGAAATTTAAAAAGTTTTTATTATATTTTCATTTTCGGAACTCTCGGAGGTATTCTTGCAGCAACGGTCCCCTTTTTAGTTCAATTCCTTTTTACAAATGTGATCCAATTGGGGCACAAAAGTCAGTACCTTGAGGTCATTCTAGCCCTTTTTTTAATGATTTTCAGTGGAATGATCTTGAACATCATCAACGGACTCATTCTTATTCGGATTTCGACTCTTTTCTCTTTAAAAGTCGAGTCTGCTATTTGGGATAGAATTTTAAAGCTCCCGGT
>CAYFOX010000088.1:4678-5329 GCA_964344875.1 uncultured bacterium
CAAGAAATATTCTGTGGGGGATCTAATACAAAGGGCCTCTTCCATCAGAGAAATACAAGAAAAATTCAGTCAGTCTACTTCAAACATTCTTTTAACAGGATTTTTCTCTCTATTCTATTTTTTTGCTATGTATTACATCTATCCCAAATTAGCCTTGTTGGGTTTATGTATCGTCACAGCTGTTGCCGCGATAAACTCTTTTCTTTTGATAAATAAAGTATTAATCCAGAGAAAATTACTCGAATTAAATGGCTTCATCAATGGTATAATTTCTCAAGTAATTTCTGGTATTTCCAAAATCAGATCGCATGGGGCGGAAGCCTACGCTTTTGAGTACTGGTGTCCATTTTTTTCTAAACAGCGGCTTCTATTTAAAAAATCTCTGATTTTAACGAACTTCGTAGAAATTCTAACAAGTCTTGTCCCTATAGTCTCTTATTTAATATTTTTTGCAGTGATTACAAAATATCTCATCTCGACTACTGATCATGTTCGAGATTATATATTCACGATTGGAAAGCTTGCAGGTTTTTTTTCCGCTTATATCCCCTTTTCTCTTGGGATCACAAATTTAGCTCAAATTCTTATGGATTTAGCTCAGGTCATCCCCTTATGGGAAAGGGCACAGTGCATTTTAAAAGGGGAAATAGA
>CAYFOX010000089.1:0-541 GCA_964344875.1 uncultured bacterium
AAGGTTTTTTTCCAACTCCTCTATGCGCTTTTGAGGGGAGGGGGTTTTGGGTTTAGGTTTTTCTGGTGTTTTTATGGGGCCCGCCTCTTGCTTACTTGCCGTTTTCTTTTTAGTTTGAGAAGGGGGGGGCAGGCGTGTTTTTTGAGGGGTATTCAACACACTTTTTTCTTTTGCTAACGCTCCTTTTTTAGTTTCTAAATAGGTTGTTTGCACATGCAATTTTTGTTTGGGTTTGCCAAAAAAGTTAGGGGATGAGCTGAAAGAAAACAATAAAAGGAGGACCAGATGTACCTGTAAAGTCCTTTTTAAAGCAATTGTTTGAGGACTATCCTTCGGGTTGGACCACAAGATCCATTTCTTCAAAGCCTGCTTGTTCCAGCGCATGTTTTATCTGTAAATAGGTTCCAAATGGGGATTTTTTATCTTGGTAGAGCTCAACGGTATCCTCACGAAATGTTTTTTTTAACTCTTGCAAAACTACGGGGAGCTGCCTGATCGTAACAGGGGTATCGTTAATTTTGATCTGCTCATTTTTTTGGAC
>CAYFOX010000089.1:551-5297 GCA_964344875.1 uncultured bacterium
TTTTCTTTTCGTTCTCTGCCCTACCGCTTCAGCCCCTTTTTCCCCCAGCTGAATCGATTCGATATCCAAAAAAGGGGAGATCACGATGAAAAGAACTAGAACGGTGAAAAGAACATCAATCAAAGGGGTAAGATTGATCAACTCCAAGTCCTCCGATGCCTCGTCAAATAAGCGTCGTCTCATAAAAGGCTAATCCCGTCTAAAACCCATTTCCACTTCGTGCACTAAAAGAGAAGAAAACCCGAGCATCGATTGGGTCATTTCTCTAGCTTTTGCGCGCAAGTAGTTGTAGCCTATAAGGGCGGGGATAGCAATTAAAAGACCGATGACCGTGGTGGCTAAGGCTGTGGATAAACCGCTCATCACTACCTGGTTCGATAATGCAGAAACACCCTTTCCCAACCCTGTTAGGCTCACAAGAAGTCCCCAAACAGTTCCTAAAATTCCTAAAAAAGGGGCCAAAGAGATGGAGGTGGAGAGGATAAAAAGATTTTTTTCGAGATTTTTACTCTCTTTAAGAACTTTTTGATCCAAAAAGCTACTTAACATCTCCACGTCCGAGCGGCTAAGAAAATGGATATCTACTCCGTCGAGTTTTCTATTGCGATCCATGAGGTCTAGAGTGCACTTTTTGAAGTTTTTATAAAGGTGAAAAAGGGGGCTGCAGGTTAAGCTCTCTAAAAAAGTTTTTTCGAGAATCGATTGCTCTTTTTTTTGGAAGTTTTCCAGAAAAAGGTGCATCTGTTTTTCTATGGAAAAAAATTGGCGTGCTTTAAAAATGAGCATGAACCAGGAGAGGAAAGAGACGGAAAAAAGGAGCAGGAAGATGATTTTTCCAAAACCGTCCGAGTCCTTGAAAGCGCTTACAAAGATGTAAATGGATGTCATAATTTTTCTCGAGGAGTGCGGTGAAAAAGTTTTTTAGTAAACCTTATTCTTTAGCTGGGTAGTTGTCAATAGACCTCTTTTTCTTGAAATCCCTTTTAAGATCCCTACCTACCTCTAAAAAACCTCTCTTGTTAAATCCTTTTAACTATTACACTATTACTTAAAAAAAATCATTCAAGAAACATGATCGATACACACTGCCATTTAGGGGACGATTACAAAGAGGTATTACAAAGAGCCTTTTTGAAAGGGGTTCACCATGTTATCAACATCTGTATCCATCCTTGCGATATCGAACGGGGACAAAAAATTGTAAAAGAGTTCCCCAC
The DNA here is from genome assembly GCA_964344875.1 of uncultured bacterium. GTDB lineage: Bacteria > Chlamydiota > Chlamydiia > Chlamydiales > RGXB01 > RGXB01. The sequence goes on from CAYFOX010000089.1 coordinate 1,769, forward strand.
AGCACCCATGGCAGCCGGTATCCATCCCTGCCATGCCCATGAGACGGAGACCGGGCACTTTGAGCAGATCGTCCGGTTGGCTCAAGAAAAAAAGATTGTCGCGGTAGGGGAGACCGGGTTGGATTTGCACCATTCTAAGGATCATCTTGAGATACAAAAAGAGTTTTTTAAAAAGCACATTGAGCTGGCAAACGATTTGGATTTAGCTCTCTCTATACACTGCCGAAACGCCTACATGGAGCTCAAAGAATTTGTGGAAAAATACCCCATAAAAAAAGGTATTTTACACTGTTTTGCAGGTCCAAAAGAGATTGCGGCATGGGCTCTGGATAGAGGTTTTACCCTCTCTTTCAGCGGTGTTGTGACATTTAAAAATGCGCTTGAAATGCAAACAATCGCTTCCGCAACCCCCCTATCTCAGCTGCTTGTAGAGACCGACGCCCCTTGGCTTGCTCCAGAGCCTTTTCGAGGGAAAATAAATGAGCCTGCTTACATCCCTTATATTGTGGAAAAACTGGCTACGTTGCATAAAATGCCTGTGCAAGTAATACAGGAGGCGATCTATAGGAATTCCCAACAGCTTTTTAGATTATAGCACCCCTTTTTTCTTTTAAAATTGTAAAGTGCCCATTAACGAGGATTTTACTTCAAAAAAACGTTTAAACAGCGTTTAATACAAGACTAGGAACTCTCTATCTAAAAAACTCTCCTCTCTTTTGATAAAGAGTTCCTATGCTCTTAAGGTTTTAGCGAAAATGTTTTTAGGGGCACTGGATACTTTAACTTAGATGAGACGCGATGGATCCTCGTAAAAATAATCTTCCTAAAGAATTTATCTATTCACGACTACACTCCCTAACCGGTTTACTCATAGTCATTTTTCTGTTTGAACATCTGCTCACTAACTCGCAGGCGGCACTTTTTTTCGGAGATGATGGAGCCGGTTTTGTAAGGATGGTAAATTTTATTCATGATCTGCCCTTTTTGCAAGTCATAGAACTCACCTTTATTGGGGTCCCGATCGCCTATCACGCAGTGATCGGAATTAGAAAAGCGATTTATGGGCGCTCGAATTCTTTTGGTTCCACAGAGGGAACAAAACCCTATATGCCACATACCCGCAGCCGCGCTTATACCTACCAACGCTGGACAGCATGGATTCTTTTAGTGGGAATTATTCTGCACGTCGCTAATTTTAGATTTTACCTTTATCCAGCGGAGGCTAAGGAGGGGAATAAACGCCTTTTTTTTACCCGAGTCTATTTTGACAAAGGGCTCTATACACTGCAGGATAGATTAGGATTTAGTCTCTATAATGCGGGGCAGATCGAGGAGTACAAGCAAGCTCTTGACAAAGAGACGGCGCAACAGGCGCTTGTGGACCAACGTTTGAAAGAGTTGGATGCCAACGGGACGCAGTACAACCTCGAGGCCTCCGAGCTTGGGAAGGAAAAACTCAAAGTGATTGAGATGGAGGATTTTTATTCTGGTCTCACAAAAAGAGAGCTGCACGAGGATCAAGTGATTCTTGTGACCTCCTCTTTTGGAACTTCCCAATTGATGAACGTGCGTGATGTATTCAAAAGCCCTATCAAAGCTATTTTATACACCATTTTCGTCCTTGCAGCGGTTTTTCATGGATTCAACGGACTTTGGGCTTTTACTATTACCTGGGGTCTTGTTGTCAAACAGATATCGCAAAGAAGAATGTTAAAAATTTGTGTAGGACTGATGTTTTTGCTCGGTTTTATGGGCTTAAGTTCTGTTTGGGGTACCTACTGGATCAATTTGAGGAGCTAGCACTATGGCAATACAAAATGAGGTAATTGTAGTTGGCGGTGGTCTAGCGGGTCTTTCGGCTGCGATGCGTCTTGCAGAGCATGGAATTAAGGTTCATCTTGTCTCTTTGACTAAGGTAAAAAGGAGCCATTCTGTTTGTGCACAAGGGGGAATAAACGCCGCGGTCAATCTCAAGAATGAGGGGGATTCCCCTTATATTCATGCCTATGAGACCATCAAGGGGGGCGATTTTTTAGCCAATCAACCCCAAGTTGTCGAGATGTGTTTAGCCGCTCCCAATATCATCAAGATGCTGGATAGGTTTGGGTGCACGTTTAATCGCAACTTAGAGGGTGGGCTGGATGTGCGTCGCTTTGGGGGAACAACATTTAATCGGACGGTCTATTGCGGTTCTTCAACCGGTCAGCAGCTGCTTTATGCACTCGATGAGCAGGTGCGACGTTATGAGGTCAAAGGGCTTGTGAAAAAATATGAGCACCATGAATTCATGCGGCTTATACAGGATGAGGAGGGGGTTTCACGTGGTATCGTTATGATGGACCACTACAACCTTAAACTCGAAATTTTGAAGGCTAATGCCGTTATTGTAGGCACAGGCGGCTTGGGATTTTTATTTAAAAAAAGCACGAATTCTACTATCTGTACCGGAGCTGCGAACGGGCGTCTTTTCATGCAGGGGATGGAGTATGCCAACGGGGAGTTCATACAGATCCATCCTACATCTATTCCGGGACACGATAAGCTCCGTTTAATGACCGAAACGTTGCGCGGGTTTGCCCGTGTTTGGGTGTATGGGGATGATACAAAACAAATTAAAGATGAAAACGGGCAGTGGATTGAGTGTGGAAAAACGGGGGAGCGCTGGTATTTTCTTGAAGACATGTACAAGCTTTTAGGCAATTTAGTTCCAAGAGATATTGCTGCTAGAGCGATCCATCAAGTGTGTGAACTGGGTCTGGGAGTGGAGGGGAGAAAGCAGGTTTACTTAGATTGTACCGGTTTTGATGAAGCACTGGTGAAAAAATTCTATTCCGTTTTTGAGATCTACCAAAAATTTACAGGGGAGGATCCCCGGGAAAAACCGATGAAAATCTACCCTGGAGTCCATTATACGATGGGTGGAGCGTATGTGGATTATCCTGCTGAAGAGGATGGGGATCGGCACTTGAGATACAAATACATGACGAATCTAACGGGCTGTTTTAATGTTGGGGAGTCTCAATATGGGATTCATGGGGCAAACCGTTTAGGTGGAAACTCTTTGATTTCGTGTATTTTTGATGGGCTTGTCGTGGGGGACGAAATGGTGAGCTATCTTAAGGATCTCAAAGGGGATTATCAGGATATAGCTGATGAGGTGTTTCAAAAAGCACTCGCAAAAGAGCAGGCTTTGAAGCATGAGCTCATGGCAAAAAAAGGGACCGAGAATATCCACCAGCTGCACGAGGAACTATCAGAGATTTTGGTTAGGGACTGCACCGTTGTGCGCCACAACGAGGGGTTGAAAAAAGCGATCGAAGGGATCAAGAGAATTCGGGAGCGTTACAAGAATATCAAGTTGGATGATACCTCAAATGATTTGAATCAGACGTTCATTTTTGCGAACCAATTTAAAGGGATGCTAGAGATCGCCTTAGTGATTGCAAAAGGGGCATTGTTACGAAATGAATCGCGCGGAGGCCATTTTAAGCCCGAATTTCCGGAGCGTGATGATCACAACTTTTTAAAG
>CAYFOX010000090.1:0-5296 GCA_964344875.1 uncultured bacterium
CGTCTGGTCCTCAAATAGAACCGCACGGTATTCTGGGTGCTTACCTTCTTTCATGAGTGCCCTTTTTTGTTCTAAAAGGCTTTTATATTACTCAATCGATGTGGATAAAAACAAGTATTTTCGGTAAACTAAAGGTCTTAAATCTTCCAGGAAACTTTTCATAAGGTAATATGCATAAGTACATTCAAAGAATTCTTATAGCTTCCGTGATCGTAAGCCTTTTGCCAACTCTGCTTCGCGCCCTCCAAATACACGCTCCTATCTTGGAGTGGTTGTCCTTATCTAGCTTTGGGATCAAAGAGTGGAAGTTGTTTCAAATTTTTACATACCCTCTCCTTTTTTCCTTCGACATCCGCATGGACGCCCTTGCCCTTTTGGCCCCCCTTTTTATGGTGTTTGTAGCGCGACTGGCAAACTTTTTTTTAGAGGTCGAAGGCCCGAAAAATCTTTTGAAATTCTACCTGGGATCTTGTTTAGCCCCATTTATAGTCCTTTTTGGAATCTTTCTGATTACAGGACAAAATTTTATCTACTTCGGTCCCCAGCCCCTATTCTATGCCCTAATCAGCTATAGCCTATTTATATTACCCGAGTTGGAGCTTCTGTTCTTTATATTCCCCATGCGCGCGCGCAATTTTATCTGGCTGGGACTTGCGCTATCGCTCTTTTTTTCCATTGAATCCGGACAATATACCACCCTGATTGCAACGGCTACCGGCGTTCTTTTCGGCTACCTCTACGGTTTGAAAACACTTAAAAGACACTCCCCTTTTCCGGGCCTTAAGTTTTTGGAAAAAAGGCTATTTCGCCTTTTTGAATTTTTCAAAGCTCGCCAAAAGTGTGTGATTGTCGATTTTAGAACGGGGCGCCAGATTCTAAAGTAGTATCCGGAGGGGCTTACTTAGGGCTCATTTTCTATTTGGCGCCAGATTTTAAAGGCTCTTAGAACCCTTTTGCAAAAGGGTTAGATCTGACAAGAAGGTGCTTGTGCAAGCAGGTTGCGCACCAAACTTAGCAGCCCTAGCTGGCCATGATAAATCCCCTCTTCATAGAGAAACTCTTCGTCTCGTGCCAAAACGGGCCAGTCAAACGGCTGGTTGAGCTCCTCTTCAGTGAACGGTTGCACCTTTTTTTGACCCATCAAGAGCAGCTTTTCTTTTTGATAAGAGATCGCTTTTTCTATCTCCAAAATAAGCTCACTAGCCTGCATAATGCTCCCTCTCTAATTTGTGGACTAAAAAACTATCTAAAAAGGCCAAGTCCCGATGGTGCGTTTTTTTTAAAAAAATTACTTTATCCACTCGAGACAGAAGCAATAAACCCATCTCTTTTAAAGTGGGTTCGTAGACGCAAAAAAAGGTAACGCCATTTAGACGGAAGTTTTCCAGCTCCTTATTCATAAAACGTACCGCTGAAAAAACCCCATTTTTTCCCGAAAAAGAGCGGTAAGTTTTTTCTTTAGTCAAAACCCATACATGATTTTCTTGCTCTTGAAAATAGAGAGAAAAGAATTCTTCAATCGGGCTCATTTGTTGCGCCTTTGTTTAAAAAAACTTTGAATAATCTCTTTACACTCTTCTTGTAAAACAAACCTGGTAACATCGATAGAGAGTTCTTTTTGCAAATCCACCACACTCCCCAAACAGCCCCATCTTGGTTCAAAGGTACCGTATACAATTTTTTTTATCCCCCTCTCCACAAGGGCCATCAGGCACATCAAACAAGGCTCGTGCGTAACATAGGCAACAGCATCTACCAAAATTTTCTTTTCGATATGTGACAAAGCAACCATCTCTGCATGGTAGGTTTGCGACCGGTTTTCTTCACATGAATTACTGCCAATAGAGACGATTTCCCCCTGATCTACGATCACCGCTCCGATCGGAACCTCCCCTTTTTCAAAAGAATTCTTTGCAGCTTTTAGGGCTATTCTCATAAACCCCTCATCAATGGTTGCTTTATTCACTTTGATATGTTAAAATCCTTGAGATTAGTCTTGACGGAGATGATTATACATGTCGCTAGATAAAGGCACAAAGCAAGAAGTCACAAAAAAGTTCCAATTGCATGAAAAGGACACCGGATCGGCCGATGTTCAGATTGCAATCTTGACTGAAAAAATTGCTGAGCTCAATGAACACCTCAAAATCTATACTAAAGATCACGCAACACGTTTAGCACTGATCAAAATGGTAGGACAACGCAGAAAACTTCTCGACTACCTTAATACAACAGATACAGCGCGTTACACAAGCTTGATCACACGTCTTAAATTGAGAAAGTAGTTCCTTTTTTCGCTCTTTTTTTCTATATGTCAGAAAAAAAGAGCGAGAATATTTTTTGGCAGACGATCGTGTCCAGGGTGTCAACCCCTCTGCAGATGCAACACAAAAAATCCGACAGCAGCAGATTCAGCAAAATGCCACCCTTCTCGCACAGGAGATCATCCAAGAGTCTTCAGAGGAAGAATTCCAGGAATGGTGTGATAATGCTTTCAATCCCGTTGCAGCAAATAAATACGCCCAAGAGCTCTCCAAACGCCTACGCAGCCCTGAAAAAGAAAAATCTCAAGGGGCAAAATCCCAAAATGTTGATCACCGCATTGTCGAAGAGATCCAAAAAACCGCAGAAGAATTTTCCCGTAGAAATCCCGAGTTCAACGTCCGTGCTCTGATTGGCCTTAGCCAGCTTGTGAGTTCTGAGGACTCAATCGAAACCATCCTTGAAAAACTTTTTGCCAGCTACCCCGATGCCTATTTAGTAGATGAGGCGATCAATTTCTTATTAAAAATCACCAAAGAATCCAATTCCCTTTATCAAAAGTTACTTGATGCAAAGGCCCTTTTGCAAAGCAACTTTGAAAGGGAGATCAAAATCGGAAAGAACATCTCTGCCGAGGCTCGAGAATTCTCGGAGAAAGGGCTTGGAAGCTCCTCCGGTCTGCGTGATCTTTATAAATGGGTCACCGGAAGCGAACACGATACGTTAAAAGTATTTGAGGATTTGATCAAAAAGTTCCCTTACGACCAGATGAAATCGGTGATCGCTTTTCTTTTGCATTCTTTAGGCTCCGATATCAAATCAAAGGGCCCATCGATGGACCCACTTGAGCTCCAGAAGCTTTTTGCCGAGACAAGAACCATGCAGGCTATCTTGGGTGTTTACCTCTATTTCAGAGGAAAAATGGGCTTTTTGGAGCGACAATTTTCCCGTTATGGGGAGCCGGCACCAAAAGGGGTCGATTTTGAAAAACTGGCAAAAATATTTGTACAACTCTTGGCGGAAAAATACCCTAGTGTCGGGCGTGTTCTGCAACTGGCCAGCCAACTCGGGATCAACGACTCGATCATTGCGCAAGCAATCATCTTTTCCAATTATCGAGATGCTCTCCGTTTTATCTCCCCACGTTTTTTTAAGACTGAAAAGCAACGCCAGGATCTTTTGCAAGCTCTGATTGAGTGTGTCAGTGAGCTCGATGAAAAGATTGAAGATATGGAAGAATCTGAGGAGGACGAGTGAACTTTGTAGACCTCATTACAGGACTTGGGGAACTCATAGGGGTAGACCTGGTGATCGACAAGCACCGCGCCGTCAAGCTAGTATTAGACGGATCTTTGACCATGCAGATTGAGCATCACTCCTTCAAAGATTCTTTTTGTCTGATTTGTCCAATTGAGCAACTGTACCAGGGGATCAGGCGGGAAGATGTTCTGAAAGCGGCCCTCAAATCCAACCACACATTTCGACCCAAATCGGGGCAGTTTGGCTACGTCGAAAAAAAAGGGTTTTTAGTCCTCTTTACATTTATACCGGTATCTGTCGCGACAGTCGAAGGGGTCTTTGAACAAATGGTTATACTCTCCAAACAGGCTCAAAGCTGGCAAGAGGCGCTCCGCGCAGGACTTGTGGCACCCCAAGGTGCCTATGAGGAGTCTAGCTTGTCGAAGACCTCGATCTTTGGTGCTTTCAAAAAACCATGATCGGAATCGCTACCCCTATCGCCTTTTTGCGCTCGAAACAATCTCAAGGGATTGGTGATATCGAGGATTTGAAGCTGTTGATCGATTGGGGTGTGGACAATAACTTGTAGATTATACAGCTCTTGCCCATTTTGGATACGGGTCCTGAGGCCTCCCCTTACTCTGCTATCTCTTCTGTCGCGCTCAACCCCATCTATTTGCGCCTTCCGCAGGCAACACCTTTTTTAAATTACCTCAACCAACAAGACCGGGTTTGCTACATATCCGTTTACAACGAGAAAATGCGCCTATTGAAAGAGATCGATTTTCCTGAAGTTAAACCCGAATTTCTAGAACAATTCCCCTCTTTGAAGGAGTATGCCGTCTACAAAACACTCAAAGAGGAGAATCAATACCACTCCCATGAAGAATTTTTTTTAGAACCTTTTGAGCTCGAAAAAATCCTTCAAGAGGGCGACCAGGATTTTTTAAAACAGGTCGATTTTCACTTGAGGATACAGCAACATCTTTTTCATCAGTGGAAGGCTTTACGCTCATATGCATTTGAAAAAGGGGTTTTTTTGATGGGAGATCTTCCGATTCTTGTCTCTAGGGAGAGCCATGAGGTCTACTTTCACCCTGAGTTATTCCATCTTGATTTTGAGGCGGGGGCCCCACCAGATGATTTTGCACCCCAGGGGCAAAACTGGGGGCAGCCAATTTATAATTGGGAGGCCCACGAAAAAACTGGCTACAGCTTTTTTTTACAAAGATTGAAGATCCTTGAGCAAATTTTTGACTATTATCGGATAGATCACACAATCGGTTTTTTTAGATTTTGGAAAATTCCGAAAAACGAAAAAGGATCCAAAGGGAAGTTCAGCTCTGAAATCCCAGAGGAGTATCTCCCTAAAGCATTCGAGCGGCTCAGCGTTCTGTTAAATGGAACCACCTTGAGACCAATTGCTGAAGACCTTGGGACCAAACCTGAAGGGATGGAAGAGCTTTTAAAAGAGCTCCATATTCCGGGAATCAAAGTCATGCGCTGGGAGGAGGATCTCGACTCGATCCCTGTCGAGAGCCTTTCGACGATCTCTCTACATGATACTAGTTTATCGGCTTATTGGTTTCGTCAAGAAAATGGCCGAGAAATCGGGGACGAAGAGCGACATACCCTCATGCGGTCCATTCTTCAGACCCCCTCCCTTTTTAAGATTAACCTATTGCAAGAGTATTTTGCCCTTGAGCAATCCAACCGCTACCCTTTTGACGAGCTTGAACAAATCAATATCCCCTCGACCATTTTGCCTACCAACTGGACGATTCGGATGCAGAAG
>CAYFOX010000091.1:0-5270 GCA_964344875.1 uncultured bacterium
TTCCAAGTTTAAGCGCTACTCAGCGCTTTAATTTTTTCTTTTTTCACAACTAATTTTTTCAAACATTTTCTAATAGGAAAATAGTATGCGTACAGAACAACTGGGCTTTTGGTCTTTGACCTCCTTAGTAGCCGGAAGCCAAATTGGTACAGGGATTTTTTTATTGCCCGCAACTCTAGTACTCTACGGATTTTGGGGAATCGGCAGTTGGTTTTTAGCAGGAACCGGAGCTGTGCTTCTAGCCTTTGTTTTTGGCAGCCTAGCGGCCGATAGACCCAAAACAGGCGGACCCCATACTTTTATTGAGGCCGCATTTGGGCAAACTTTTGGGTTCTTTTCTGCCTGGTTGTATTGGATTATCTCTTGGTTTAGCTCCTCTTTGGTTGTGGTTTCCATCATCACATACCTGACACCTTTGATTGGGGATTTATCTCCCTTAGCCGGTTTGGTAGCTAAAGTGGGCGTTTTGGCACTTGTCACCTGGTTAAATATCATGGGAGTAAAGTCTGCAGGACGAACCGAGTTTATTTTGACGTTACTAAAGCTCATCCCCCTCATTCTTGTCCCCTTTTGTGGCCTATGGTTCTTCAATTTTGATCACTTAGTTGCTATCGTCTCTACCTCTGAAGGGGGCTGGAAAGCGATGAGCGAAGCGACACTTTTGACCTTTTGGGGTTTCATAGGGGTAGAATCGGCGACGACACCTGCAGAGTCTGTAATCAACCCAAAAAAAACGATTCCTCGAGCTCTTATCACGGGAACACTTCTTGTTGCTTTTGTTTACACCTTCAGTAGCACAGTAGTGATGGGTGTCATCCCTATGCAAGAGCTTGCCCAATCTAAGGCCCCTTTTGCAGCAGCCGCGCAACAAATTTTTGGTGGAAATTGGCACCTGCTCATTTCTGTTGCAGCCTCTCTAGTTTGCCTAGGAACTCTCAACGCTTGGGTTTTAACTAGTGGTCAGATCGCTCTGGGGGCCGCACAGGATGGCCACTTGCCACGCCTATTTATGGAGACAAACAACCAGGGCATTTCCGTTTGGGGCCTTATCTCCTCCTCTTTAGGAATCATTCCGGTATTGTTTCTATCCATGAATCAAAATCTTGCGGCAATCATTCACTTCACGATTGATATTTCAGTGACAGCATTTCTTTTGATCTACACGCTGTCGGTGCTCAGTTATCTGAAACTTTTTTGGAAAAGAGATTTGCAGTCCAAATGCATAGGGATAGGAGCTCTTTGCTTCTGCCTATTTGTTTTAGCCACCGCTGGAATTTGGCCCGTTGGACTTGCCTTATTGATGGCTCTTACAGGGCTGCCTTTCTTTATCCTTAAGAAAAAAAATACTTCTATTGCTTAAGTCAAACGATTGGGGGTGGAGTACATAAAAAAGGGGAAGCGAAGGGAGGAAAAATGGACTTTAAAGGGCTAACCAAAAAAGAGCTGCTTTACCTTTTTTCCTCCAATCTTTGAGACAAGTTCTTTAAAAGTCACATAAATAAACAAAAGCATCAAGTAGTAGACCTGCACTGATAGGAAAAGATTCGACTGCATACTAGAAAAATATTGGTAAATATCCGATTGAAAATGGCGGCTATTGACCAAAAAAATGGGGACAAACCTGATCGCAATCCGCACTAAAAAAAGGATCGTCCAATAAAGAAATGTTTTCCAAAGAATCGAGTAGCAAAGCGGATAATTTTTGTAACGATCTATCCAAGGCATATGATCAAGCACTAAAACGATTTTAGCTATCAAAGCGGCAGCTAAGGCTACTTGCAAAAACTTAAATCCCTCCATTCCCACTCCTTTCAAAAGAAATGTCTCAATCCAGTTGATGAGAGTAAAAAAAATAAGAAAAAAGAAAAAAACCGGCAAAATATGGAGAATTTCTTGCTTCAATAGATGGAATAAACGCATAACTTTTTCATAACCCCAAAAGCTAGATTTTGTAAAATAGGTAAAACAAAAAAGATGAAAATTTTCTATAAGGGGCAGTTTATATGTTTGACAATTTAAATCAGGAGCCTTAATTCCCAGGCATGAAGCTAAAATTTTTAACCTGTTTATTTTTGTCGAGCTCGTTACTGGGCCTCACACCACAAGAATCCTTGAAAGCGCTTGTCGATGGGAATAACCGTTATGTTATGGATAAACTCCTGAACGCAGATCACTCTCAGGACCGTCGCGCAACGCTCAAAGAGGGGCAAAAACCTTTTGCCATCATCCTCTCTTGCTCTGATTCCAGAGTCATACCCGAGATCATCTTTGACCAATCAACAGGTAATTTGTTTGTTGTGAGAATTGCAGGAAATGTTGCAGGTGCTGTTGAGCTGGAAAGTATTGAATTTGCAGCAAAAGTATTTGAGTCCTCAATGATCCTTGTTTTAGGACATGAATCTTGTGGGGCTGTCCAGGCTGTCACTCAAGACAATACGCAAGACATCCCTGAGATCGCCTCCCTGATAAAACCTGCATTGAAAAAAACTAAAAACCTTGAGAAAGCTATAAAAGATAATGTCCGTTTTGTTGTGGATAACCTGAAAAAAAATCCTGATCTGAAAAAGCTGATTGAATCCCAAAAACTAGACTGTGTGGGGGGCTATTATAGGATGAAAACAGGCAAAGTCGAACTTTTAGACAAATAACCTGTTTGTAGGGGTCTTACCCTTAACCTCCTACTGTCGTTGGGGTTAAGGAGATTTCAGCTAATTGGGTGTAACTTTATCATATTCAGTAGCTTAAAAATTTTCTTTTCCTTTATATGCTTAATGACTATATGAATTTTTATAAGAGTTCATATTTTTAAGGATGTATATGTCTATTGTAAAAGTGATCGAAGTGATTAGTGAAGGGAAAACGATCGAAGAAGCAATTCATGCAGCAGTTCATGAAGCCAGTAAAACAGTGAGAGAAATAAAACAAATAGACGTAGATCACATTCACGCCAAAGTCGAAAATGGTCATATCACTAAGTACCGCATCGATGCACGGATCAGTTTTGTGGTAAAACACTAATCCAGAATAACCTCCAGTTTGTGAAACAATTCAAAGATCGGCAAGACGTAGGTAAAAAACTTAGCCAAAAACTCCTCTCTCTCAAGGGGCAAAAACCCCTTATTTTATCTCTTGTTAGAGGGGGAATTTTAGTAGGGTATGAAATTGCAGTAGCTCTTGAGGGAGAGCTTGAACCTTTTTTTGCAAAAAAAATTGGTCACCCGGACTCCCCTGAATTCGCCATAGCGGCTTTAACAGCAACGGGCATATTAGTAAAAAATGAAAATTGGGTCTCTTCGGTTGATCCTATTTGGTTTGAAAAAACTGTATTGCAAACGCAAAAAAACCTCGAAAAAAGGGTGCAAACATTTATAGGTCACCCCCCTAGAAAAAGTTTAGAGGGGCAAGTTGTGATTTTATGTGATGATGGGATTGCGACTGGCCTTACGATGGAAGCTGCTTTGATAGAATGTAGAAATATGCATCCAAAAAAGCTTATTCTGGCTGTAGGAGTGGCACCTGAATCTACTTTAGAAAAGCTCAAAAGCTTTTGTGACGATATTGTCACTCTTTATACAGTTCCCCACCAATCCCTTTTCCAAGCTGTGGGGCAATTTTATGAATATTTCCCCCAAGTTGAAGAGGTAGAAGCGGTAGAAATATACCAGAAATTTCTCCACCGGGGAAAAAAATGATACTTTTCACTCTTGAGCCTTTTAAAGACGACGGCTCTTACTTTAAACAAATAAAAAGGGGCCTTTTTTCAGCAAATCGTTTTGAGAATGGGGAACTACACATCGATCTTTATTCTTCGGTACAAGGGGAGGAGTGTTTGATTTACGGCTCGATTGCCCCACCAGATACGCAGATTTTTACATTTCTTTCTTTAGCTCATACTTTAAAAAAAAACGGGGCTAAAAAATGTATAGCAGCCCTCCCATATCTTGCTTACACCCGCCAAGAGCACTCTTTAAAAGGATCTAGCCAACTTACCCATTTGGTCGCCCATCTCTTAAAAGATTCTGGTATAGATACTATCTTCACATTCGATATTCACAGTAGAGATGCCAAAAATCTTTTTGAAGTTGAGATTGTGGAATTAAGCAGCGCTCCCCTATTCCTTAAAGCCCTAAAAAAATTTGGGTATTCTCCCGATACTGTTGTTTCTCCTGATCTTGGTGGGCTCGGAAGAACAACGCATTTTGCAAACCTTATGCAAAAACCTCTTGTTTGTTTAGAAAAAAAAAGGGACTCCCATGGTGTTCATCATCTTTTATTACACCATGAGATCGGAAAAAAAATACTCCTAGTGGATGATATTCTAGACACAGGGCGAACGCTGTTGAGCTCTTTAAAAACACTTAAAGAAATCGGTATGCAGGATGCAGTGATTTTTGTGACACATCCCCTATTCTCCACAAATCTTTATAACAGCTTTTTTGACTATGGATTAGAAAAGATTTTTTGTACCGATTCGGTTCCGTTGGCTCAGGATCTTTCTTTAGACACAAGAATAGAGCAAATCTCGCTTTTTCCCTATTTTGAGGAGGCTATATGCAAAAAGAGATCATTCTAGAAATCTCAGGTAAAAAGCTGGAGGCTTTTTTAAGCTTACCCGAAAAAGCTAAAGGTATCGTGCTTTTTGTTCACGGCAGTGGTAGCAGCCGCCTCTCCCCTCGTAACCAATATGTGGCGAAAATTCTGGAATCGGCACATTTTGGAACTTTGCTGATTGATCTTCTCTCAAAAGAGGAGGATGAAAATCCCCAAAATCGTTTCAATATTGGTTTATTAGCGAGGAGGGTGCTCGGAATCGTGGGTTGGATACAAAAGGAAAAATCTCTAAAAGGGATGTCGATATCCCTTTTTGGAGCAAGCACAGGGGCCGCAGCAGCTCTTATCGCGGCTAAGGAACTCCCCCGGGCCATCAAAGCTGTGATTAGCCGTGGGGGCAGACCCGATTTGGCGAAAGAGGAGATAGAAAAAGTCTATTCTCCGACTCTCCTGATTGTAGGCGAGCTAGATGTTGAGGTAATCACTCTTAACGAATGGGCTCTAGAAAGATTACGAGGGCCAAAAAAATTAGAAATCGTCTCCGGAGCAACACATCTTTTTGAAGAATCTGGTTGCCTTGAGCAGGTTGCGAAACTTGCTGTCCACTGGTTAGAAAAATACGCTTAAAAAAAAGCCGTGGTCTATTTATTCCCACGGCTTCAATTTCAAGTTTTTAAAAGAGCTAATAACGGCTTTTTTTCGAGCTCGTAAAAACCTTC
>CAYFOX010000092.1:0-4951 GCA_964344875.1 uncultured bacterium
CAGAGTGGAGCATGCTTGCTAAGTTATATATAGAACTTAGTAGCCTGGCTTTGGATTGGGAAAGGATCGCAAATGAGACTATTTCAAGTCCGTTTTTTGAACTAAGGACAACCGAAAACATTCAATTGATACACTGTTTGGCCGAAAAAGTCCGCTCAAAGAAGAAAACCTACGAGCCTTTAAAGGGACAACTTATTGGGTTAGCTACGCAGAAAAAAGAGCTAGCTTTTCTTACAAATAGGGAGTTAATCGAGGCGATCAAAAAGAATAGTCTTGTGATAGAGCCTCTTCTTGTTGAGAGGGCCTATGAGGGGCAATTAAGTCCTAAGGATTTTTCGGAAATCTTGAAAAGGGGGGAGTGGAGCAAAAGTTTTATCCCATCACTTTTACAGGGACTAGAAGAAAAAGAGTCTATGGCCAAAATCTCTCGAGAGGTACTACTCCTCTCAATTGTTGGAGAGCAAAATTCTTTAGAGCTTTGTAAGAAGTTTGGCTTTTTTGAACACCTCCCTTTTGAAGAATACAAAAGATATGCACTTTCTATCGACAAAGCTCTTGAAGAGCATTCCGATTCGACTCAGATCTATTGTAAATGGCTACTGTCGTGTACCGAAAGTAAAAGCTATGATATGGAGCTAATGGGTGCTCTCAAGGATAAAATCCTTCAGGCAAAAGAACCCTTAAAAGTTACCGAATGGATCAAAGAGCCTTTGTGTAACCTCTCAAGCTGGCCAGTCCCTGTTCTTTTTTTAATGAAGGAGCTTGCTCACCAGACACAAGACACCGCTTTAATGGTCAGATGTCTATTTGAAATGAAAGATACGCCCCATTTTTCGGAAAATTTTATTTTGCATCTATGGGCTTTGAAGTATTTAGCGCAGCAAGAACCCATCGACTTTGATCTTAAAGAGAATCAAATGGGTTGTGCTTTATTAAGACACTACTGGAGGGTAAATTTCCTAGACCCTGAGGCCCTCTCTTTTAATATTGTCGAATTTCTTCCTCTTTTCCCTAAAAATGCGATCGAGCGCTTTTTTATCCAGCTCGTCATGCTTTTAGAAAACTTTTCCCAAACTGTAGGATCCTCCATCGATTTGGAAAATGATTATTTAGAAAATTTCGGGGAAAATATTAAGCTTTTTATGGGTTGCTCCCTTTCGGAGCCAAGGGTGGAACTGATCTATCCTGTTTTGGAGCAGATTGAAGATCTTTTGCAAAAGTACCCTGCTGAAGCAAATCTGAAAAATCGGTCCACAGCTACTCTAAGGAACACCCTATTTAAAAATATTTTTTTTATAAAAAACTTGTGCGTTTCTGCTGGAGAGGATCTCTGTCAAAAAGGGGATTCTCCTTTGATTGTGTCGCTACGCCAAGAGCTGGCGCAAAAAACTACTTTTATTATGATGGAGATTCTCCCTTCAGTATTAGATCTTGAAAATGATTTACTTTTAATAAACGGAGTCTTTTGCTCGAAAGAGCTTCCGGTAAAGACCGTGCAAAGCCATATGCTGTATATCAAGGCCTACTTTCTTTTGGGACAAAGGCTATTTTTAGAAAAAGGGCAGGAAAAAATGGAAAGTCATCTAACGAAGATTTTCTATGAGGTTTTATACGGTATGATTGATAGAGCCATCCAAAGTCGGCAGTTGGATGGAGAGGGTTTCCAAGAGCTTCTTTTTTTAAAAAAGGAGATGATTGCCCATTTTGATCATCTCAAAAAGGAGGTCCAGATAGGTGCGATCGAGCTTTTTATAAAACTTCTTGATTGGGGAATACAACTAAAATCTGACCCGTTAAATGAAGCGCTTAAAGAAGACCTCTCTTTTTTGAAACAGATAACCCCTACAATTTTCGATCTTTTAGCAGAAGAGGAAAAGCTACCCTATTTAGAAAGATGGACCGGGTCGCTGACAGCGCTGGAACCTCTAGATAAAGAGATTCACGATTTTGTCTCTTTTATTCATGCAAAGAAAAGAGCATCGCTCATGACTTTTGTCTTTGAAACCCCCGATTTAGAAAATCAGTTTACCCTCTACTTTGCGATGGTGCCCCCAGAAGGGCGTTTTTCGGTCCTCATGGAGCTCATCGATTGCCTTGAAAGACGTTTTTCTGTAGATCACATACCTACAGCTTTGAGCCCCTACACTCAAAAGGCGTTCTGCTTTTTAGCGAAAGAGATTTTGAAACCCCAATTCCAGGAATTTTTGTTTGATGGACAGCCTTCAAGGAAAAAAAATACCGAAAAGCTGTTACACCGATTCATGGATATATTAGCGAATCGTTCGAGCTCTTTTGAAGTTAAAGAGAGTTTTTGTGATCCTCAATTTCCCCTTTTACCTTTGTTCAATGCGTTTATTTCTTTAGAATTTGAGCCAGGGGTTTGTGAGGAACTTTTTCATAAAATTTTTTTTCCGCTTATCCGTAATTTTGGTTACATTTTCCACCCGAAAATTCTTGGGGTGAAAATGGATGCGCAAATGTTTCTAGACGACAAGAGAAAACAGGAGATGATCCTTTTGTGGCTCCAAAAATTGGAATATATGGAGAAAAGCCTTGTAGAAACCCCTAAATTTTCTAAAGCTTTTGCTTTTCAAGGAGAATTACAGGATACAGTCATCTCTCTACTTGCCCGTTGTGAGGTGAAAAAAATCCCTCAGATTCGTGCTCGTATAGAGCCCCATTTTTGGTATTTCAAAACAGGCCTTTTGCAGCGCATCTTTTTGATCAATCATAGAAATGCGCAAAATCCCCCTGAAGTGCAAGAGATCAATCGACGACGAGCGAGTATCATGATAGATGTCTATAAATACATCGCAGGTTGTGGATTAATTTTTGATAAAGCACAAACTCAAGAGATCCGTGAGATCAGAAGATTCTATTTAGAAGAGCCCCCTTTAGCAGATGGCAGTGATAGGGATGGGGCAAGATAGTTTTTCCTCTTGAATTTTGGGAATGTCTTTTAGAAAATAGTGGATTAATCTGAGGTAGAGGTTGAGCCTATATTTCATTTTGGCCTCTTTAGCTTTTTTCTCCGGATAAGATAGGAGCTGATAGAGTACAGCTCGATCGGCCTCCTTTTTTTTGAGGATAGTGTACCTGTCTGTTAAAAATTGAACCACCAGTTGGACAAAAAGGGACTGAATTGCCCACAGAATAGGGAGTACCCCAAGGCTTAGAACAGCTATGAGTTTTTTTTTGCCAGAGGGCTTTAAGGAATAATCTTGGTCGATCATGGTATCTAGCATTTCTTTAAAACTTTCAAATCCTTCAAAAGCCACCTTTTTCCCATCGGGTGTTGAAACACTCTTGTCTAGGAACTGATCTCGCAAAAGATGAAGACCGATACGTCCGCTTTTTTCCAACGTCCCCTGATGGCCATAACCTGCCCAAAAAGGTCTGGGAAATTCTCCCCTCTCTTTTAAAAACCCTGCAGGTTCTGTATCAATAATCGCTATTTCCCCTTCGGGAGTAAGGCGAATATTGTTTAAAGAAGCGTCTAAAAAACCCGATAACTGGATCAATCTGCCGATACGATACGCTAAAAGACTTTGCTGGGAGGTACTCATAGCTTTTATCATTTTAAATGTGTCCTGAACACTTAGGACGTTGAGCTTTTCTGCCACAACAAAGGTGTTTTCTAGCGGATTCTCTTTATTGCAAAAGGGGATTTTAGCATAAAATTTTCTTGGAACTATTAGAGGTATACCCTCTGTTTCGGCTATTTTACGTATACGCTCTTTCATGGGAATTCTATACAGTCCGTCGTAGGGGTGAAAGTAGGCCATATCGTTAAGAGAGTTCGCAGGCCCTAAAATAAATCTAGAATCGGGAACCTTACTGCCACAAGGCTTAAGAACCCAACCCGGAAGTCGAGGATGCTCCAGGGCCGAGTAGAAAGGGAGTGTACTACCCTCGCGCGTTCTTCTTGAAGCTAAAAATGTGAAATGATTTTGTCTTAGCTCCTCCACATTTTTTCTTATTTTTGCCTCTTCATAACTAAACGGCTCACTAAAGATGGAGGCAATTTTAGCTTTTACAAAAATACTCTTTAAAGGAGCAGCCGAATCGGGGTGGTGTGTATCAAAATTATATGCCTCAATCCACCTCTCGACAGGATCCTCTAAAAAACAGTAGGTTTTAGGAAGAAAATGGGAGCGAAATACATCCATAAATGTTATTTGCATGGGACTCCTTGAGAGTTGTAAAGAAAATATTAATTTGCGCGCAAAATATAATCAACTGTTTTTAAAGAGATTTTTTTAAAAACCATGCACAGGCTTATCGGATTTTGCATCTTAAAAATTTATACAAAAAATTGAACAATTTAAACGGTTCTGGTATGTTTTAAGCCGACAAATTGCAAGTTCATGACTTATCCAACGACTGTTTCATCCCCTTTTACGTTTCTTGAAGATCCTTTTTCCTTACAAAATCCAAGATGCTCTTTTGTATTGAATTCTGCTCAGCTAAGCAGGTTTGAGACTCTTTTGAGTGCACAATTTGTACTAAGGCCTAAAAAAGAATTTCAGCATGAATTTTCGTCTGTCGAGCGGGGAATGAGGGAACTTTTGAGCCATTTACTCTCTCTGCCTACCAAAGGAGAACTACACCTGATTGGAGGGGCAGCTGGCCATATAGTGAGCGGAAATCAGTCTTATTGTGATATCGATTTCGCCCTGTTTGAAGAGCAAGATCCGCAGAAATCCTATCAGACGTTCAAAGCATACATGGTGGATTTGGTGCAAAATTGGGTGAATGCAGCCCGATCGCCAAGAAAAAGGGCTTTAAGTCCTCAGGAGGTTTTTGATGTCTACTTCTATAAATCGTCCGACAGACACCTATGTCTGTCTTTTGGAAATGTGGATCTAAAGATTTTGGTACCAGGTGCTCGCACCCATCTATTTGATGATGACAGCTTAGCTTTGGAATTAAGACCGGGACCCTTGAATAA
>CAYFOX010000093.1:0-4873 GCA_964344875.1 uncultured bacterium
GAGTTTAGATAACACATGGTAGACCCCCTCAAAAAGATGGGTCGATTCGATGGCGTAAATGTGTTTTGGGCTTGAGACTATGCAAAGTGTTTGCCCGCATCTCGCTTTACTGTCGCAAAAAGGGCAGATAGTTTTGTCGTGTAGACCATTGCATGTAGAACAGCGCGTTAGCTTCTCTTTTGAGCTTAAGATGGCGTAGGCGAGATTATCCAGCTGGGCTTTTTCCCAATCGAGGATATGGAAGGCAAACTTCTCTGCTGTTTTCCGTCCAATGCCGGGGAGTTTTTGCAGATGGGCAACAAGATTGAGAATAGGATCAGGGTAACGCATAGCCTCTATTTTAAAGGGGGAAATCTTTCTTGTATATCGAAATACAAAAGAGCTCTCTTCTGTATATTTTTCTCATAATTTTTGCTTGATTTTTGTTTAAAGGATTCTTTTTGTTTTCTTTGTTTGAGTTTCTGAGTAGCCTAGGAAAAAACGGCTCTTTTTACCGATTCAAACTTCCTTTTTAACCCCCTTTGGATTAGAATGTCTAGGATAGACTTTCTTTGGAGAAAAACCTTTGGTTAAGGGGCTTTTTTAAAAAGAGAGAACCAAACTACATGTAAAAAAATTGAATGGAAATCCACCCCGTGAAGGGGGCTATCTAAACTGAAGTTGAATTCCAATAGATGCGTTTCGAACCGGCAACAATCATAGCAAGTGCAGCCTATCTTCCCCCAAAAAAGGTGGATAATACCCATTTTGCCTCCTATTTGGATACCTCCGATTCCTGGATTTTTGAAAGGACAGGAATCAAAGAGCGGAGGTGGGCAGCTTTGGAGATGAAAGCCTCGGACATGGGAGTGATTGCTGCAAATGAGGCGATGGCGAAAGCAAAAATATCCCCCGAAGAGGTCGATCTAATCCTCGTCGCCACAATGACTCCTGATCAACCACTACCTTCAACAGCCGCCTTGATTCAGTCGAAATTACCAGGTTGCAAAGCTCCTGCGATGGACATTTCTGCTGCTTGTTCTGGATATCTCTATGGACTTAGCGTTGCCAAGGCCTTTATCGAAGCGGGGATGTATAAAACCATTCTTTTGATCGGTTGTGAAAAAATGAGCCAGGTTCTCGACCCTAATGACCGTTCTACTATCATTTTATTTGGCGATGGGGCGGGCGCCTCGGTAATCACAAGGGGAGGAAAGGGGCTTCGTATTGATCGAATAATTCTAGGCCTTGATGGGTATTTAGCCGATTCGTTGTATATTCCTCCAGGTGGCTCGATGAAAATGTCAGGTCAGGAGGTTTTTAAAACGGCGATTCAGCGAGGTGTTGAGGTGATAGATAGGCTGCTGGTGGAGGAAAAGCTGGAGATGGAAAATATCCGTTACGTGCTTTTTCATCAGGCAAACAGACGAATCATCCAAAACATCCAGAAGCGCTTTCTTATCCCGGAGGAAAAAATCCCCACAACAATCGAATTTACCGCTAATACCTCTGCGGCTTCCATACCTATTTTGTTGCAATCTGTTCCCCATGAACCAAACCACCGCTATATGTCAGTAGCTTTTGGGGCGGGGTTTACCTATGCCGGAGCGCTCTTTACAAGCTTATGAAGTATACACTTTTAACACAGGGGCAAGGGGCCCAATTTGTCCATATGGGCAAAGATTTCCATGAGAATTTTTCGTTATTTAGACAGACTATGGAGGAGGCGGAAGATATCACGCATCTACCTATTCGCTCGTGGATTTATGAAGGGAGTCAAGAAAGTTTAAGCGACACAGATAAAAGTCAGCTTAGCATCTACGCTACTACAGTTGCGATTTATCGGGTCTTAAACGAGGTTTGTCCCACACTGGAATTTCATAAGGGGATTGGTTTGAGTCTAGGGGAGTACAGCGTCTTAACGATAGCCAAAGCCCTCCGGTTTTCTGATTGTTTGCACCTAGTAAAGAGGCGCGGGGAGCTGATGCAGGCAGCAGCTATGGAGCAGGAGGGGAGGATGGCTGCGGTGATTGGGCTGGCTCCAGAGCAAATAACTCATTGCCTTTGTGGCACAACTGTACTGGCTAATTTGAATACCCCGCTCCAAACAGTCATATCCGGAAGTAAAGAGGATATCGAGCAATCGATCGAGAATCTGAAAAAAAATGGGGCCAAGCGAGTGATACAGTTAGATGTACGTGGTGCATTCCATTCCTCATTAATGATGAGTGCTTACGAAAAGTTTAATCCAATCGTAGAGCAAATCCCATTTGAGACCCCCTCTTTTGAAGTGGTTATGAATGCTAGTGCCCAAAGCGAAAAAGATCCTGTAAGAATCAAAGATCTTTTAGCAAGACAACTAATCAGCAGTGTTAGGCTGTCTGAGTCTATTGAGGCTGTTGGCAATACTACCCCCTTTCTAGAGCTAGGTCCAGGAACTGTGGTAAAAGGACTTGTCCAAAAAAATATTGATGCCCAAGTGATTTCGGTGAACACCGTCAAGGATTTAAAGGAGTTTGAGGTATGCGCGCTCTTGTAACGGGAGGAACTAAGGGAATTGGCCTCAAGATTGTCGAAAAGTTTCTAAAAGAGACACAAGCTGAGGTTCATTTTACCGGAAGAGATATAGAGGCTGGGGACAAAATCGCCCAAATGGATCCAAGGTTAAAATTCCACGCAATCGATACTTCGATCAGAGAGGAGATACCGAGACTTTACTCTGAGGTGGGGCCTGTAGATGTTCTTATATTGAATGCAGGGATGTGTAAGGATACCCTTTTTTTGCGGATGAAGGATGAGGACTTTGATGCGGTTTTAAAAACGAATCTCTACTCTCCTTTTTGGATTACAAAGGCTTTCATTTCTGATATGCTCAAAAAACAGTCGGGCTCTATTGTATATTTGAGTTCTGTTTCTGCTAGGGGAAATGCCGGGCAAGCCAATTATGCCGCTAGCAAAGCTGGATTAGAGGGGATGGCTAAATCTTTAGCCTTAGAGATTGGAAAAAGGAATGTTCGGGTGAATGTAGTACGCCCCGGGTTTACCGATACGAAGATGACAAAAGATTTGCCCGATGCCCTCAAAGAAGAGATTATGAAGCACATCCCTCTTGCAAGGATGGCGCAACCGGAAGAAATCGCGGAGGTTGTTTATCACATCGCGATGAATTTCAGCTACGTTAATGGTCAAGTTGTGACCGTTGACGGAGGTTTAACTTTACACTAATGAAAAAGGAAGCAACAACATCATGAGCGAAAAAGTTGAAACAATTTTTGAAGAAGTAAAGAAAATCATCGTGGAGCAACTCGGTGTTGCAGAAGACAAGGTGACTCTTGAATCTACAATTATGGAAGATCTTGGTGCCGACTCGTTGGACACTGTGGAACTACTGATGGCGTTTGAAGAGAAATTTAAAAAAGAGATCCCTGATACAGATGCTCAAAATCTTAAAACAGTTCGAGACGTTGTCAATTACATCGAAAAACAAATAAGTTAATTTCAGAACTGGACCTCTCTAGAATTATCTTATCAAGGGAGGTCTTGTGCAGATCAGCCTAGTTTTTAGGCTGGTGCCTTTTTAATGAAACCCATAGATCGCGTGTATCCTCCTCTTTAGCAAGGTAGCGAAAGAACTGGGGATCATTTTTCCTGTGGATTTCTTCCATAATTTTTTCATCAGAGGTGAGCTCTACATGAACGGGAAACACCAGGGTGTTTTCGCTATGGACTTTCTGGGAGTGTTTAGAAAGAAAGAAGTTAATAAAGGTATGTACTTCATCCCTTTTTTGAGAAGAGGCTGTTATAGCGAGGTTTTCTATATTAATAAAGTGCCAGTCTTTAGGGAGTTGATAGTGGATAGGCACATTGTCTTTTTCCATCAAACGGGCAAAACCGCTACGAATTAGGGCCAAATCGCAGTTCCCTGTTTCGATAAGGTATTTAGCACGGTGATCAACATAAGCTTCAATCGATTTTTTTTGCATTTTTAATAGAGACCTTACCTCTTGGAGCTGATCGTCGCTTAAATGATCTACTTTTCCGTAGAGAGTATAGGCCGCATACATAATCGCCTCAACAGGATCGGGGGTCATAACAACTCGGTTTTTCCCATGATCTTTGAAAAGATCCGCGATCCCGAGGTTGGAGGGTTCCTTCGTAACAATCACATACGGTTCCCATTCCACAGGTAAAGAGACCTCGTTTTGGGGGTCGAAGCTTTGATGCAATAGGTAGGGGTCAATGGTTGCTATATTGGGAATCAGGTTATGATCGATGGGAGCGATCAGTTTCTCCTCTTTCAAAATCCGAATCGCATAGTCAGATGCGCAAATAAGGTCGTATCCTTTACCGTCTAGCGCTTTGAGTTTGACAATCATCTCCTCATTCGAGCTAAAAGGGTGGATATTCACACGGATGTGAGTGGTTTTTTCAAACTCCTCTAGGAGTTCGGGTTCAATCGTGTCTCCCCAACAAAAAAAGTCGATCGATTTCACCGGTTGTTGTAACCATAAGGGGCTCAAATGGCTTATAGATATCGATGAATAGATGGCTAAGACCCACAAGAAGGCATAAAATAAACGACACATTAAAATACCTCCGTCCCTTTTTTTGAGGAAAAGAAAAGAAGAGCAAGCGGAATCGTAAGAAATAGAAGAATTGTAGAGAGAGCATTCACAACAGGAGAGATCCCAAAACGGATTGAAGAGATGAGATAAAGCGATAAAGTCTCCACCGAGGTTCCCGCACAAAAATACGAAAATAAGAAATCGTCAAATGAGATCACAAATATCAATAACCCAGACGCAAGAAGGGCCGGTTTTAAAAGAGGCAGAGTGATTTTAAAAAAGGTTTTTGTAGGTCCAGCTCCTAAGATCAAAGAGGCCTCCACAAGGCT
>CAYFOX010000094.1:0-4840 GCA_964344875.1 uncultured bacterium
TCATTTAGGCTATAAGATATTTGTTTATTTTTCATAAAGCTATGCTGGACAATCTGTTAGAATTTGATGCCTATTTATTTGATTTGGATGGAACACTGATCAATACTGAACCCCTCCACCATGCGGCTTGGGAACAAACGGTTGAACACCATGGATTTAGGCTTAACTGGTCCTTTGAGGAGTACCTTTCTCACGCCCTCCTCTCCAGACCTCACCTTTTCAAAACCATCTATCAAAAATGTCCGGGGCTCGAACAACGCATCTCTGACGGAGAGGAGCTCCGCAGACAAAAGATAGCAGTCTACGAGAAGCTTCTTGTTACCTCTCCCCCCCAGTGGATGCCCGGAGCTCAGCCTTTTTTAGAGCTGTTAAAAGCCCGTAAAAAAGAGATGGTAATGGTCACTAACTCTCCTAAAAAACATGTGGAGCAGTATACTCATTGCTCATTTGGAAACTATTTCAACAACATTTTTACCATTGAGGATTTTGAGCACCCCAAACCCCATCCCGCAGGGTACCTAAAAGCCATAAATAGTGTAAAAAAACCCAAGAAAAGCTGTCTTGTGTTTGAAGACTCTCTCAAAGGAATTCAATCTGCCCAAAGCGCGGGGGTAAAAGCTCTTTTAATCGCCTCAACCATGTACAAAAAAAGCGCCTCTGTCCCAGATAGCGTCCCCTCGATGGACTCTTTTTCTCAACTGTTGAATTGTTTAAAATAACCGAGTCTCTACAACCTATTTTTTCAGTCGGATACAGAGGGTTTGGCTTTCTCCCCAAAGGTCTTTATCCTCTATAGAGAAGCCATTTTCCAAGATCTCTATTGGCTCATTAGGAAGAAGGCATGCGGTCAGTCGTTTTTTCAACTCCTCTCTAGAAACCCCGTCGAGCCTAACGACAACCCGATCCCCTTTTTGAAAGCTCTGTTTAGCCTCTATATACTTTTCATGCACCGCGCAGCGCCTTCCTATCAGAATCTTAAGCCTTTTTTCCTCCTTTGCCTGGAACCGGTGTAAAAATCTCACGATCTGTAAGGCTATAGGTTTTTCGATATCATGTTGCCCCTCACAATCCTCAATCAACCCATCGGGGGTGCGCCTTGGGGAGTTCCATTTCGAACCCCTACATTGAAATGCGGTATCGGGGATTTGCCAGTATTCTTCACACAACGCCTCTTTGAAGAGATGTTCGCTATCTCCGGCTATGTACCTGGGCTCCTCCAAATGGGGTTTAGAGGGGAAAAAATCGGAGGTTACCCTCTCTTTTTGGGTTGGGGAATGGGGGGCTGGGGCAGGAGTTTGCATTTGGGAGCAAGCTCCTAACAGGCTGATCATTAGGTACTTAATTTTCATATTGCACGATTATAAATAAAGTATTATATAAAAGTTGTGAGAGATTAATCGGGTATAAGGGGAAATTCTCCCAAGACGTTTCTAGGTTTGGG
Organism: uncultured bacterium; assembly: GCA_964344875.1. GTDB lineage: Bacteria > Chlamydiota > Chlamydiia > Chlamydiales > RGXB01 > RGXB01. The sequence goes on from CAYFOX010000094.1 coordinate 1,442, forward strand.
GACCTTAAACTCTGGGTAGTAAGTACGACCGGCGACTTTGACGCCTCCTGTTTAATCTCTCTCTTTTTTTCCTCTAAACAGTTATCCCCTCAAGAGTCTTTTTAAATAGCTCCATTAACGGCTCGAGCGAAATCGTCTCCTTACCCAGATAGATTCTTAAAGGGCGTAAATAGCCCTCTTCCACACCCAGCCGGATAAGATCTAAGGGATCTTTTGCCTCTAAGATATTTTGAAGATAGGAAAAAAGTCTTTTGTGATCGAGCTCTGTTTGAGACATAACGAACTGTTTATCGAGCTTTTCCTCACCCTTTTGTTCTAAGTGCATTTTTAAACCCATCCGATCCAGATACAAGCGGCTATAAAGGTCATTCAGAGTATTTCTCCCCTTTGAAACACCTTTAAAATCCATACACGTAGCCCCCATTTTTTGCGCTATAAGAGCACAAAAATTCACCGTATCGTAGCCTCCGTCAAAAAGAATATCGCTCAGACCCGCTTTTTGAGCCAGATCGCACTCTAAGGGATACAGATCGTTTTGGCCTGCCCAAATCAGCCCCCCATGACACATTTTCAGATATTCGGTTTGTGCTCTAAGCTGAAAAAAAGTGGGGATAGCATGTTCCACATATTTTTCCGATTGCGGAAAGGGATCTACAAGGCTGGCAAAATCGGGAATTAACCCTTTTTCAAGCAGATTTTTAGTTCCTGCCCCAGCTCCTATCACCCAATGAGTCTGTTTCATTTTTTGTATGGATAAGACATCCTCCTCTGTCAATGGCGCTCCCCCCACAATAAGCCAGGGAGCCTTGAAGTCCCCTTTTAACGAGGAGATCTCATAAAAGCTTGAAAAACTTTTCAAGGAACAAAGGACGTTTCTAAAGTGCGCAATCCCCAGGTCCATTCCCTCTCTAAAAAGGGCGTCAAACCGAATCACGTGCTCCACAAAATCTCTAAACAAAGAGGAAGAATTTTTTGTGAACACCTCAAATGTCTTTCCCCCAACAAATACCGGAAATCTGACAGTTGTGACAATGTGCGCTTTTCCATGGGAGAGGAAGGCCAAAAAAAGGGGATCGTCAAGCACCCCTTTGATTTTTTCAAGGTTCTTCTCCACAAATACAACCTCTTTATCCAAAAGGAGGGGCAAAGAGGAGAGCCACTCTATTCCATCAAAGAGAATCAAATCCTGATTCGATCGTACAGGCTCTAAAAAATCGACTTTCTCCCTCTCTTGGCATAATCGTACAGAAAAGCTCAAAAATGGGTCTTTGTCTTCTAGTCGGTCAACAATTTGCACAGTTCCTCAAAAGGTTGGAAAGCACCTAAATAGATTAAACCCTCTTTTGAAATCCTGTAAAGCCCCTCATGTTCTAGGCTTACCCAAGCTAGAAAAGGGGCTTTGATCCAGTGATTATATCCCACTAACTGCTGGAAGGCTCTCTTATCCGGTTTGGCGAATTTACATTCGAATAAAACTAGGGGCATCAAACGCTCTTTTTGCCAATGATAAGCTAGAAGATCGATTCTGCGGTCTTTAGGGAGCTTCTCTTTTAAACCGTCTTGATGAAAATGGGGCAACTGATGGATCGCCCTCTCTTTAATCAATAACCGAGAGGGGAAGTTCCATTGCAAAACAAGCCGATCTATAAGATCTTGCCTAATCGTCTCCTCAGTCAGGTTCGACAACCTCTGATACTCCGTATGTTCCGTTGTGACGCTTATAAAGAGCCATCAAATTTAGGGATCTCTCATCTTTAAACACCATGCAGGGTTCATCCGAAAGCTCCATCTTCATGATCGCCTCTTCCAATAAAAGCGTTTTGAGAATTTGCTTGGAATTGCGCGTTACCGGTGGAAGGAGCGCCTCTTTCATCTCTTTGAAATTTTCAGAGTCAATTTCTCGGTTGATAATTTCGGTGTCATCTTCCCAGATGATGTGCTGTTTTATACTCCCCGATTTTTTATGATGCTCTTTAACAAGATCGTGATACTTTTTAAATTTCGCCTCTAAAATCGAGAATGCTGCATCTATAGATGCATACAAATCTTTTGTGCTCGCCTCAGCGCGGATTTTAAGATGCATTGAAGCATACACCAGTATGGTGAATTTATGCATGTACCGCTCGATACCATAGGTAAAAAAGGCCCTCTGGATGGGAATACCATAGGAATGGTGATCGAGAACTTTTTGAAATTTATCTTCGGCGTATTGACGAATCGCGTCTGTTAGAACAAGACTGCCTCTTGCAGTGTGATGTAGGTCCATAGTTTAGCCCTCTTTTCTTAGGCTACTATAGAATTTATTTTCATACTTCTCAATCCTAAATTCCCAAGCTGTCCGCAAGCCGCCATCTCTTTCTCCCCTTTTGTACCGCGTAAATAGACCCGAAACCCGTGACCTCTAAGCCGATCAATAAAATTTTGAGTCGCCTCTATTGAGGGGGTAATAAATCTTGCGCGCGACTGAGGATTATATGGGATGACATTGATTCTAAGATCTAAAAAACCCTCGCAAAATTTCGCCAAATCGTCAGCCATGGAAAGGAGATCTGTCACATTTTGTAACAGAACATATTCAAACAACAGTGTTCTTTTAGGGTGACTTTTTTGGTAGTCTAAAAGAGCCTCTTTCAATACATCCATCGGATAACGGTTATTGATTGGCATCACTTTAGAACGGACAAGATTGCTTGAGCCATTGATAGAAACAGCAAGCCTAACTCTAGGATCCACCTCTTTAGTAAATTTCTTCAAAACATCCACCAGTCCACTTGTGGAGACGGTGATTCTTGAAGGGCCCAATCCGAATCCAAAAGGGTCGATAAAAATAGCAATAGCCCTTTTCACAGCCTCATAATTATCAAAGGGCTCCCCCATACCCATAAAAACCAAATTACGTACAGCAACCTTTCGTAGGACTTTGGCATAGTAGAGTTGTAACACAATCTCTTTTACAGTTAAGTTCCTTATAAGTCCCAACCTGCCGGTTTCACAAAAAGCGCAACCCATCGCGCATCCTACCTGAGAGGACAAGCAAAGAGTGGTACCAAAATCCATTTGGATCTCGACACTTTCGGTTTGCAGCTTGTCCGGAAAGGTTTGTAGCCACTTGGATCCTTTTTGTTCAAAAGTAGATGGAATAGAAAAATCGGTAATCTCAAGGATTTTCAAAAGAAGCGCTTTCGCGGTGGGAAGAATTTCGGTTTCCAGGGGGTGCCTCCCCTCTTTGAACCAAAGGCTGTAGACCAAACCGGCAAGCTCTTTCCCTTTATTGAGCTCTTTATGAATAGCTTCAAGGTACTCTTTTTGGGTAAGACTGTAGATATCTATCATAAAAAAACGATTGCACCGGGAGGGACTTGAACCCCCAACCACCTGGTTCGAAGCCAGGTACTCTAT
>CAYFOX010000095.1:0-374 GCA_964344875.1 uncultured bacterium
ATGTTTTTTCATAAATTACCCTATTTTTTGACTTTTCGAGCATGGTTTTTCATTTGGCGCTTATTCCCGACATTCCGAAGACGTTGGCCCCCCATTGATACTGTTCAAAATATTATAAGATTAGTTCTCCATAAGTCATTGGGTCCGTCATTCTTGCATTGATCCCACATAGATCCTGAATTAACACATTCTCCACCCTTGCTTTTTTTAGCGATCTTTTTACCGGTTTTTTTAGCAATTTTTTTATTTTTCGCAACTATCCTCACTAAAATCTAAATAGATAGAAAAGACCTTTTTTTCAATTTAATTGAAGAGAGGAGGTGGGAAATCTCACAGTCAGAAGCAGTGCCTATCCATAAGAGAAGTGTCTACCC
>CAYFOX010000095.1:384-4829 GCA_964344875.1 uncultured bacterium
TTCCAAGATATTCAACCAAAAAAGGGGGGTGGATAAAGGCGCTCCGATGGATAATTTAACTAAATGTGTTATAATGAACCACGTGAGAAATTTCTTGAATCTTGAATAAATGTTCTACAGCTGTTGGATCAGCCAAATCTATGTGATGCGTTGCAATCTTCATGTTATTTACAAGCTCTTTTGGATTACTTGCATAGGTGAACTTGTCAGCAACAACTAGATCCACTCTTTCATTCTCGAGCATATGTTTGATAAAATTTAACCCAATAAACCCTGCGCCACCGGTGATAAGAATTTTTTTCATTTATTGGCCTATCGCAATCCTCGAGTTTTTTTTAAACTAGCCTCTAATAGATTATTTTCCATTGTTTTCAACCGATCTTTGAGCCACATATATTGCATCGACAATACTTTTCCAACGCTCAGGTTCTGGGTAGGTGTCTAAATAATCTTTTTTTAAGGTCGGTACAGCAATCTCCAAAGCTTTTTTCCAATATTTTTTGTCTTTTAGAGATAGAAAAATAGCCTGAGAAAATAGTTCCTTTACCCCTTTTTCTCCCTCTTTTACTATATTGTTGTACTCAAGTATCTCGCCGCTCAAGATATCAAGGGCAGCCCCAACCATATATTTAAGAGTTGCTATTGTATCGGTTAAGTACCTTTCCTCGAGAGGAGGTTCAAGGCGCTTATTCAGTTCAGCGAGAATTTCCCCAGGCTCTTTTTCTAAAAAAGTGATAAAAATAGTCGCCGTTTGTTCTAACCAATCTTTGAAAGTTCGGTAAGATTCAGGGGCTTGGTGTATGCCTAGTAATGTAGGAAGTGTGTGAAAAGCATAATCATGAATCAATTCTTCATTGTCAGATAGGATCAAATCTGATTCTAAAACTGTAAGAATAAAGGCATCCGGTTCAAGAATCCTATCTACAATCTTAAATTTCAGCTCCGGAAAACCTGGATTTTTTTGCTGAAAGCTTCTGTAGTTGATTACCAACTGCTCTCTTGTTGGGGTAATAAATGCGTTACTATCTAAACTAAAACCCATTTCCTCAAGAAATTCTTTATCAGAATCCATAAGAGGTTTTAGGTCTTTGAATTTAGGTTGAAGTACTGGAAAATACTCTTCATTAGAATCATCTATAGTTTCATCAGGCCATGGATCCGATGGATCAATATTGATTTTCCATATTAGAACATTTCCCTTCCTTTCTGCATCCCAACGCCATTCGATATCTGGAACAACAAGCTTAACTTTTGAAGGATCAAGATCTGCGGATGGGGTAAAGAGGTGAGAATTTTCAAGAGCTCTTAGAGCAGTCTCACTAACTCTAGTCGATTGCTCATCCAACCCCGCCGGTCTGGGATTCGGTACACCACCGGCTTTGAAAGGGTTGTTTTGGATAGGTTCGCTCACAACATTTGCCTACCAAAACACCCTTTTTCCTACAAATAGAATTGTAGATAACCCCCTTTTCTTATTAAGGGGTGCAATCATGGAACGTTCAAACCCTCCTTTTATACCAATTAGTTCGTAGGAAGTGGCTTAAAACACCTAAATCGGTAAAAGCAAAAAAACCCTCTATACGTTCGTTGAGCCAGATTCAGGTCTCTGAAATTCTTTCCATCAAAGATTTTTCACACCTTATGCGTCAATACGTTAGGACAAAATAGACAAATACTCATTCTAAAAGCTATTTTTTTCAGGGAAATACATCCGAAGGCGTAACTCCCTCTTACCTGTTTACTTAGACAATAGCTTTGATGGGCTTCTTTGCCTTGGTTATCCTTTTTATAGTCTTTTCAACCTGCATATTTTCCTGTATCATTTGGTCCGCGGGTAGCTGTCGTCTTTTGCATACACTCCGTGCTAGTTGTAGCTCCTCCAAAAACCCCCCCTTTTATGGTATTACTTTTTGCCTGTTTTTTTTTGCTATTTTTAGGCTGCTTTTGCATGTGTTTCTCCCTTTAATTTCAAAATAGGGATTTTTTTATAAAATTCCACAAGATAATCTAACTTACAGACTTCGCTAGAGTTACCTCCTAAAAAGGATAGATTTTGAGATTTTTGAAAGGGGTATTTCTGACTCCAAAAACCAAAAAATTCTCTGAAATGGGTTTGCTACCCCCTTTTGTTAGGGATTTAGCCTTCTGAGAGCAATTTTTGAACTAAAGACCCACCCAAGCCTTGATAGATCAAAAATCATTATTTTTTCTATCAGAGCTACTTAATGAACTATACGCTGTCTCTCGACATCTTTTTTGCGTAGAATTTCAGGAAAAATCCTGCAGGTATCTGCCTCATTCTAGAGGATATTCAAGACAAATATTGCTTAAGCCTAAGGTGATATCCCTCAACGGTAAGTTAATCCTTGTGATTAACCCTTTTTTTTGAGAAGGAGGAGTCTATGGTACCAGGTGCAGATTATCCATCCTCTTCTCCAATTCCCCCCGCAACAGAGAGGGGTAAATCTCCAACAGAATTGGTGACGCAAGTTGCCTGCAAAGCTTTATCTCAAGGTGGTTATACAAAAACATCCAATTTAGAGGAAAAAAAATTAACCACTACACCCTCTTTTGTATCGGGTTGGGAAATCCAACAGCTCGGGAATTTCTATACATGCAAACAAATAAAATCCAAAAGAGAAATTCAAGATTTGAATCTAAAACAATTTCCGGTCTTACAACAGTTTCAAGAAGACATCGAGTGGATTTTAACAAAGCGTGGGACTGAAATTTCCCATTTTTTTTCTGCTCTCGGGATAAGGATAGAAAATGGAGCCGTTTGCATACCCATTAAAGAGGAGCTCGAAAAAAACCTTTCTCTATACCGAGAAAAAAACCCTAAATTTCCTGCCTTGAAATTAGCTAAAGTCGATCAAGTTCTCCCACCCGATGTATTCTTAGATCTTATGCTTAAAAACGACCTGATTTTCTCCAAACCTCCGGAGCTTATCCATGACATAGGTTACCATATTCTCCCAACCTTAATAAGAATTTTCCAAAATCCAGAGGACTACGAGCCCTACAAAAGGGGGATTGCCTCTCTATTTTCCTGTTTAACCGCTCAATTAAACAAAGCAAGTAGTCACTTTGAGGAGTTTGTGGCTCCTGTAAATCGTCTGCTCAAAACACAATCCTCCATGGCCATTCAACCGGAAGAATGGAGGCTAATGCGCCCTCTTTTAGAATTCAGCATGAGTGGTTGTTTGGATATTGTGTCGACAGAAGAGGGAAGCATGCCCTGTGATAAAGATCTTGAAAAAAAATTGTTTGAAACGCAAAACTCCATCATCGTCGGCAATTTTTATAATTGGAAACAGTATTGGCAAAAGGAGATATCGCTCTCTTTAAGCCCAGAGGATTTCGATAAAGTTTTAGAAATTGAGGGCTTCGACCGGGCGCAAGATTTTCTAAAGGCACTCTATTTTCCGGCTATTATATCCGAAATAGAGAAATACGAAGAGCTTCTAAAAAAGAGATTTGATGAAGTTCAAGTGTCCCCCGACGTTTTTATGGATCGATTGCGTCAAAAATTGCAAACATCTCCTACAGCAGCTACCCCTCTACCCTCATGGGATGCGCTCCAAGCTCCCTTGACCCTAGTATTAACATTAGCCCTTGAGGAGTTGCGCTCCTTCCATTTCGCTATCTATCCCTATTCCGATGATACCAAAATCCGCGAATCTCTAATCGATCTAGTCTGGGAAAAATCCCAAAATACACCCTCTAAGCTTAATCCTCTGATTCTTTTCGAAGCATTCAAAGAGCTTTTGGCATAAAGACGCCCTCTCAAGATAAGGAGGGTATTTACGAAATATTTCCAGAAGTAGATGATTCAGGTCAGTTTCCCTATGAATCCATCTCAAGAGATGCATTTGAACGACAATTTATTACTCCGAAAAGACGGCTTTTTGTTTGCCATTCTATGAATGGAGAAATTTTTAGCGGTTTTTATGTAAAATCAAATTATTCAGGTCTGTCTACCCATATTGCCAACGTCGTATATATGGGTTGTAGCCTCCCCTCTATTTTGGCGAAAGGTACAAAGTAAACTTTTTTATCTTTTTACTACAAGGATCGCAATCGCTATGGAAGCTATCAGTAAACCCTTAAGGATCGTATTTTGATTTTCTGACATAGATAAGCAAGCCTGAGTTTGTTTCATTTTTGCCAATTGTTTTGCAGAATGCATTTCGAGATCAAAGACTCTTTCCCGGAGATTTTGTATTTCTTCGTTTTTACTTTGAATTAAATCTAATGGAGACTTAAAAGCGCTTTTTTGATCTTTACCAATCCCGCTGTTTGGTACTAAAGATACACCGATGGAGCCCATGGGCATAAATTCCCCTTTTGCTTGTTTGCGTCTTGCAACCCCTTTCACTAGAAATTATTATAATAAAAATACACATAAAATTCAATTGTTTTTTTACTTGGCTAGTAAATGAACC
>CAYFOX010000096.1:0-3024 GCA_964344875.1 uncultured bacterium
GCGCAATTGGTTTGGGACCAATGGGTCGGGGGTTCAAATCCCTCTGCTCCGAATTCTTTTACAAATAATGCACCACACCCTCCGCAGCCACAAAACCGGCGATTCCCCTTTTACCGTACTTCGATAATTTTTCCTCCAGCACGTAAAGAGTATCCAGGTTATGCCAGAGCTCGGGAATCATTTCTTGGGGTAAAAACCTCACCTTTTGAGAATGTTCTTGCAATACCTTGTCAATTAACTTGTAGCTTTTTTCATCAAAATCTTTGTCGTCAAAAAGGACAAAACCGACTTTGCCCTCGAATGGGTCATTTTCAATCTGAAAATGTGTAAACCGCATTTTAGAAAAAAGTTGTGCAAGATGCGAGGGGGCGTACCACTCCAGATCATCAAAAAACAGGGTAAACTGAATATGCTCCGGGGCAAACGATGCGATCCTGTGCAAGTATTCGGTCAAAAGATTCACGCCGAAAACAGCCCTCCTCTCTTCAAGTTTCTGGGTATTTCCATAAGTATCTTGTAGCCACTCTTCATATTTTTTTTCTAAACTGAAAGAAAATGGGTAAAGCCTGGTCCAATCAAGGGGCCCTTTGTACAAACGGATTGTCTGGCAGTTTGGGGCTTTCTGGCAAAGCGCCTCCAAGACGTTTCCCGTAACCTGAAACTGTATCTGATCTTCAAAAGAAAAATTCGGTCTAAATAGTTTTAGATCTACCTCCAGTTTTTTTTGGGCCAACTGCGTAGAATCCCAGTTAAACTTACTTAAAAAACTCACGTCAAGCATAGATCCCTTTTTGTATAGTGGTGGTAATAGATTTCTTTTCCCTTAGATTCCCACAATCGCTGAAAAAAAGAGCTCCCATAATTTTCCAACGGTCTTTTCAAATCCTCTTTCAAGAGTTTGAATTGCCCCTCCATAGCTTGGGATACCCAGGCTGAGAAATCGGTATCATCCGTGACAAGAAACACAGCACCCCTATCTTTGAGTATCCGTTGGACATGAGCAACAAAATTTTTATGGAAAAGCCTGTTTTTGGTATGCCTCTCTTTTGGCCAAGGATCGGGAAAATTTATCGCCAGAGTATCCACCGATTTATTGGGTAAAAAATGTTCTAAAAAAAGATTTATATCCCCAGAAACGACAAAAAGATTTTTTATCCCCAGATTCTCTCTTTTGCTAAAAATTTTTTGCACTCTTAAAAAGAGTTTTTCCACAGCAAAAAATTGGACACTAGGATTTTCCAGAGCTTTTTGGATGATCCATTCCCCGTTTCCACTACAAAATTCAATAAATATGTTCGGGTGATGTAATGGCAGTTGCGGATCAAACCCCCCATAACTTGGGAGATAATTAGGTAAATAAAAAACATCATTCTCGACCAAGAGACGTCTATCCTTGAAGGAGAAGGGATATGCTAGATCTTTAGGCTTCATAAAGGGATACATCATACCTAAAAACTTAAAGCCCTGTAAACCGATAAATAGCGAAATTTAGTGAAAATAATGGGTAAACATGTTAAAATATTTTAGCAAAAAGCTTTTAGGGGTAAATTTTATGCATGCGATCTCCACGTTATTACCGGATAATGCTCAGAGCTACGCCGAGGCAAGGAATTTAAAAAGAGGACTTGATCAAAGCCCTGAGAAAGAGAATGGAGGACTTGATCAAAGCCCTGAGAAAGAGAATGTTAGATTCGCTTCTTTCTTAGGCTGCAATTCCTTAGCTAGCCCCTTAAAAAAGCGGGCGCGCCTCTTTAGCGACTGCCCCTCAACCACAACATTTTTTGCGACCGCGCATTGTGTAGGTAGTGTATTTCGCGAATTACAAACAAGCTGCCTTTTGACGCCAAATACCGTAGAACCCCTTTTAGCTGGGCCGATTCCGCATCCTTCTAGCTTTTTCGGGTTTAGTCCCCCAAACACATCTATGGATCTGCCGCTAGAATGTGGTTCCATGGCTGAGTTAGAAGAATCTAAGTTCTCAGTAGATCTTGTTGGGAATGCCACCGATTTAGTCGATGTACTGCCCCAATTTCATCGCCCGTCGACACCTGTAGATGTAGACGACGAACTGCCCCAATTTCATCGCCCGTCGACACCTGTAGATGAAGACGACGAACTTCTAAGAATATTGCAGGCTGGTGATGAACCGGCATTTGATGATCAGGCCCGTTTTTCGCTTCATGGATTAGCTTTCGAGCTTGAGAAATTAGAGAGGAGAAGTTTGAAAACAATTGACAATGAAGACGATGTTTAGTTATAGTTTAAGCACCTAACTTAAATGCCCGTGTGGTGAAATGGCAGACACGCCAGACTTAGAATCTGGTACCGAGAGGTGTGGGGGTTCAAGTCCCTTCGCGGGCAATAAAAGGCTCTTGTTTTTACAAGAGCCTTTTTGCTTTACTTAGGGAGATCTTAAAATCCTTTTCATCTTCTCTTGGGTCGTTAGTCCCCCCGGTAATTTTTTGTATCAAGGAAGCTTGCCCTCGATCAAGGGCTCAATAAGGTCAAATTGCTCTTTTGCCTTTTTAGGGCAAAAATTACGCACATGCTCATCAAGAAAACCATAACGGTATCCGGTGAATTTTCCCCCTAATTCTTCGATCGTCTTTTGCAAAGATTCCAAATGGGCCTTTTTATCGTCGATAACAATTACGTGATCGAATGTAAGATTGACGTGCTTTTTCCAAAGATCAAAGGCTTGGCCCTTATTTCCCCCGTTAGTAAAAACTACCCCTCCATAGCAAAAAAGGAGACTCCCTTTATCTAGAAAATGGGGTTGGGGGTCAAAAAATTTAGACTCAAAAATAATTCCACAATCATGTAATTGTTGATGTGTTCTAAGCGCTAATTCAAAGCTACGGGCTGTTAGACCTATATAAGGGATCTTTTTTTTACGTAAACCTTCTAAAAAAACTAAAATAGGATCCTCTACAATTTTCGACAGCGAAAGAGTCTGGATACCGTTGAATTCAAAATTTACCTTTTTTGAAGCTTGCTCCATTGTCAGACCCTGATTTTGAAGCT
>CAYFOX010000096.1:3034-4774 GCA_964344875.1 uncultured bacterium
TCTTTTCTGCGATAATAATACCACTGATCCGATCCTAAATCCTGTTTTGGATGCATCAAAGTGTTATCGATATCCAAGATTACCAAAAGATTCTTCTCTTCGGGAATTGGAATCTGCTCGAAGGAGCTCACCTCTACGATGGTTGCAGAGAGGAACCAGACAGGGAGAATGGCGAGAATTTGTAAAAGCTTTTTCATAGTTTCTTCACTTGATTTTAAAGGTGTTCAAAAATAATCTTCACGATTTTTCTTTACAGAAATTAGATTATTAAACAAAAGAACTGATTAATGAAACAAATGATTTTTGCACTTTTTCAACTAGGGTTCATTGCCTCCTGGGCTGTCCTTAACGATCTGCAGCCCGAGTTAACCTATTTAGATACCTCAGATATGGTACAATTCGGAAACACTCACTCTAAAGTTCAACTTATCGCCTCCTTTGATCCCACAACTTCGCAGGGGAAAAAATTTTGCGATCAGCTTTCCATGATCAAAAATGAATTTATTGATAAAGGTTTTGTCTGTTACTACGAACTTAAAGAAGAGGGAAAGAACCTTGAAATTTATATTAATGGACAAAACAAAACTCAGGATGTTTTTGAAAAATCTCTTAGGTCTTGTTTATCAAATGAGCTATTAAAGGAATTTTAATATGTTTTGTAGTTTTTTTATACGGTTCGCCTGGATATTGAGCGTAGTTGCAGTAGCCTCCAGCTATTTTGCTGAGTTTATTTTGAAATATGATACCTGCCCGCTCTGTCTATACCAACGTTACCTAATGGTATCGGTTTTAGTCCTCCTTTTTCCTGTATGGAGTAGCCACAGCTTTTTTAAAATTCTTGCCACCATCAGCGCTACAATGGGTGTGACGATTTCCTATGACCACTCCATTTTACAAGACACCCCTTATGAAACCATCCCAACCCTTTTAAAAGAGCTGCCCCAATCCTATGAGGGATTTTCTGTATTTCTCACTCTACCGGTAGCCTCTTTTCTATCCTTTAGTTTAATTCTTGTTGCGATCGTATTGAGCTCAATTAAGGAACGTTAATCGAAATAAGTCTAATTTACCCATGAGCGTCTTAGGTTTTTTTTTGTCGACCACCAAGAAATCACATCAAAACAGGGGCACTGTTTTTGAACGTTTGGTAAATCTCGATATCCTAAAATTTTAGCGTCATGGTAATTTTCTTTTAGCTGTTTAAGAAGCCTGTTTAAGGATTCAAATTGGTTTGAAGTAAAATTATTTTCCGGCTTGTTTAGATCACTTAATCCCCCAACTAGACAGATTCCCAAAGACCCCTCATTATACCCATAAGCATGAGCGCCAATCTCTTTTTCATCTCGCCCTTTTTCCATAATCCCGTCCCGTTTAATGACGTAATGGTAGCCAATTCGATCCAATCCCCGCTCAAACCGGTGCCTTTTGTCAATCTGATATGCCCTATTTCTAAACTTTAGGGAGTTGCTGAACAGTGAACTACTAAAAACTGAATGGATCTATTTTCTATCATGTGTCCAGACTCTTTGGATTTAAAAATACTCAAGATGACGCCCTTTTTTTTGGAACTGAATCAATGGGGCGGCCTCCATTCTGCTCTCAAGGAAGATGATCATTCCCCCCTCCTCATTGATCCTATTTTTTACCTCTTCCAACAATTGGGTATCTTTTTCAAAATCAAGTTCTTTTATAGATAAAAATATATTTAAAAGACGTTTAAAACCACTTGAAGGGCTGGAC
>CAYFOX010000097.1:0-4752 GCA_964344875.1 uncultured bacterium
ACCTCTAGCTCCCCCCTATTTACACGCCTTGCACTTCTATTCAACGGGTTTGAACATTTTCTCACCTCGTTAAAACTGATCTATACTCCTTTTATCCCTTTATTATTTTTCTCTCAGGAGGATTATCTTTCAGGAATTGGTTTCCTTTTTCAAATCTACCCTTTAAGCCTTTTAGCCAAACCGCTTGGTTCCCTTTTTTTTCAATTCATAGAAAAAAAAAGAGACCTCTCCTTTCTTTTAAAGATTTCTTATATTGGAACAGGATCTGCCAGTTTAATGCTTGGGATTGTCTCTTTTTTTTTCCCGATTGTTTTAAAAGAAGCGCTGATTGTGGGGAGATTTTTTCAGTCTTTTTTTAGCGCAAGCGAAATTACCGGTGTAACTAAAGCTATTTTGGATAGTGCAGATACTGAGGGAAAAAAAAGGATTAATAGCTGGATCTCTACCTCTTCTATGATGGGGATCTGGTTTGCATTTTGTTTAGTCGGTTTTTTTGATCTGACAGGGTTGTTAAAATTTTCCTTTTCTTTCACTCATGCACTTGGGTTTGTTTTAATCCTCGGCTCTTTCACTTTACCCCGCCTGAGTAGACCACGCAAAATTAGCTTGAAGCCCCCTCTCTTACAAAACTTAAAAAAAGCCCTTCCAATCATTCTTTTGTCCGGCTTTTCAGCCTTTTGTTACAGCACTTCGTTTTTAGCCATTCCCTGCTGCTCTTTTCACAAAAATACTCTTTTGTCTCAAACGATTCTGATCACTATCGACGTTTTATTGATTTGGGGTTTTGGCAAGACTCTTTTGCACTGGAAAAAATCGGATTTATTGAAAGGGGCCTTAGTTATGGGGGGATTTTTCCCCCTAATCTGGCTCTGGTTTGCCCCCCCATCCCTCGACCCTATATTTCTTCAGCTTTTTTTAATAGTGGTGGGTTGCATGTTCAGCGCCCCCCTTTACCCCTACCTTTACGATCATAGTCGTGGAGAAAACCAATTTGCAATTCTCTCTTGGAGTATCCTGATCGGATCCCAGATCTTTGGCTCATTAACCCCTTTAGCAATTTACCAAATGCAATTGTTTATCCCATTAGATACTGCCCTGCTGAGCCTCACCTGTTTTTTAAGTTGGATCACTCTTCTTTTTCTAATCAAAGAAAAAGAAGAGAAGGATTTTGCTTTAGAGAATTCTTTCTAGAAAAGCTGAGTGTAGGACAATATAGCCGAGGCATAGCTTCCGCTATTTCTACCCGCAAAAGAGAACCAAACACCAGCTATCAAACCGCCCGAATCTGCAACATTATATTCTATAGCAGGGGCAAAGGAAAAGTTATTTGATGAGGGTAAACCGATAGGATAGGGTAGCCCATCTGCATCTAAACCAGGTGTTCCCCCGTAAAGGCTTATTCTTCCGGATGTAGTATAAACAAAGTCCAAGGCAAAAACCCAATTCTCGGTCAAGCTCACCTCGTAACCTATGTCCAAATTATAGGTAGGTCTTACTTGAATGGTAGCGTTTGTGGTTGTCCCCCCACCGTAAGAATTTAGACCATATACCCGTGCTTTGTCGGTTGGAAATTCCAAATTTGTGGCTAGCCTTAAACGCATGGGATGTAACGGCATCCACCAAAGTGTTTTCCCCATGTTGAGACCAATAACGCTTTGGAATACCCCTTTACCACTAGCGTCTAATGGAGAGTAGAGCCTGTCATATGCGCCTGTCGGAAAAATTTCTGTATAAAGAAACCTAATACCTGGTACGTAGGGAGTTTCATTGTATAGTTGAAAACCTAAAACTATATTTAAATCATTGAACCCTCCCCCAGAGTTGCCCTGAAAAAATCTAAAGGTTCCTTGAGGCTGAATCGTGATATCTAGCCAATCGGTGATACCCGCTTGAAAAACAAGAAGTGGGTTTACGGTAAATTCGTTGGGAGTATTCACATAATGGCCGTTGTCGTCATAGAGCCCATAAAAAGTATTCAAAGTAAGGTAGGGCTGCAGGTTGAACCTCCCTTTTGGGACGTTTTTCGCCGAGCCAGTAATCAAAGGACCTGTATACCAGGGGATAAACATCTTCTGAGCGATTTCAAAATCTGTTTCAGCCTGATCCACCTCTTGTTGGACTTGCTGAGGAGATTTTAATTCTGCTGCACCTAGAGAAACTGCTGTGCAAAAAAAGAAAGTAGAAAAAATCTTAGTGTAGAACATATTGCCCTAATTTTTTTTTGATGTTATGGGAAAGTAAAATTTAAAGGTAGAAAAAATTTTATGGAAATTCGACCAAATCAACCCATACAACCCTCCTATAAACAGGAGTTTAAAGATAGTGTAGATATTTATGATAAAAGCTTTCGCGGAGCTATGGAATCCAATTTTGAACCTCAAAAGCAACAATATTACAAAGCAATGAAAGAATCTCTGCAGGCCATGCAAGATTCAGCAAACGGGATGGTGAACCAGCAACTGGTTGATCTGAAACAAAAATTAGCAAATGATACGCAGAATTATATTAAAAACCCCTCGGTTGATACCCAAAAGCAGATCGAAAAAGATCTAAAAGAAATTCGCGCTGCCGAAGGCTAAAACATTATGCCCCATTTTGACTTTACCCTCTACAGGCATAACCCCTCTCTTATCGTAAAATCTATTAGGGAATTTCCATGAAGATTTTGATAGGAACCGATACTACGCCTGACCTTTTTTCGGGGGCTACTACCCAGTTGAACTCCACAGTTGAGGGGTTGAAAGCTTTAGGCCATGAGATACTGCTTATAGATCCTCTAGATTTTTATGCGGTAACTGCAAAAAAAATCCACGAAGGGTTTCATTTTGCCCTCTGGCCAAAAAAGGGGCTCAATCAGAAGATCAAAAATTTCCAACCCGATGCTATCCACATCTATACTGAGTGTGGTGTAGGGATCTATTTGCGACATTTTTGCAAAAAAATGGGTTGGAAATTTACCACCTCCTATCTGACTCGGCTTGACCTTATTTTAAAGCAACGGTATGGACTGTCACCTTTTTTTATAAATAAATATATGAAATGGTTTCACCAGGGGATTGCAACAATGACCGTTTCCGTTGGGATTAAGAATTTTTTATCCTCAATAGGTTGTAAGCATCCAATAAAAATATGGCATCCGGGAGTACATACCGAGAGGTTTCACTTCAATCCCCAAAAAACCCTCGATCAAAAAAAACCTAAATTTGTCTATTTTGGCCGCATCGATAAAGAAAAAAATCTAGAGGCATTTCTAGATCTGGATCTTCCAGGGGAAAAATGGCTAATCGGGAGTGGCGGAGAGTTCAACCACCTAAAGGAGTTGTACGAAGACCGTTGCTCCTTTTTTGAAGTCCACTCTCAAGAAGAGATCGACGCGCTAATTCAAAAGTGTGATGTTTTGGTTTTTCCAAGCCGATTTGATACTTTCGGCATCGTTATTGTAGAAGCTATGGCAGCAGGTCTGCCTTGCGCCTCTTTCGAGGAGGCGGGGCCAAAAGAGATTATTACGCAAAATGTCTCGGGGTTTATGGATAAAAATCTCAAAAAAGCCTGTCTTGCAGCTCTGCTTCTAGATCCAAAAAACTGCCATAAAGAGGCAGAGAGATTTTCCATCAAAGAGAGCGTCGAAAAATTTGTGTTGAATTTAGAGCCCATGCACAGATGATCCTGTTGTGGCAAACTCTTATTTTCCCCCTGGCAAAAGGGCCAAGGGGAAAAAAGGCTCTTTATTAAAGAACCTCGGCAACCAAAATATTTTCTTTGTAGCGACCGTCGAAGCCCCCATCAATAAATTTTATTGAATACATCGGGTTTATCTCTAAAATTTTCATTTTGATCTGCTCTATCGTGGCCCCATCAAAAAGATACCCTCCCGAAAGATCCATATCATCAATCAAAATAGTGTGATTTTTAATAGGATGCTGTTTGATTTGTTCAAGCTCATCAAGCAACGGAGAATTACGTATCCATGGTCTCTCTTTATTTTCGTAGACATTGTGCGCATCTAGCCAAAAAGTAATCGGCTCATGAATCTTTTCTATAAGAGCTCTTAAAACATAGGCCGAATCCCCATGAAATAGTTTTACGTTAGGATATTTACGAAATTTATCCATCATTTTAGAAAAAAACGGAAAGTGGATCTCTACAGAATAGACCTCAGAAAACCCTGCCTCTAAAGCTTTTTTTATCCCCTCTCCTTTGTAGGATCCCGTCTCGACAAAAACACGATTTTTATAAGAATGGAACCCTTCCGGCCCAATACTGGAAAATAAACTAGAAACGATCGAACAATAAATCAAACTATTTCGAAACAAAAAAGCCTCCTCAAAATCTTATTTATTCAATTTTCTTTTTTGAATGAAAATAACGCAAATAAATTTTGGAAAAGACAAAATAAAAAATGAAAATGGTTCGAGAGAAGGAATTGGATATGGATTAGGAGTTAATGGGGAGGGTGGGACTCGAACCCACGGAGACCAAGGTCGACGGATTTACAGTCCATTGCAATTGCCACTATGCGACCTCCCCGGAAAGTATCTGCCGCCGAAAGGAATTGAACCCTCAACCATCCGATTACAAGTCGGGCGCTCTACCAATTGAGCTACAGCGGCAAAATATACCTCGATAGACTATCACTTATCTCTATTTTCGGACAACTCTTTTTCTTTTAGATCCTTAGGTTGATTAGCCACTTGGATTCGACCCATTAGAGCTGCCATCTTCGAGTCTTGACGAATTACCTCAGCTTTATAT
>CAYFOX010000098.1:0-4648 GCA_964344875.1 uncultured bacterium
TTGCCTATGCTTTAGCGATAAATTCCTTTCGTAAAAACATAGAAAAAAATTTAATTGGTGAAGTTTTTAAAACTACAGCTCATAGTCTTTCGACATTATGTTGTTTCCTAATTCTTAATTGGAATAAAGGAGACAAACCTCTGGCCTACTGTGTTTAAATTCCTTAGATCAATGATGTAAAAAAACTACCAAACTCCAAGGCTTTGGGGTTTGGTCTCAGACCCACTCGACCCTTTCAATTTTTTATCGCGTGAATCGCTCAATGTATCGAGTGAGAGATTCCATAGGGTAGATCCATATCCACATAAAAGTACTTCTTTACCGAATAGCAAACTTTTCTAAATAACTGATGGGAAAATTCCGGTTTTCCAGAGCATGAACAGATAAAAATTTTTTAAAAACCGTACCCAAGATCCAACTCCAGCCCTGCGCTGTAGTGTGTCACGTTTCTTTGTCCTAAAGGGGTATTTTCATAGCATTGACGAAAGGTTCCTTGAGGGACTAATTGTGCAAAAAAACCATCCCCTTTTGGATTGTAAAACCAAGTAATAGGTAGGAAGAATTCAAAGTAGCAGATACTGTGGATCTTTTGGACAGTTCTTCCGTAGATAGGGTCTTTTTTAGTATTAGAACCATAGATTAAAACCGGATAGTCTGTTTTGAAGGCAAAGTTCCAGTGGGGTGAAACTAGCCAATCTATGCGAAAACCTAGAGGTATATAGTTTTTTTGATGACTGCGGGTAGTCTGAGTAGAAGCGGTTTTGGAATAGGTGTATTCAAATCGGTAACCTAAGAAAGGGGTAAACATCCATCGTAAACTTTTGTCTAGGTTGACCGTATAGCCTAAATCTCCCTCAACATAAACACCATTTTTTTGGCTTTTATAAGTTTGGTTATCTCCTCTGTTTGCATAGTCAGATTCATGCCATTCACCGTCTATATTAACATAGATCTTTTTCGGAAAAAGGTATTGGTAGCCGCCTGTAACACCCCAAGAATCATTTGCCGTGGAGGTGAGATTTTCATAGTCTAAATAGCTTTTGCGATAAGCCCAAATTGGCCCTATGTAGACTTGACTACCGACCCTGGGAACCCAGGATTTGTCTTCCTCATGACTGTCCCCAAAAAGAGCGGAGATTCCAGTGGTCCAAAGCAAAACTGCAAGGAAAAAAATAGGCTTTTTTGAAGGGTTTAAGTTCCCAAATACATTTATCATCAGAGAGTCTCAAAAAATCTATTTCAAAATAAACATAAAGAACTAAAAACTGAAGAGAAAATTTTCTTGAGGGTCATATTTAAGAGCGTTGTGGATTCTATTCAGTTTGGGATCAGTAAGTTATAAACCCTTTCATTTTGAATAAGTTAAGGCGGACTCTTTTCGGTAGAAGCAGATTGAATTATAATTAATTTTATTATATAATATCCAATAGAGACTAGTAAAACCAATCAAATCCAGGGAGGGGGAGAATAGCGATAAATGTGAATGGTGGGTTTTCCGATCCTTCTGATACAACAACACCGGTAACCGCTGGTGCCCAAGCGCGAAGTCCCGCTTTGAGGTTAGCTAAGGGTATTCTTAAGCGTTCTCGAGAGGAATTAGAGGATGCCTTGCCGGCTAAAAAGCTTAGAGTAGCTTTTCAGGAGCAGCCCAACCATGTTGTAGTGGATAACTGGATACAAAAGCATCTTCTCCATAAACAGGTCGAATCCTATTTCAAGAGATCTAGAATGGATGGAACTACAGAATCTCTTACCGATTGGAAGGATTTTTTTAAAAGATTTTCTGCAGTCCAATTGTTAGATATTTTAGAGCATTTAGAGTTCCCTAGGCTTGAGGTATTTTGTTTTGCTTATAATGAGCTTATCCAACAGGTAGAAAAAATAGATTTTTTGGGCAATAAGGTCGAGGCTGTGCAGGGGCAGTTGCGGCCAAAAGTTCAGGCGATGTTTCGAGCATCCTTTTTCACAGAAATGATCCAAAAAGGGATCAAAGAGGATTCTTTTGCCGACAGAGAGGAATTTCAACTACATCTAAACACCTCGTTCAAAGAGCAGCTAGCCCCTTCGTCAACTCTAACTGCTACAGCTGAGGAATTTTTAGGAGAGTTTGACCCCTCTTCTAGGGATTTCTGGGAGGAATTTTTCTTATATCCATTTGGAATCATCAACCACGGGTTGATACCAAAAGGGGCCGATCAGTCCTTGAACTGGATGGCGTTCCAAAGAAGCGTGGAAAAATTAGGCATTACACCGGAAGTGTTTACATCGATCAAGGAGGCCATCCAAGCTGATGAAAAAAGGGTGGTAATGGATCTAACAGAGGCGATTGGGCATCTATTAATCGGTGAAAAAGTGCATAATCCTTTTACGCCAATGCAATTCATGGAATATGTGACTTTAGGTGTTGTAAATTGCATAGGTTCTCTGCAAAATGATTCGTATAATATTCCATTTATTGACACTAACTTCACTTCATTAAATCAAGCAAGCCTAAGACGGGGCGAAAGCCTTTACAAAAGACTGAAGGGGAGTTTTGAGGGGTATCTCAATAATTCCCGCGCTTCGCAAGATTACAAGGAGGCATGCAAAAGTTTAATCAGCGACTGCGAAGAGGTTTTAAAAAAATTTAGGGAATAGTCTGGGGGTTTTGCCCCCAAGCCTCATAGGTCTGAATTTGCATTTTTAACGCATAACACTTCCGAAGAAGCCTAAACTCACTGAATAGGAAATTCATGCTCAAGTAGTTAAGAATTATCTTCAATTTTTAATAATTTATTCCTATTTTAGAATTAAAAAGGTAATTATCTATGAAAAAAGAAACAAAAAATTCTAAGAAAACAAAAAAAGGTAGCCAAAGAACAGGGGGAAAAAAAGCAGCAGTAAAAAGCGTGGTACACGGTGTTGGTCCGGAAATCCAAAATGCTGATCTGTAGTCTGTAATTGCCAGGATACTTATAGGCCTAGTTTTTCGAAAAAACAACAGGGATATCCGCTTTTGTAAGAACTCCAGTGAGGATTGACGCGATGACATCATAGTCATGATTTTCTTCCATGAGGGGACTTGCTCTGTATAAAAGGGGGGTGAGCAATCCACAAATATATTTGTCATCGATGAATTTATCATGGTGGAGTTGTAGGGCTAAATCCTGTAAAGCTCTATCGATAGATCCCTCCAACCGGTCCTGAATTTCTATCCAATAACCCAGAAAAGACTTTATTTTGTCTTCTTTCTAGCAATATTTCGTTCAAAGAGGTTAAAAATTTGGACTGATCGGTTTTTGCCAATCTAAATTGCTCTTTAAGTTTAGATCCCAAAAAGGCGATTTTGCGGCGGTTGACAGCATCGTACAGGGCATCAAGAAAATTTTCCAATCGATCGGAGTCTATGATTTTTCTCATAATTTGATCATTTTCCTCGGTAGGGGCAAGCTCTTTTTTCCAGTAATTCCCCCAACTGGGATCCCCCTGATCTCTCAAGATATTTCTCTGCCAATCATACAAGGACCTTTTTAGAATTTCACCTTGGGTAAACCTATCTTGTTCAGTCGAGAGGACATCTAAGCAAGCGCTCATACTAAACTCTAAAAGATCCTGCATGAGCTCCCACTCTCCTTTTGTGATCAGCGTCTTGCGATTAGATTGTAAAATTTGATTCACTGGAGCGATAAACTGCGCAAAATTTCCCTTCGCTTGTTGCAACTCTTGTTCCAATTCTGTAAACGTACTAAAGATCTGTTCTTTATATGTTTTGTACCCCTCTTTATAGAGAAAAATTCTCTTAAGTAACGGGATTATATGGAAGCAGACATCACTTTAAAACCGTCCTTACGCACAAAGGAGGCAACCTTGCTGAAATTTAGTTGTTAAGCCGGAACTTGCTCTTGATTAAGTCGTTGGATTTCCTCATCGGGCAAAGATTGGGTGCAAAGGTAAAAATCTCCCAAATCCTGAAATGTCCAGGCAGAGGTAAAGGGTTCTTTTTTTTGTACCCTACTTGGATCCAAGGAAAGAGACGCAGGAGGCGCGATTGCCGCCAAGGATTCTGAGGCAACCACATCGACCTTTTTTGTTATTTCAGCTCCCTGAGTATTGCTAGGGGAAAGAATATTTGGGGGTCGATTTGGTCCTTCAATCATCTATGACCCTACCTCTTAGGGGGAAGGTCTTTATTTGAAACATAAATGTAGTATCCTTGGCCGTCGGTAAATTGACGTTGACTCGGATCATCAAAAATTTCCTTATCAGTAGTAACAAATCCGTTTATCTTCTTATACTGTGGACTTTGCCCCCCTCTTTTTTTTGACTCAATAGGATTTTTTGCAGCTTTCTTGTTGTTTTCAGGATTTTTTTTCTTTGAAAATGTAATTTCGTCCATGTTATGCCCTTTTTTTAACTTACCAGTAGGTCAAAGAAACTTTATTTGCAAGTCAAAAAACATGGATTTACGAGATGAATGGAGAGTGCTTCAAGATTGTTTTCTTACAAAAACAGCCCCTCCATCAGAACTCGTGGTTTCTTTTTTTTCGTTGTTTTCCGGATACTTCCTGTTCGAAGAGAATTCGCCCCCCCCCCTTTTTTTGACTCAAGAGGCTCTTTTGCAGCTTTCTTGTTGTTTTCAGGATTTTTTTTCTTTGAAAATGTAATTTCG
>CAYFOX010000099.1:0-4636 GCA_964344875.1 uncultured bacterium
TGGATAGAGAAGACGAAGGCTCTAAAGAATCTCTAAACCCTACCAAGGTAAACCCTAAGGCAATTGGCCATTATGAAGTTAAGGCGCTCATTGGTAAGGGGGGTATGGGGGAGGTGTATCTTTGCTACGATCCTAAAACCGAAAGGGATATCGCCCTTAAGAGGATACGCCCCGAAATGCATGCGATTCCTCTGATCCGGCAGCGATTTCTCAAAGAGGCAAAAATAGCGGCTCAGCTCACCCACCCAGCCATTTTAGGTGTCTATTCAATTGAAGAGAATTTTCAAGATCTTTTCTATATTATGCCCTTCATTCAGGGAAAAACTCTCAAAACCCTTCTAGCTAGCTATCGTCAGTCTAAAGCCTCGACAATCCATCTAGTGAGGGATTTTTTGACAATCTGCCATGCTGTTCAGTATGCACACTCCAAAGGAGTTTTACATCGGGATCTGAAGCCCGAAAACATCCTCATCGGCCCTTTTAATGAGGTGCTAATCTACGATTTTGGACTTGCTGAGTATGCTGATATGAATGAGGAATCTTATGAAGACATGCCGGTTCTTAAATCTCACCCCGATTTAACCCGTGTAGGTAAAATTGTGGGGACCATTACTTACATGGCACCAGAGCGGATTTTGGAAAAACTCGACAGCGTGCAAAGCGACATCTACTCATTGGGTGTCATACTTTACCAAATCCTGACGTTAAAACACCCCTTTAAAAGACAGTCGGTGAAACAATTTAAACAACACGCCCAAGACGAAAAAATCCTTGATCCCATAGATGTAGCTCCTATGCGTGAAATCCCCCCCCTCCTTGCAAAAATTGCTATGCGATGTCTTTCTTTCAAGAAAGAGCACCGTTACCAAAACCTTAAGGAGATGATTTCTGATTTAGAGCAGTATTTTGAAGGGAAAGCGGATTGGGTCTTTGCTGCCCGGTTGGATCCTAAAAACCCATCGGACTGGGAATTGCAAGAAACCGTAGTTTTAAAACAAACCAAAGATTGGGCTATCTACATGCTTTCTTCGACACTTTTTCCGGGGAATGTGAAGCTGGAAGCACATATTACATTAGAAAAAGGGAGCGAAGGGGTAGGATTTTTGCTCGGTGTTGCCCACAGAATGGAGCAAAAAGGGCTAGACTCTGGTTTGACTGTTTGGATTTCTCCCAACCAGGTGCGCCTGTTACGTGCCGGAATTGTTTTAAAAACGCTCTCAGCTCCCGAAGTCCAAGAAGGGGTAAGTTTAGAGATAGAAATCGAAAAACTTTACGAATCGATCCAATTGAAAATCGGCAAAAAAAGCCTTTTTATTGTTCCGATCTTTTTACCTGTAACGGGAGCACATGTGGGTCTAGTCTACAAAGATCTGCAGTTTAAAATGAGAAGTTTTTCTGTCTCTTGTGGATCTTACAATGCAAGAATCGGATGCTTGACCATCCCGGATACTTTTTTTGCTAACGGGCTGTATGATAAGGCATTGGAAGAGTATAAAAAAATCAGCCACTCTTTTGAACGGAGGTCTGAGGGTCTTATCGCTACGTTTAGAAGCGGTCTCACCCTTTTAGAACTGAATCGAACCGATGAAGCCTTCGAGGCTTTTGAAAAACTGCATAAAACGCAAAAAGGGATCCTGGAATGGCTCGGAAAGGGGCTTAGCTATAGAAAATTACATGAGGTGGGGGAAGAGGCTAAATGTTACGAGATTGCTTTGAATTTATTCAGAAACGATGCGCAACTTATCCTGATAGAGGAGGAGATCCTTTTTCGCCTTGAACAATCCAAAGAGGAGGGGCGCCTAGGTCCTTATCTCTTTGCCCTGATTGTATTGAAGTATCATCTGCTCCCTAAAAACACCCCAGCAATTCTAGAACTCCTTCAAACTCTTGAAGCACCCCCCTTCATCGATCCTAAGGATGGGGAAAGCCTTATTGCCTTCTATTTGATGAAAACAAGGACTCTGGAAACTCTCGGGCAAAAAGAGGCTTTGGAGTTGATCGAAAACCTACATAACTTGAAGCATCCCCTTGTGGGCCAATTTTACGACTGGCTTGCCACCCCCCCCATGAACCCAACACCTCATAATACTTTAGGGTCATCAACAGCCCCGTTTTCCCATTTTCCTACTTTAAGAGAGCTCATCCATAAACATTCCAAAAAAGGGCGGCCTATTCCACTTCAGCAATTTCTTCCTCTAGAGCTCGCTCTCCTAAAAAACCTGTAATTTTTTGCCCCCATGGTTTTTTTGGGCAAAAAAAGCTTGCCCTACATCCTCCCTAGAAAAGCTAAGAATCCCGTTTTAATCGCTCCAAAGGGAGGCGCGGGATGGAGACTTTTGGGAGAATCACAGTCTCCTTGGAGAAGAAAAAATGCCTCTCAGGATGCTCGCCTTCGCCTGAAGAAGCGTTTACCGATTCCAAAGGTAGTGGGCTCTGTGCCGGTTTCAAACCCACCTCCTCTGAGACTTTTTGGGAATCGGCTTGAGAGGCATTTTTCGACTCTTGCACCGATTCCCCTGGAAAGATTTCCTGCGAAAAAAAGGGAGATACCCCCCTCTCGATTTGATCGAGTTTCCCCTCAAGTAAAGAGAGACACTGGGCAATATTTTGAGGTTTTTTCCTATATAGGGCTTGAATAGACCTGAGAGCGGTCCGCTTTCTCAAAAGAAACCCTTTAAGCGCATCTACCGTTTGCTCTTCGCTTGGAAAAGTGTTTTGAAAATCTTTATCAAAAGCGTAGGCGAATACATTAGCGTAAAACTCCTTTTGCATCTCGGTCGCAAACCTCAAGGCTTTTGAATGCTCCTCGAAAAAAAGCTCATTAAAAACGGTTTTTAAAGGGGCCGGCTCCAATAGCGGGATGAGTAAAAATAGCTGATGAAGCTCCATAAAGGGGATCCACCTTGATGCAAGCTGGTGTGCAGGCACCATTTTGGAAAGCTCTATTAGAGCTACCGGATGGAGATTTTTGACCAGCCTGGACCACTCGATTGACAACGCTTCTTCGTCTAAAGTCTTTTGCGTTGTCTTTGCACAAAGTTCTTTAATAACCTCGGAAAATGGTGCGCTTTTATCGCTATAAAAAGGCACTTTACCATATTTAGCCAAAAGCCAATCGGGAAGATACAACAGAAAATGTCTGGTTTTCTCCGGATTCAATCCTCTTAAATCACATGATAGCCTCATTAGATCGATAAAAAACAAAAACGCTGAGGGTTCGCGAGAGTATCGAAGCGTCTTCACTAAAGCCTCTAACCACAAATTAGATTCTTGCACTATTTGGTAGAACCCAGGCTCGTCTTTCCATTTTTTTGCGATAAAAGCCTCAACAAGCTGCACGTTTTCGGGGTAATGGCAAAGGTAAAAAGGGATCCACGGATACCGAATATCACTATGCAAAATAGGGTGATAGACCTCTTGCAAAAAAATCTTATGCAAAACAGCTGGATCAAGTTTTTGATAGGATATATTCCCCTTTTTACAATATTCGGCAAGAAAAAGCAGCGGGGTTGTGGTATAAGCCCCCTTTTTAAGGGCCGTAAGCCACGCGCTATGTTCTTCTAAAATCTTTGAAAGATTTGGTTTGATCATCCAGATTTTAGAGATTTCAGCTTCGATTTTTTCCCACGCCTGGGGAAACTCCAAAAGAACCTCTGGAATCCAAAAAAACTCCTCTTTTTGAAAAAGCAAATCGGTAATAGGCTTTTCTAAAAACAGTTTCTCTAGCCCCACCTCGCCTGTTTGCCTCAAAAAGCTTCTGAGTAACGTGGCTGTCTGCTCTGGATTGAGCAAAAGATTGTCATATAAGGCCTCTAATCCCTGTTTCAAATTCAGGCTTTTTAACTCCTCCTCTTCTAGGGAAATGTGAAAATTTTCTTCAATCGTCTCTTTAGCTTCAGGAAACATCTTAAAAACGGAAAAAGCCCACTCATGAGGATGATTTGCAAGAAAACTTTTGAGATGTGGATCTTGAAAAACTTTTTTTAGCCCCTCGATCCCTTCATCCTCCAAGTAGGTCTCCAAAGAGCTATAGAATTCCCATTTATCCTCTTCCAGATCCATTTTGAGCAGTTCAAACTTCCGATTTTTCCAAACGCAGACAGAGACAGCCTCTGTCGTCTGAGAGCCAAAAGAGGATTCCGTGGCCAAACAGACCCATCTTGATCCCATTTTATTTTGTATCTCGTCATAAAGAACTCGATCTTTCTCTAAGACAGAAGGGATGCTCGTCCCGGTGTAGGCGATGATTTCAAAGAGGTTTCTTAGCTGATCCATCTCCCCTTTGAGAATTCGGTTTCTATACTGTGAGTAAGAGGGGTGGTGGGTAGGATCTTCGATCGGTGCCAAAAAATTTGATACGGTATGCATCCAAACAGTTTATGTAATCAGTTTTATGAAATCACCCTTTTTTCTTTCTAAAATAGTTTTTTCTTTTTTTTCCAAATTGTCCAAAGATATTTCCTTGAAAGATCAAGAAGGTTTTAAACAAAATCTGATCTATGCTACCCTTGGAACCCTATGCAAGAACTGCCTAAAACATTTGACCCTCAAGCGAACGAAGCTCTCATTGCACCTCTCTGGAGTGGTGCGTTTGTCGCAGACCAAAATAGTAAAAACCCACCCTTTTCTATTGTAA
>CAYFOX010000100.1:0-1890 GCA_964344875.1 uncultured bacterium
TTTTATGACTTAAATGATGCCGTTAATTTATAATTTTGTCTAATCAAAAAGGAATTCAATATGTATCTCTTGGTTTTAAAAAAATTATTTTTCATTCTAGGTCTGACCACATTGACCCCTTTTTTGGGAATGGTTCCTAAGCCAGTGGCCGCGGTTGAGCAAAATTCCATCATTTTGCAGGAGGTTCGCTCCGAAAATGAGCTGAATGTACTGCATGAAAAATTTAGCGAGCTAACCCAGTGTGACAAATCAAAAGTCGAGCAGGTGATCAAAGTAAGAATCGCAGAAGAGGGTTCTTTAGTCCCATTTAAAAGAAATATTGATGCAACATTGATTCTATGGGATGCAGGGGTAAGAGATCCCTATGTATTTATGGCAACGTTGCTCAAAGATACCCAGATAGATCAAACGGTGATCGTGCATCTTTATGGTCCCGAGGTGATTTCTCTATTAAATGAGATGCAATCTCCAAGCGAGGCGCAAATTTCAGATAACGCGAAGAAGATCCTGACTGCATTTGAGCAAGTGGATAGTTTGGCATAAATTTTTTTCGCTGATAAACCTTAAGGTTGTTTCTTTCCAGTATTTGGAGACAGCAATAAAAAAGGGGGTCTGATGAGACCCCCTTTTAAATGCCGATGACCGGACTCGAACCAGCACCTAGTCGCCTAGAGTAGATTTTGAGTCTACCGCGTCTACCATTCCACCACATCGGCATAATTGAAAACGGGACTGAATATAGAATAGAATCCCTTTCTTGGGCAAGTAGAATTCTTTGTAAAAGTCTCATTAGGCGTGAAGAAAAAAAAGAAAATTTTTTTTGAAGGCTCTCTAGGACATAAAGGCGTGGCAAAATCTAGTAAAAAATCTCTTCAAGGCAAAGTGCGTGGGGCGGCATGGTTGTGAAGCTTCGCTCTAAAATAGTTGGGCCTAAAAGATGGGATAGGGTTTCAGCAGAAAGCCTGTTTTGCGCGGTCTGTAAGAGAGCGCCTGTAAGATTGCGAACCATGTTGTAGAGAAACCCATCCCCAGCGAACTTAAGGATAAGAAACTCGTTTTCCCACTCATACGAGACATCAAACAAAGTCCTGACTGTAGAAGGGGGGCGGTTTTTCTCGGTTGTGGTGTTGGCAAACTGTTTGAAGTCGTGGGTCCCTTTTAAGATTTGACACCCTAGATCTAGTTGGTAAAGATCCAGTTTATGGGGATAGTGGAGGGTATGGAACCGATGGAATGGGGATTGTTGGAAAGAGGTAGAAAGTGTGTAGGTGTAAATTTTCTTTTTTGCATGGAACCGGGCATGGAAATCGCTGGAGACCGGATCAACGCTCAGTACCCGAATTTCTTTGGGTAATCGGGAATTAAGGGCCTTTAAAATACTCAGGGGATTTCTTTCGATTTTTAGGTCAAAATGGGCTATTTGTCCAAGTGCATGTACTTTCGCATCGGTCCTTGAGGCACCTACAACCTGCACAAAATCCTGATCGAGATAGGCTAAAGACTCCTCCAAAGCTTTTTGGATAGTAGGATCGGACTGTTGCCTTTGAAATCCACAGTAGAGAGTCCCGTCGTAGGCGATTTTTATTTTATACCTATGCATCGTTAAAAAAAGTTTACGCATTTAGATGATTCCCCCTACAGGGAGGATAAGCAAGTATAGGCTTTTTTGCCGTTCACCTCAAGGGGAGAGACAAAAGAGGTGGAACTTTACTCAAGACCTTGAAGGGTCTCACACAAAATCCTATCCTCTGGATAGGTGATTTTTATGTTCAAAGGCGAGGAGGGGAGAATCTTTCCCTGTAAACCCTGACTCAAGGCAAACGTTATGAGATCCGTGCCATCACAGGATTTTTTTTCAAATAATTTTCTGTCGGCAATCTGGGGCGTGTA
>CAYFOX010000100.1:1900-4620 GCA_964344875.1 uncultured bacterium
ATCGAACCTAGAGCCACAACCTTGTGGCGTTTTGCTTCCTCTATGAGCTTTAAAAGGTCCTCCTTGAGGAAATAGGGGCGCGCTGCGTCATGCACTAGAACCCTGTCAACATCGGGATGGAGTTTTTCTACGCCGGCAAATACCGATTGCAACCAGCTATCACCCCCCAACGCAGTTTTTAAACCTGTTACGGGTGGTAGGGATTTGTGGAGGACAAGTACGATATCATCAAAATCGATATGGGATCTAAGTCGATCTAGCGTAAAAAGATAAAGAGGTTTTTGAGAAACTGGGAGAAGCTGCTTGAGCTGTTCACTTTTAAAACGCTGAGAGCTTCCCCCGGCCAGGAGAACAAGTCCTAAACGCACTGGTTATGCGAGGTGCTTAGAAAGGATTTTTGCAAGTTCGAACATCGTCACTTGATTCTTTTTGAAAATCACTTTCAAGTTTTCGTCTGCGTTGATGTTACGTCTGTTTTTAGCATCTTGCAGTTTGTGTTTTTTGATATAATCCCACATCTTTTTTACCGCTTCAGTTCTTGGAAGTGGTGCTGAGCCAATCACTTTTGCAAGATCTGCTGAAGGCTTGAGTGGTTTCATGAACGCTGAGTTTGCTTTTTTTGCCGAAGCTTTTTTTGTTGCTGCTGCTGCTGACATAGAGCCTACCTTGGTTTTTCTTAGTCTGACTTTGCAGAAGATACCAAAATAAACCGCAAAAGGTCAATTTTTTACATAGCGGAATATATCTTGGAACCGTTAATTTTCGATAGAGAGAGGTCTATTTTCAGGATGAAATCTTCCCACTTGCAAAAAGGTAAAAAAAAGAAAAAAAATCTCCAGGAGAACACCTCTAAAAAGGAAAGCCTCTCTTCAAAAACGCTTCTTGAAATAGGCCAGGACCATATTTTGCAGGAGTTTGCGACGACGCCATTAGATACCCTGCGGATGGAATCTTTACAGAATTGGATGGATCAATTAGAGCTTTTTTTTCAATCGATGGGCGGAATTAAAGGGATGCAAAAAAAGATGGAGGAAATACTCAAATTAAGAGAAAAAAAATTTCCTGAAAGCACCCCTTTTGAGCCCAAATATCTTAAGTTTGAAAGAGAAAAATGGGTAAGAGGAATCCATTTTCAACAAAATCTTTTGGAAATCGTCGTCTTAGGTGGGGCTGCAGAGAGGCTAAATTTTGTGGATGAATGGACAGGTGAGCCTTTGCCCGCCTTTTTATACCCTTTTATGGGCAAACCGCTTCTGGAATGGATCCTTCTGGATATTGAATCCAAAGAAAGGCTGTATTTTGAATATTTTCAAAAAACAGTACTGACACCTATCGTTCTTATGACCTCTGCCTCCAAAAAAAACAGAGATCTATTGGAGCAATTTCTTGACTCAAAAAACTATTTCAATAGGCCAAAAGAGAGTTTTTATTTTATCGAGCAACCCCTCGTCCCCTATGTCGACAGAACGGGAAAATGGTGCTTGGATTCTTTTAGAAATGTGGACAAAGGACCGTCTGGACATGGCGCCATCTGGTCATTACTAGTTCATATGGAAAAATTTCAGTATTTGAAAAAAGAAAAAACCCACGCCCTGATTCGGCAAATCAACAACCCTGTGCTTTGTTTTTTTGAGGCGCTACCACTTTACACTGAGGCTGCAATTGAGTCCAATTCTGATTTTGCCCTTCTGGTTACCGACTGTGCTTTGGGGACTAAAGAGGGAAAAATTGTCCAAAAAAAGGGGGGTGGATTCACTAACGTAGAGTATGTGCATGAGGAGCAAAAAGAGCTTACGGGTTTTGCTAATGTCAATGCAATTATGGCAAAACTTGAGACAATCGAACACTATGTAAGTAAAGATCCCTATCCGGGTCTTTTACTCAATTTCAAAAAAGAGGATAAAGCCAGATTGGAAATGTCGATGCAAAATCTGGTAGACGTCGTTGACGGTGTGCTAGTGTGTCATTTGCCTCGAGAACTTGCCTTGGCGGCGATAAAAAAAGGGGGAAAAGGGATCGAGACCGCAGACGAGGCGACTTCTCTTTTGAAAGAGCTTTTTAAAAAATATTCTTTTGAAACAGAAGAGCTAAGTCAGATGACACCTTATAAGAGCAGAAAATTTTCCTTCAAATAAAAATCCTCCAAAACATTACTTTTAATATCTAAAAGTTCAGTTATGGAGGGTTGCCTGGATGATTAGGTAAGAGGGTTTTGGTAAACCTCAAAAGACCTATTCTTCAGTTGAATGCTCTTGAGCAACGTTGTCTGCTGCATCTTGTGGCTTATTTTCAGATTCGATTTGGCTTTCTTTTGCATCAGATGCAACAACCAATGTGTCTGGTTGCTCAGAAGCATTAGCTAAAGGTTGTTCTGCAGGAGCCGGAGCTTTTTTGGCTTCTCTAGATTTAAAGTGTTTTACTGCAAAATAGGCGGCTGATCCTGCTGCTGTTAGAACGACTGCAGCTTTGATAGGTTTAGGTAAACCTTTGAAAACGGATGTCATTGGAGCAAAAAGCTTTGCTACCCTGCTGGAAACAGCTGAGGGAACAATATTGGAAATCATAGTCCAGATTCTTCCAGCAAATTGACCGACTCTGTTAAAAGCGGAACCGAAAAAATTCGAAACTGTAGAAGTTGCGCTCGATGCTGTGTTTGCGATTGTATTCATATCTCCTCCAAAAAAAAATTAGGTTAATAATCCTAACATAAGTGAGAACAT
>CAYFOX010000101.1:0-4539 GCA_964344875.1 uncultured bacterium
GGGGCGGCATTTTGCCGCTCTCTACCAAGGCACAATAAAAAATAATAAAAAAATAAAAGCTAGAATCATCGTAAGGATCAAAAAGTATTTTTTGTTAGGGACACATCTAAGGAGGAAGGCACTAAGTAGTCCAAGTTGAGCTAGAAGCATTTTTCTCATGTGCTCGATCCACCATCGTTTAATATGCACCCAGCCTAGAGTTTTTGCAATATCCAGAGTGGCCTCCATTAACCCTCCAAGGGATAAAAAAGCTAAAATAATCGTATAGGTTTTTTACTCAAAAAAATCGGTATTTGTTTTTCCTCTAGGGAAAATGACTCAAAACCGACGAGAAAAAAAATACATGATGCGATAATGAGTACTGTGGCTAAAGAATACCCAATCGGCATGCAACCAAACCTCGGAATAAAATTATAGTAAGTATTATTTTATTAAAATGAAAGGAGCCCTTTTAAAAATAGAGTAGATAGGCCTAGACCCTCGTATCAAAAATCTCCCCGTCCGGCCCATGTTTTCCTAACTACCACAAAATAAACAGGGTAGATTTATCGGGCAGGAAAGCTCTTGATTCGCCTTTTAAAAACTGGCATGGAGAGATAAAAGGGGCTTTTTGCCTTAAGTTTGAGGGTCGGCTTCATGAAAATCGAAATGTACCAGATGAACCCAGTGATTGGGAATCTTATGTACAACACCCAAAAGCATCTTGACGCCATCGAGAAGGCTAAAAAAGACCATATTGAGCTTTTAGTGTTTCCAGAGCTCTCTATTTGTGGTTATGCCCCCGAAGATCTGCTATTACACCCCAATTTTTTGGACGCAATGAGCGTATGTTTGGATCAGATTGTGAAGGCCTCCAAAGGGATAGCGGTGACCGTGGGAATAGCGCGCCGTAGCTCTAGATATGGGGAAAAAGGTCTCCTTAATTCGGCAGCAGTTATTTGTGATGGTCGCCTATTAGGATTTCAGGACAAGTGGCTCTTACCTCACTATGATGTTTTTAGTGAAAGGAGGTATTTTTCCCCCGGTCACGATATGCACGTCTGGGAGATTTTCGGAAAAAGGGTTGGGGTGATTATTTGTGAGGACATGTGGCAAAACGCCTCTGATATAATAAAAGCCACTTATCCAAGAGATCCGGTCAGAGAGCTTGTCGATTACAGGCCCGATATTCTCGTCAATTTGACCGCTTCTCCCTACCAGTACATGAAGATAGACACCCGTCTAAAGGTTTGTCAAAAGGCTGCCGAGACGCTCAAATGCCCCGTGGTTTACTGTTGCCAGGTGGGGGCAAATTCGGAGCTGATTTTCGATGGCTACAGCATGTACGTCAGCAAAGACCAGAAGCTGCTAAAGCTTGGTAAAGGTTTTGTCGAGGACCGGATTTTTATCGATACCGAGGTCACCGAGCGCCCTTTAAATCTTACATTTGACCCTATGCATGATTTGTATGAGGCGCTTAAATTGGGGATAAAGGACTATTTTCATAAAACCGGGTTCAAAAAAGCGCTGGTAAGTCTTTCGGGGGGAGTGGATGCAGCTTTGGTTGCGGTCCTTGCAGCCGAAGCTTTGGGCAAAGAGAATGTTACCGGATATTTTTTACCCTCCAAAAAAACACAATCTTCACAAAAAACGGGGGTGGAGAAGCTCGTAAAAAACCTGGGTATCCAGTATTTTGAGCTCGAAATCGATCCGATCGTTGACGTGTATAAAAAAGCGATGGAAAATACGATTCACGAGATGAAACCAAAAACTCTGGAAAGTCTGAAGTCGAGAGTGCGGGGGGCTCTTTTGATGGCATTTTCCAACCAATCGGAGGCTTTGTTATTAAATAATCTTAATAAAAGCGAGATGGCATTAGGATTTTGTACGCTTTACGGGGATATGTGTGGCGCTCTTGGGGTGATTGCAGACGTAAAAAAAAGCCAGGTGTATGAGCTTTGCGAGTGGATCAATAGACGTTACGAATGGATTCCGCGTGAGACAATTGATCGGACACCCACCCATGAGGAGAGATACCATCCCAAACATGGAGAAGAGGGAATCGATTACCAATTGGTTGACAAGGTGTTAAAAGGATATATCGAGGAGTCCAAAACGGTAGAAGAAATTGCAAAAGATACCCACATAGAAAAATCGGTCGTTGAGGATTTGGTGAAAAAAATCTATATGGCTGAGCCTAAACGCAGACAATCGGCACCCCCTTTGAGGGTCTCGGTGAAATCTTTTGGGATAGGGCGTCGTAAGCCACTCACATTATCCACAAAACAGATCGACGAGATTTACTAGTTTTTAGATCGACGCGTTCTACTTGTTTTTAGCAAGAATGAAAATCAAACAAAAGGATGGAGCTTAAGGTCTCAGCTTTTTCTTTTAAAAGAAGAAGGCGGTCTACGCCAACCGCGACACCGCTTACAGAGGGTAGATCCTCCAAAGAGTCAAGAAATCTAGGGTCTACCTCAAGGGGTTTTTCCCTTTTTCGATTCCAGGAGTCGAATCTTGACTGGATTTCATCAGGATCGTTCAGCTCCTCATAGCCGTTGGCAATCTCAACGCCATCGATATAGATTTCAAACCGGAGCGCCTCGAGATTTTCAATCTTAGCCAACGCGGCCTGATGCGGTAGGAAGGTGTCGATAATTTGAACCCCTTTTTGGAAGGTGGGTTCGACGAAGGTGACAAATACGGCGTCGATAAGCTCATCAAATTCCAGATTTTCAGGCTGGTAGATTTTCCCTTCAAGTTTTTGGATCAGGCTGGCGCGAGTTGTGTTCAGTGGATCTAGCCCGGTCGCTTGCAAAAATCGTGTCCGGTAGCTTCCCCTCTCAATTTCCCCTGAAATTCCCAAAAAGTGGAGGAGTTCTAAGACTTCCTGAATGAGGGCTTCAAGAGATAAGTCGGTTCTGTACCACTCAAGCATTGTGAAAAAGGGGCTATGGAGCCGGCCGATTTCATTGTCTCTATAAACGTGGCAAAGTTGGAAGATGTCTCCCGAGCCAGAGGCTAAAAGCCTTTTCATAAGGTATTCGCAAGAGGAGGTCAAGTAGCGCTTCTGGAGCTTAGTTTCGACCGACATGATCTCAATATGCGCGTCGTTTGGGGGAAAAGAGAGGAGCACTGGAGTATCGACCTCCAAAACCCCCTTCAAGGAGAAAAACGAGCGGATATTTTGGAAGAAATCGGCCCGTTTTTTCACTAGATCTTTTGACGAGATTTTAGTTAGCCCTTGAGACATACTCTCCGGTGCGCGTATCTATTTTTACAGTCTCATCCTGGTCGATAAAGATAGGGACTTGCACAACGGCTCCTGTCTCCAATTTAGCCTCTTTGGTGATTCTGCCTCCTGTCGCCGTATCGCCGCGCACCGCATCATGCGTCTCAGTGATTTTGAGGTTCATGAAGGTGGGTGGTTGAATGGTCAGCGCATTCCCCTCGTAAAAGACAACCTCATAGACGATGTCCTCTTTAAGCCACTGCTGGTCATCTCCAATAATTTCGAGAGGAATAGAGACCTGGTCAAAGGTTTCATCATCCATGAATTCGGCGCTATCGGTGTCTTTATAGGTAAAACGCATAGAGCGCTCTTCCACATCCGCAATCTTGATTTTTTCATCGGATTTGAAGGTGACCTCAATCACTTTACCGTTGCGTAAATTTTTGATACGTACTCGATTGAAAGCCTGACCCTTTCCCGGTTTGACAAATTGGTTAGAGATCACATTGAAGGGGTTCCCCTCATACTCAACCTTTGTTCCGGCCTTTAGATCGTTCATGCCGATATCGCTCATGGATGGACCTTTCTTTTTTTAGTTTTTCTCGAGAAAAGGGTAACACAAAAGAGGTAAATTTGCCACGGAAACTCATTTTGAAAAAAAAATCTAAAAAAGAGGGGAGCCGAAGCTGAATAAAGGGAGAAAAAAAGCTCCCCTTACAAAAGGGGAGCGAGCTGATTTTGGGATTAGCGGCGGTATTGCATCCCGGCAGCTGTCCTTACGACCTGCTGGAACTGCTGCACAGGGGCCATTCTTGGAGCCTGCTGCTCCTGACGGATTTTTTGTGAAAGCTCCCAGCATTCGTTCAGCCTCTTATCCATACTCTCTATTCTTCTTAACAAAGGAAAATTTTGTTCCATACTAGAAGCCACCGCTTCTAATCGGGAGGCAGTTTCTCTAATTGTACCGCTCATGGTTTCAACGTTATTGCGTCCTTCATCCTGCAGTTCGTGTATTTTATTGTAAACTTCTTGAATTTGGTCTTTAGTAGACTCAAGATTTAATAATTCACGCTTTAAAATATCAATGTTTTCTTGAAAAGATTTCGTGTTTTCTTGAAACATTTCCATACTTATTTGAAGAGTCGCTATTTTTTTCTGACTGTCTTCAGCGGTTTTATCTAAAAGTTTAAAATTGCCCTCGTGTTGATTGAGTTTTGAATCAAAACTTGAAGAGGTAATTTTAATAGATTCGACCGAAGCGTTTACAGCGTCTAAATATTGTTGCATCTGTGTAATGATTAATCCCAGATTTGAGGACTGTTCCATAA
>CAYFOX010000102.1:0-3877 GCA_964344875.1 uncultured bacterium
TCCTAAAAATGCCGGAGTTGCTATTGTCATTCCAGAGAGAAAGGCAGTGAAATTCACTCCGGGTAAAAAAATGAAAGAGGATGTAGAGCAGCCTGTTTCTAAAGAGCACCACGCGCACAAGCACCACCAAAGATCTGCAACTTTATAAATTCTCTTTGTAATTAACTGTAAAGCCTTATTCCCACTTGGGATAGGGCTTTTTTTATGCTTGATTTCTTCCAAGATAATTGTATGATTAGAGGATCTATTTAGAAAGTAAAACTTCTTAAGTATTTCTAGAATGTGTTCCCTACACTCGTCAAAAAGGAGACTTTTTGAAGCGTTTTTTTAGGGTTACACATCGTCTTTGAAAGGAAGGGGTTTTTTTCAAAGATAAGGCTAAGCAGTTAGAGGTGGGTCAATTGAGATTCTCAAAGTTTTTATCACGTTCGTTTTTCTTTGTATTTGCTGGTATAGGCGCGATGTGGTTTGTAAAAAACAAGCCCTTTCTTTCCTTAAACACACAAAACAAAAGTGAAGAGGCTGTCTACCAATCGATAGATGAGGTGGCCCTGGATGATACAAAAAAAGATCCCTCATCAGAGGTAGATCGTGTACGGATGCTTTTCTCAAAAGGGCCAGATAAACTTTCGATAGTTGAGACGGTGACCTATTCAAGCCGAGTACCTTGGCTTAAAGGCAGACCCGCATGGTTAGCCGATTACGCCTCCTACTTCAACACCTCGAGACACTTTATCGCCCGAAGCCTGAATGGCAAGAGCGATTACGTGAATCAGAAAGTTTCGATCGGGGATCGATTTAATGTATTTAAGAAAAATCTTTCGTTGGAATTTCACTTAAAAATCAATCTCTCCACAGCAAAGATGCAATTTTTTTATAAGAATCTCGATTCTCAGGAAGAGGTTCTTTTGAAGACCTATCCAGTGGGTTTGGGGCGAATAGATCCCCATTCACCATCGGGTTGTCTAACACCTGTTGGAAAATTCAAACTCGGTTCTAAAGTGGCCATCTATACCCCTGGAGTCACCGGTTTCTTTCAAAATCGTAAAATCGAAATGATGGAGGTTTTTGGTACCCGTTGGCTCCCATTTGACGAGGAGATCGAGGGTTGTTCTGATGGTGCCAAGGGGTATGGAATTCACGGCGTTCCTTGCCATTTTGATCAACAAAGCGGTCAAACAACCGAGGAAAAAAGTCTCATCGGCGATTATTCGAGCGACGGTTGCATAAGAATGGCTAAAGAGCACATAGAAGAGCTGTTTTCTATCGTGATTACCAAACCGACGATTGTTGAGATCATCCGAGGTACTACAGAGTAGTTTTTTACTACTTTCGCGTAAGGGGTAGGCCTAAAACGGGTCTCCCCAAGGTCAAAACTATTTCACCCATTGTAAGAATCGATCTTTTTGATTAAACTGGATGAACTATGGTAAAGGGTAAATCTGCCGCGGATCTTATTGATGAGATCGCACAACTCAAACTTTCATGTGAAAATTCCTCTTTAGAAATGAGCCAAGAGTCTTATTTGAAGATGCTCAACGGAACGGTTAAGGCTCTTCGGGAGACGATCACCCCTATAGAGCGGGTGGAACTTGCTCGTCATCCGTTACGTCCCAACATAGAGATGATCCAACAAACTCTTTTGAAAGATTTCATCGAGTTGCACGGCGACAGACAATTTGGGGATGACTCGGCAATCTATGGTGGAGTAGGTACTTTCATGGGGAAGGGGCTGATGTTGATTGGTCACCATAAGGGGGTAAATCCACAAGATAGAGTAACAAAAAATTTTGGAATGCCCCACCCAGAAGGCTATAGAAAAGCTTTGCGTATGGCCCAGCTTGCCGAGAAGTTTTCCTTGCCGATTCTTTTTGTTATTGACACTCCGGGAGCCCATAGCGATTTAGAATCGGAGCAGAGGGGACAGGGGATGGCGATTGCACAAAACATCTACTCTTTATCCGCTTTGAGCACCCCGATGGTGGCGTTGATCTTGGGGGAGGGTTCTTCAGGCGGGGCTTTAGCAATAGGTGTAGCTGATCGTGTATTGATGCTTGAAAATAGCATCTATAGCGTTATTTCCCCCGAATCTTGCGCCTCGATTCTTTGGAGATGCTCTTCTAAAAAAGCTCTTGCAGCAGAGAACTTACACTTAGATGCGCCATTTCTTTTGAAAAACGGCATCATACATGAAGTGATCGAGGAGCCCTACGGATCGGCTCACATTGATCCTAGAGGTGCTATCGAAAGAATTCGTGAAGCACTTATAAGCCATTTTCACGAACTATCTCTTCTCTCGCTTGAAGATCTTATGCAACAGCGTTATACTTTCTTCCGACAAATGGGAGAAGTGCACGATTGTTTGATTTGATCAAAACCTGCTTTAGAATTCAGCAGTTTCGCAAGCTGGGTTTCTGGGTAATTTTGTCGATGCTTTTTATGAGCATTGCCGAACAGTGTGAGATTCTATGGGTAGCGATGCTCACCTCTGTAGGGCAAGATTTCGGATTACTTAAGGGGGGGATGATTGGTGATTTTTCCAAATGGATCTCTGAGACGATTCTACATGAATCGACAGCGTTGCAAACGCTCTTGATCCTTTCTGTCCCTGTAGCTTTATTCAAAGCCGCCTCGCTGTTCTGCGGGAGGTTTTTGATCCAAAAGCTCTCGATTCAGGTGAGTCGTGAGCTAAGAGATAATTATTTTGCCCATCTACAACAGCTTCCCATGAAGTTTTTCCAACAACATCATATAGGTTCGCTATCTCAAAAAGTCACCGGGGACTCCCAGCAAATCGCCGTTTCGATCAATTCGTTTTTTCGTAACGTAATCATAACTCCTTTTAAGTTGCTCTCATCCGTAAGTTTTTGCCTTTTCTTGTCTTGGAAACTCTCTTTGGTGATCCTAGTGGGATTTCCCCTTCTGGTGATTCCCTTGGTCATCCTGACAAAAAAAGTCCGCTCTTCCACAAGACAGTTGATGAAAAACCAGGAGCTTTTTTCCAGCACCCTTTTAGACTATCTCTCCGGTATACAGACGGTAAAGATGTTTTCTATGGAGTCTTTTTCTTTAGAGAAATATAAGGAGGAGAACGCCCGGATGGCTTTTTATGAGCAAAAAGCGGCGAAATACGATCTCATGACAAGACCCATCCTCCACTCGATTACCTCTCTATGTCTTGCGGGTATCATCCTTACAGGGCTGTATGCTTTACAGATGTCGGTTCCCGATCTTATCGCTTTCTGTGGGATCTTGCACTTAACCTATGACCCCATCAAAAAATTTGCTGAGGAGAACGCAAGTATCCAAAGAGGGGTTGCGGCCCTTGAGCGTATGGTTTCAGTAATGGAGGTAAAACCGCAACAAGATCATAAAGAGTGTGTGGCGATTGAAACTTTTGAGGACTCTATTGTGTTTGACAAGGTGAGCTTCAAATATGAAGATCAGTACGTTTTAAGGGATGTTTCTTTTTCGATCAAACGGGGGGAGACGGTTGCGATCGTTGGGGCTACAGGATCGGGAAAGTCGACAATTTTGAATCTATTACCCCGTTTGTATGAGGGGATGGAGGGGGATATCCGTATTGACGGAAAAAGTATACGCGATATTCGGCACGATTCTCTACGAAACCTTGTCTCCTATGTTACTCAAAAGCCTTTTTTGTTCTTTGATACGATTCGTAAAAATATTAGTTTAGGCAAGCCTTTAAGCGAAGACTCGCTCAAGCTTGCCGCCTCACAAGCCTATGCTGACGAGTTTATTGACCGACTGACTTTGGGGTATGATACCCATTTAAGCGAGACCGGTAAAAACCTCTCTGGAGGGCAACAGCAGAGGCTGGCTTTAGCGCGAGCTTTAGCAAAAAAAGCGCCGATTC
>CAYFOX010000102.1:3887-4152 GCA_964344875.1 uncultured bacterium
GGAGAAAGTCAAACAGGCGGTGGAAAATATGCAAGGAAAACTCACTCAGATCATTGTTGCGCACCGGCTAAAAACTGTAGAGAAGGCGGATCGAATCATAGTGATGAAAGAGGGGAAAAAGCTAGGAGAGGGGACAAAAGAGACTTTGTACCAAAGCTGCCCCGAATTTAAAACCATGTGGGATCTTAACGATCTCTCGATGTGTCGAGAAACCTAAATTTTAAATAACCGAAAAATTGAACGAATATTATGTATTTGCACGTAC
>CAYFOX010000102.1:4186-4519 GCA_964344875.1 uncultured bacterium
GGCGATTTTTTCTCCCCGTACTAAAAGAAAAGTTGAGGTCGATCCAATTTATCAACCTCTTGGAAAAAAATCGAAACAGCTAAACTTGAATGGGTACGTATCTCTTGATGAAACGGTCCCCCACGGTATGAAAAACAGGATCACTCAAAATAAAATAGAAAACTTATTTACTCACCTGTTCCCCTGTATAGAAAAACACCAACCCTAATTTATAGGTGAAACCTTGATCCCTTTTGAATTTTTCCCTTTTGATATAAGTCACCCTGGCTACAGATCACCGACCGATGCCCTATTGTATATGGAAAAAACTTCATTTCTGCACAGGCTGTTTAC
>CAYFOX010000103.1:0-2283 GCA_964344875.1 uncultured bacterium
GCCAAACACAAATAAGAAAAAACAGGTTTATACTATATCTAGATTCATAAAGAGAAGAGATCGAAAAAAAACTTTTTTTGGCTTTGAAAGAAGGATCAAAAAAAACAGGTTCTAGACACTGTTTAAAAAAATATTTTGAAAAGTTGTTGCACAAAAAATCGTTCTCTTAATATGGAAAGAGCTATAGACGAACTATTGAGGGCATTTATGGCACTAAAACAAACTGCAACGCACATGATGGAGCTTTTAGAGAAGGTTTATGAGGATCTCGTAAAAGCTGTAGAAAAAGAGAACAAAGCTGCCGCACAACGCGTCAGAACAGGTTCAATCAGATTAGAGAAGGTGGCAAAACTTTTCAGAAAAGAATCTGTAAAAGAGATGCCAAAAAAGAAAAGAGCGACAAAGGCAAAAGCGAAAAAAGCTGCTGCTAAGGGAAAGAAAAAATAGACTTTTCTAACCTTCTTTTGTCGAAGTTGAACCCGAGAAGAGATTTTCGGGTTTTTTTATTCCCCTCTTTTGGTAAAATTCCCCCCCTATGGAACAGTGTGTTATTGAAAAATGGACCGAAAAAGGGCACGGACGAGCCTTTCTTGAGGGAATAGCAATTGATATCAAAGGGGCCTTTTTATCTGAGACGGTACAAGTAGAGGTGAAAAAAGGGAAACGGGGTATCAAAAAAGGGGTTTTACACTCTATAAAAACCCCCTCCTTGGAGCGCATTCCCCCAAAATGCTCCCACGCTCAGATTTGTGGAGGTTGTCAATTGCACGGGTTGAGCTACTCTTCACAAGTGGCCTTGAAACAAAAAAATGTGGATAAACTTTTTTTTACACATAAAGTGGAGCCTATTATAAAGGCTCAAGATCCCTTTTACTATCGCAACAAAATGGAATTTTCTTTTTCCCAAGACAAAGAAAAGAGAAAATATCTTGGGCTGATAGAAGAGGACTCCAGAGGAAAAGTTTTCTTACAAAATAGTTGTGCTCTTTGCCCCGAGTGGATGATTTCCACGCTCCAATCGGTGTTTGACCACTGGTGTACTACAGAATTAGATGCCTACTATCTACATACCAACACCGGCTCATTAAGGACTTTGACATGCCGAGCCGGGGTGAATACCGGGGAGAGGATGGTGATTTTAGGTCTTTCAGGAAACCCCCTTTATGCTCTCAGTTATGAGGAGTTGAAAGGTTTTCAACAGGCGATACTAGATGCCAACAAATGTTGCGAAAACATCAGTATTTTTGTGGTATTAACTCATGTTGAAAAGGGGACGCCCACTTACACCTCGGAAATCCATTTATCCGGCAAGGACCACTATAAAGAGATATTATGTGAAAAAACCTTTCTTGTTTCACCACAAAGTTTTTTTCAGCCTAATCCAAAGCAAGCTCAGCTTTTGTATGAAACCGCCTTTTCCCTTTTAAAACCGGATAAAGCTGACAGGGTTTTAGATCTTTATTGTGGTGTTGGATCTATAGGGATATGTCTTAAAGATCAAGTAGACCGGGTTTTAGGAATAGAGCTGAATAGGTATGCAGTTTGTGATGCGAAACGGAATATTGCCATCAACTTGATGGAAAATATAGAGGTGGTAGTTGGGGATGTGAAAGATGTTTTGGTGCAGCATAAAGATGCCCCGTTTGATAGCATCATCCTAGACCCGCCAAGAGCCGGACTTGATGAGCAGGTAATTCATACGCTTCATCAGATGCAAGCGAAAAAAATCCTCTATATTTCTTGTAATCCCAAGAGTTTGGCGCGAGATCTGATATTGATCGAAAATTGCGGCTACAAAGTAGAGTGTTTACAGCCTGTAGATCAGTTCCCGCAAACGCTACACCTTGAAATGATCGCCCTTTTTACTCTAAAAAACCTCTAGAACAACAAAAGGGTTTTTCTATACTCTTTTTTTGATCTGTCTTTATCAAAAAAAGGGTGTTGAAAATGGTTTTTTTGGATTCTAGTGCTGGTACTTCACAATCGGTAGCTCAAAATCTGATTTTGCTAGCAGTAATGTTTCTGCTTTTATATTTTCTTTTTATTAGACCCGAGCAAAAAAGGCGTAAAAATCTTCAGGCTTTGCAAGAGAGTCTAAGGATTGGCCAAAAGGTATACGCGGGTGCGATTGTGGGGACGATCAAACAACTAAAAGAGACGACCTGTACTGTTGTTACAGGAAGCGCAGAAATAGAGATTTTGAAAATGGCGATTAGTTTTGTTGAGCTCCCTAAAGAGGAGGAGCAACAGCCGATCTCCTAAAAAATAAAAAAGCCCCCGATT
>CAYFOX010000103.1:2293-4424 GCA_964344875.1 uncultured bacterium
AGGCGATGGGGGTTGGATTAACGGGGGCTTTTTTGTTCGGTTAATCTTTACAGAGAAGTGTTTCAAAAAGTTTCATAGAGCGGTTTAAAAAAGGTTGCAAAGCATCGTTATGCAACTCTTTTTGGGAGAGTAATGAAAGGTCGTAGAGCTGTTCCAGGAGCTCTTTTGCCAACTCCGGTTTATTTTTTTGGATCTCCTCAATTTTTGAGACCATAGGGGAGTTCGCATTCAAAACAAAGGTCTTTTTTCCAAAAAGATCTTGCGAGAAGTCCTGCTTTTGTAGTCGCATATAATCTCTAAACCGGCGCTGATCTTCATCAATCATCACAAATCCGGGGACAGACGAAGAGCTCAAGGGTTTGAGTTCTACCTCCACCTTTAGGTCTTTGAACGAGTCTTTAGCAAACTGTAGAAGCTCCTCTTTAGGGGTAATCTCTTCTTTGTCAGTTAACAAATCATCCAAACCCCCGTCGATGCGCTGGAATTTAACATCGGTCATTTTGGATTCAAAATGTTGGAAAAGATGGCTGTCGATTGGGGAGGTTGAGCGCAGTACATCCACCTCTTTCTCTTTGAAAAGCTTGAGGAAATGACTTTCGCTTGTGTCGATATGGTAGAAAACTTTCG
Organism: uncultured bacterium; assembly: GCA_964344875.1. GTDB lineage: Bacteria > Chlamydiota > Chlamydiia > Chlamydiales > RGXB01 > RGXB01. The sequence goes on from CAYFOX010000103.1 coordinate 2,921, forward strand.
ATTTTGTCTTCTCTTTCATTGCCTCTAGATACTGAGAGATGCTTACCCACTCAGCTTTACTGTTTTCGAAAAGGAGGAGATCTTTAGTCTTTTCGTAAAACTTTTCGTCTTGTAGATTGCCGAGTTTTAGAAAAACCTCCATCTCCTTGTAAAGGGGGATGTAAGCCTCCTTATCCTGGGTATAGAGTTGGTTGAGTTTATCAGAGATTTTTTTCGACAAATGGCTTCCCAACTGTCTTACCGTTTTATCCATGTGCAAATAGCTTCTGGAGACATTCAAAGGGAGATCCGGGCTATCGATCGCGCCGCGCAAAAGAGTCATATACTCGGGGAGAAGCTCCTTAATGTCGTTCGAAACGTAAACGCGATTACAAAATAGCTTCGTAAAACATTTTCCGAATTCCAATCTTTCGGTTACTTTGGGGAAGTAGAGAATCCCTTTGAGATTGAAGGGGTAGTCGATATTCAAATGGATCCAGAAAATCGGGGCCGGCTCAAAAGGGTAAAGTTGAAGATAGAAATCTTTGTATTCCTCATCGGTGCAATCCTGCGGGGATTTGAGGTATAAAGGCTCTTTTTCGTTGATCCTTTTATCTCCTACAAAAAGGGGATGGGGTAGAAAAGCGCAGTATTTTTTGATGACCGCTTCAAGCTTGCTCTCTTCAAGGTATTCTTGCGACTCCTCATCGATGTGCAGCACAATTTTTGTCCCCATCGGCTGTGTATCAATACGAGTAAGGTCATATGTGTTAGATCCATCGCTCACCCAGTGGCTTGAAGGGCAATCGGCTTTAAAAGATTGAGAAATCACCTCCACCTGGCTGCTGACCATAAATGCGGAGTAAAATCCAAGCCCAAAATGGCCGATGATTTTATCTTTTTCACTCGAGGTGTCGTATTTTTTGACAAATTCTTCGGCTCCGCTGAAAGCGATCTGGGCGATATAGGTCTCGACTTCTGTTTCGCTCATCCCTATGCCGTTGTCGGTGATGGTGATCGTCTTGGATTCTTGATCTATTTTTACACGAATTTCAGGATTGTAATTTGGGACAGAGGCCTCATTGTTTTCGATCAACACCTTTAATTTGGTGATCGCGTCGGAGGCGTTCGAGACGAGTTCGCGAATAAAAATTTCCTTGTCCGAGTAAAGGGATTTTTTGATGATCGGCAGGATGTTTTCGCTATGAATCTTGAGTGTTCCTTGTGCCATAAACGGTACTTCCAAGTTTGTTTTGTTCAACGTTTGCTAAAATATTTTTTACTGAGTCGTCTGTTTGAACGTTTTTAGAAAGACTGACCGAATTAAGAAATATTTTGGCTTAGCTTTTTTCGTTTGAAAAGCCAGACCTTAAAAATACCATGCACAAAGGGTAGAAATCAAGACTCAAAAAAGGGGAAAAGGGCTTCACCCTTTTTTCAAAGCATCTAATAAAAATAAATTTTTTAAAAAACTAATGGGTGAGTTTTTTATTCTTAGAATGACTCATCCTAAAAACCACAAAAA
>CAYFOX010000104.1:0-4362 GCA_964344875.1 uncultured bacterium
AATTGCACCCCTTTGGAGTGGTGCGTTTATCGCAGACCAAAATAGCAAAAAACCCCCCTTTTCGATTGTGATTCCCCCACCCAATGTCACTGGGCAATTACATATGGGGCACGCTCTGGATGCCAGTGTCCAAGACCTTTTGGTGCGCTACCACAGAATGCATGGATACAACGTTGTTTGGTACCCTGGGACCGATCACGCAGGAATTGCAACGCAAACCGTCGTGGAACGGATGCTTCTTGCAAAAGAGAACAAGCGGCGTACCGACATGACTAAAGAGGAGTTTCTTCAATACGCATTTGCCTGGAAAGAGGATTACGAGAAAAAAATTCTTTCCCAATTCAAACGTTTAGGCTCCTCTTGCGATTGGTCGAGGCAGCGCTTCACTCTTGATGAAGTCTGCTCGAAAACCGTCAACACAATGTTCAAAAAACTTTTTGATCAAGGTCTGATCTACCGCGGGCTCTACCTGGTCAATTGGGATCCGGTTACTGAAACTGCTCTCGCAGATGATGAGGTGGAATTTGAAGAAAAAGAGGGTTACCTCTACACATTCCAATTTCGCCTAAGCGATCAATCGGGTTTTATCCAAGTGGCAACTACTCGCCCCGAGACGATGCTTGCTGATGTTGCGATTGCCGTGCACCCTAAGGATGAAAAATACACTCCTTACCACAATAAAACATTCTTTCACCCGTTACGGAAAATCGATTTACCAATAGTTTTAGACCATTTTGTCGAACCCGAATTCGGTACCGGAGCGGTGAAGATCACCCCAGGGCATGATCCAAACGATTATGCCTGCGCCAAACGTTTGGGGCTTGAAGCGATCAACATGATGACCTCTGGGGGCTGTGTAGTAGAGGGCCATGCTCCGTATAGTGGCCTCAAGATGCTTGAGGCGCGCCAAAAAATCGTCGAAGCGATGCAGAAAGAGGGGCATCTGGTCAAAATGGAAAAGCATACCCACCGCGTCGGCATCTCCTATCGTTCAAAGGCGGTGATTGAGCCATTTCTATCTAAGCAGTGGTTCGTTAACATGCGCGTGTTCAAGGAGAAATTGAATGCGGTCGTTCACAACAAAGAGGTAGAAATCATACCTCAAGAGTGGGAGCGCACTTACCACCACTGGATAGATAATCTCCAGGACTGGTGTATCTCCAGACAACTTTGGTGGGGGCACCCGATCCCGATCTGGTATGACAAAGAGGATGAGGAGCGTGTCATTTGCAGCGCAGAAAGCGGCCTCCCCCCGGAAGTGAAAGCTCATCCCCAAAGGTATAGAAAAGACCCCGATGTACTAGACACCTGGTTTTCAAGCGCTTTGTGGCCATTAAGTTGCACAAACTGGGTGGAAAATAGCCAGGACTTTAAAACATTTTTCCCCACCTCTGTTCTCGTTACCGGTCATGATATTCTCTTTTTCTGGGTTGCTAGAATGATTCTCATGTCCGAAGTTGCGGTGCAAACTCCCCCTTTTAAGAAGGTTTTCCTCCATGGGTTGATCTATGCGAAATCTTTTTGGAGAGAAAGAGACTCTGGGCATATTGAGTATGTATCCCAGGAGGAGAGAAAACAGCTGGAATTGGCCGAAAAACTCCCCAAAGGGGTCCAATTTAAATGGGAAAAGATGTCAAAATCGAAAGGGAATGTTATTGATCCCATCGAGATGATCGACACATACGGGGTGGATGCGGTGCGCTTTACTCTCCTCTCCCTAGTCTCTCACGCTCGGCAAATCGATCTTGATTTACGCCGTTTTGAGGAGGGGCGTAACTTTATCAATAAAATCTGGAATGCTTTCCGCTTTACCCTACCCCATCTTGAAGACCTCGATTCCATCCCGAATCTTACTCATGATCTGCTAAGCGAAGCGGACAAGTGGATTTTAGAGCGGCTAAGACAAACCTCTTTAGAGATAGATCAGTTCGTCGACCGCTACTTCATCAATGAAGCGGCGCAGCGCGTCTACCGCTTTTTTTGGGATGACTTTTGCGCAGTCTATCTAGAAGCTGTAAAACCTATTCTGTTTAAAAAAAGGGGAAATCCACAGGATTTTGAGACCACACGTGGAGTGTTGCTTCATGTCCTATTACGCTCATTAGAAATCTTGCACCCCTTCATCCCATTTATAACAGAAGAAATTTACCAGCATATTCGGAGCCAAATTCAAGAGTTAAGTCCCCTACTGGCGCTAAAACAAAAAGTTTTTGATCCCCAAAGCTACGAGGTCACCCATTTTGAAGAGGCGCTCGATTGGGTCCAAAAAATACGGAATGTACGTGCCGAAATGCAGATCCCTTTAGGGTCTCTCATCCATGTTCATGTTCTCAAACACCATGATGGTGGAAAAACTCCCCTTGATGCTATAGAGGTGATGGAGACCTTGACCAAAAGCACTTTTAGATACGTTGATAAGATCGATGAGGGAGATTTCGGGACAAAAATGGGCTTTCCTTGTGCCACACTTTTCATCCCCTTGCCTAAGGAGATGCTCTTTAAAGAGTGCGTAAGGATAGAAAAACAAATCGAGATGGTTGAAAAAAACATGAAAGGGCTAAAAGAAAGGCTGGAAAATCAGGAATTTATCGCAAAGGCCCCTCCACAGCTCTTAGAGTCGACCCAAAAGCAGTTTAGGACCCTCCTTGAGCAAAGAATGCAACTCAAAATCCAGCACGAAAAACTGCTGCACTTAACCTCTAACTAAAGCGGCTGGAGGAGTTTTGAAAAAAGCTCCTCTAAATTGTTCAACTTTTAGAAAAATGTTCGAAACGTAAAACGAAGATAAATCTGGAAAAGACGCTTATGTTCTATCAAAGAGACCTCCCTACCCCTGCTCACATACAAAAGCTTTTCCCCCTCTCTCTGGAGACAAGAAAAAAAGTTCTGGAGTCCAGAAAAAAGTTCCAACAGTTTGACAATTACAAAAAAGCCCTTTTTGTGGGCCCCTGTTCCATCCATCATTTACCATCCGATCTTCTCCTTGGGAAAAAAATAAACGATCTGCAACGAGAATTCCCTGAATTCTATTTTTTATACCGTTGTCACATGGAAAAGCCCCGCTCAAACCACTTCTGGCGTGGCTTTTTAATGGATCCGGATCTGGATGGCAACTGTGCTATTGAAAAAGGGATTGAATTAAGTCGCCAATTCATGATGGAGTTGGTCGACATGGGTCTTCATTTGAGCTATGAGTTCATCGATCCCTTGCTAGCCCCTTACGTGGAAGATTTGGTCACTGTCGGAATGATTGGTGCAAGAACGGTCTATTCTCAAACTCATCGCCAATTAGCGGCAAACCTTAAACTCCCTATAATCTTCAAAAACGGAATTGATGGTCGCCTGGAGGGGGCTTTAGACGCTTTAAGTATGGCGCAAAAAGGATTGTGGTCCCCCATGATGGGCCCTAATGGACCCCAAATGGTATTTGGACAAAACTTGGAAACCCACATGATGCTAAGGGGAGGCTTTGAAGGTCCAAACCTAGATCTTCTTTCCCAGGGGGTTAAGACTATCCAAAAAAAGGGGTTGAACTCTAAGATCTTTATCGACTGTGCGCACCAAAACTCTTTAAAAGACCCTCTGCGCCAAAAAAAACTTTTTCAGAAGTATCTTTTCGATGAAATAGCCCCTATTCATGGTCTTATGGCCGAATGTCATTTAGAAGAGGGAAATCAACCCTTTAGCAAAGATGCCAAAGGGGGCCTTTCGATTACCGATCCATGTGTAGGACTTTCCAATTTTTTAGAATGTTTTAAAAGAGTTTGAACCCTCTTTTCTTATTCCCCCACTGACTCTTCTGTCACCTGTTTCCCCTTTTTACCTGTAGCAAGCCTTTTGTGATCAACTTCGATCATTTGTCTAAAAAGGGGGCTTTTTAGACAAAAATCTTGGTAACAAACCTGATAGCCTATTACCGCTCCGTGCTCTTCAAACGACTCGTTGACCCATTCAAAGCGCTCGAAGCCCCTTTTTTGGGTAGGGATGAATTCGGTTTGAAATTCCTGAAGATCTTCAAGCAAAAATTGGGCTATGACAGGACTTTTAGACCGCAACTGCTCGTCAGTAATAGCGTAGTGGATCAAAAAAATTTCCCCCGAGTAGTCTTTTTCCTGCTGGGGGTCCGGAGAAAGGGCGAAAGTTGAGGGGAGATTTTTTTTACTAACTGAAAAATGCTCGACCTCAATTTTTTGCTTTTGACAGCTGCTTAAAAGGAGAATTCCTACTAAAATGACTTTTTTCAATCTAAGAAAATCCCATTGGTGAATAGAAGGGTACCTAAAAGGGCACTTATGAATCAACTAAGCCAAAATAAACTGCGAAAGTTTCAGATCTCCCAAACCCTTTCAAGGAGATTTTAAT
>CAYFOX010000105.1:0-4236 GCA_964344875.1 uncultured bacterium
GATTCTAAAAAGGGGGAACAAACTTTGGTTGCTATCGCCGTCAAACGTAGTCCTAAAATATGTCGATCGATCCCCTCTCCTGTCATTGCGCTGATTTTAGCATCGTTATGGTATTTGATAGCTTTTAACAGAAATTCTTTTTTAATCACCGGGTTCTCGCCCGATTTTTCCATAGCTTCGCAAAAACGTTTTGAAAAAAGGGATTGCGAGCGAATTGTCTCTGTCCTCCCTTTGTAGAACCCCCTTGTTGTAGCTGTTTCATAAGTTAAAACAGTTTTCTTATGGATTTTATAGTAGGCAAGCTGTAGAGCCATTTGGATAAAGGAATCGGGGCTCAATTTTTGAGACTTGATAAATTCCTTTCCAAAATTAGGGAAAGTTCTGACTGATAGATCATACATTTGTGCAGTCTCTTGAAAGATCCTTTTTGCATCCAATATTTTGGTTTGGATCTCTTGATCTAATTGAAAACGAATAAGCTGAAATTTTAATTCCCCTGAACCCTCTTCATAAGAGAGAAATCCCCCATTTTTTTCACTTTGGAGTTTCTCATTCTCGGCAATTTTTTCGATTAGGGCCGCAGTTATAATAGCATCTTTAGGGGTATGCTCTAAGTTGCCTGCCAGTCTTCCGTTTTTAAAGAGTATAAGTTCTACACCCAAATCGAACCATTTTCCTACGGAATCTAACTGAGCAAGCTGAGCGACCTCTTCGGAACTTTCGGGAGACCTGGGATCTAAAATAATACAAAATTGGGCACTCTCGATATCCTCAAGAGACTGTTTATTTCCTCGATCGATTAGTTTTTTTCTGTATTCGGCCCATGTATCACGATCTAGGCTCGATAAAACTTCAACACCGTGACTTGAGGGCCAAACCCCTTTTTCTACTGTTATGATCGTATTCACAATCCAATGTAGCGGTGGAACTTTTCCAGGCTCGAAAGCTACTTTAACAAAACAGTCTTGCAGATGGAGAATGAAGTGGGGGGCTCTGGATTGAAAAATTTCATCTTTTTGCTGTTTAGGAATTCTGGTGGTGCCAAAAAGCCTTAAAAACTGATCCCTGTCGAGACCGGTCGGATCTGGTGAGAAGGGATCCTTTAATGTTTGCTTTTCGATTTGAACAAGCATCTGTAATGCAGTAGAGATCGCCATAGCTGCTCTGAGATGCCTTAACTCAACTTTTTGATCTAAATGGGGAGCTAGTTGCGGCTCTTGCAAAGGACCCAATCCGTAGTAATTTGTGCCAAAAGCAAGTGATTTTCTGTCTATCAAGTAAGCATACTGCTCCCAAAGCGGTGTTAGCCAATTTTTTTGCCAGGTAGCGTAGCAATAAAGATTACGCTGTAGCTCAATTCCCTCATTCTCCTCAAAGGCTTTTTTCAGCGATTTGAGTTTTAAAAACTCCTCCTCCTCCAGTATGGGTTCAATCGATTCCATAAATCGATTAAGCGTTTTGGATAAAGGAGGAATAGGCAAACTCACGAACTCCCGATCCAAAAACCCCTCACGTCGCATATTTCTATAAAAAGTAACTCTTGGCATATCTAGAATTTTGTTCTCTATTGACAGAGCTCTTCTCGAGTGCAACCTTTCAAAAAGAAAATTTACCAACCTGTTCACTCTATCTTTAGCACGATCATTCAATTCTTCGGCTGTTGAAGAGACAAAATTTTTTGCACTTGCATAAATCGACATCATAAACAATCTCTCAGCAATCTCGTAATTTAAAATTGGATTTAAAGGGTAATAAGAATGATTTTATTAGTCAAAAATTTTTAAAAAACACTAATAAAATATTTAACTATAATTTATAATTATTTGTTTTTTCAATCCTTATTAAATACAAAACAACCCTGCTTAAATAAATTTTTTTATCAACTGATATTTTATTATCTAGGTGCTACAGTTTTCGGCATGAAAAAATTTGCCACTTTTTTGTTTGGTGTCTCCCCAATATTTTCTGCTCAACTAAGCGTCGATAAATATCTATCTCCCTACACTGGCGCAGATCTTTGGATTACTGCTTCACAGTACCAAATGGATGCCGAAGACACCGTCAAAGATTTTGCGCAACCCGAAGAGGAGAGCTGGATCACCTTAGGACTTTCCGGAACGTATAGGTTTGCTACTATTTTGGGTTGGTGGGCACCAACAAGCTTTGTAGAGATGATAGCGCAGCATGAGGTCTTTGGGCATGGCTTTAGAGTTCGAGAATTCAGAAAATTTGGTTATACAGTAAGCCATTACAATTTTTTTGACACCGAATCCGCAATAGCCTCCACCACTTTTTATAAACCCGAACTTGAGCAGCCGTTTTTGGAGAATGTGATCGCCTTTGGAGGAACGGAGGCAAATACCGTTCTTGCAGCTAGACTACGAGAAAGCTTTTTCGAAAAAGGGTGTATAGATGGGCGTTTTGCTCCCTTGTATGGTTTTTCCCTTAGCGACCTTGCTGAATACATACAGATTACTGCTAAAAAAATCGAAAACGATGAGTCATTGAGTGAAGGAAATGATATTCAATCATACTTAAAGACCGTGAACCAAATGAATCCTGACAACCCCGTAACGATACAACAGCTGAAAAAATTGAGTTATCTAACTCTTTTGGATCCGTTTAGGTGGGGCTCTCAATTCAGTTTGTTTTCTTATATTCTTTTTGGAAAGGAATTTCCGATTCCGGTTTTTCAAAAAGGGTCTTTTAGATTTGTCCCTTCAGCTTACCCCAATTTAACCCCCTTTGGACCGGAGGTGATCTTGGAACAATATTTCTCGATTGGAACAGAAACTCAGCGTAGTTATATACGATTTACCCCATACAATGATAGAGGCATTATCGGACTTGGCTACAAAAATTTGTATCTCAAGACCATAAACGATACCCATTTTGGATGCATCTTTGATGCCTGGATTGCGCCTAAAATAGGAGACATATCGTCAAACGATGTCTATTTCACCAAACAAAGCCCCATGAGGCCCGGATTGCAGGCTCTTTTTACTGTTAGGCAATCTATCGATCTTATGGCACATTGTAAGTGTGGTTTTGATGTGGGGGCTAAAACAACAGGCTACCTCATCGGCACTCCTATAGAAAAAGGGGTTGTTGTACGCGTTAGCTTCGATATGGAATTTTAATCTAACAAGCTTGGTTTAACTCTTTAAGGGGTAGTTTTTTCCTTTGAATTAGGAGTTGGAGGCTTCAAGTCTCTTTTGGTAAAAGAGCTCAAAATGATTAGAACAGACCCTACTACAGAGAGAAAATCGGGGCTTACACCATACATCCAGTACTCAATGAGACCCGAAAAAGGGATAGCAAGATAAAATAGCGGCCCTAAATAGAGGGGTTTTACCCTCTTAAAAGCGATACCCCTAAATGTTTGAATCAAAATAGTCGTTACCGAAATAGCCAGAAGTGGAGTCCAAACGGACAACTGCTCAAGGGCAACGGCCGTTTGGGATCTCAAAGATTCGGGCAAAAAAAGGATTCCGTACAGACCAAGCGGCACAAAACTGATGATCGAAGTAAACGTAAAGAAATAAATTAAATTTTCTTCATTGGAGTGCTTTTCTCTGTTGAATCCATTCAGAATCTGGGAGAGTGCAGAGGTGATTGCAACCAAAACCCCTAAGATACTATAAGGATCAAAAATTCCCTTATCGGGTTTGATGATACAAATTACCCCAATAAGTCCGATCATGATCGCCATCAGGTTCGCCCTGTCGGAGCGGTACCCGTGGAACCACCTGTAAAAAATAGGCATAAAAAGGGGTGCGCTGCTCCAAAAAAGGGTAGCATGAAGGAGGGTGCCGTGGATCAGGTAGGCAAAAAAACAATACTGGCAGATGACCTCGACAAAAGAGCGTAGAAGCTGCAACCCGACATTGTGCAGTTCATGAAATTTTTTGAAAACCCCCATAAAAAAGAAAATGGGTACAACCAGAACTAAGGGGATAAAAAACCGTAAAAAGAGCAGAAGGGCGAAAGGGAGCTCCTCCACCCCCACTTTACCAAAAAAAGCAAAAAGAGCGGCGAACATGGAGGATAGCACCATGTAAATGATTGCTGTCGTCTCCGGCTGGGATAAATGGGTAAATAGGCGCTTAATGGGCATATTAATAAGGGTTTATCCGTATCGTACCAGAGGTGAGGATTCTCTAACAGCCACTAGATGCAAAAATTGCTCCAGGGGTCATTTTAAAGTAAATTTTTTAAATTTTTTTTGATTTTATG
>CAYFOX010000106.1:0-1751 GCA_964344875.1 uncultured bacterium
TGGCTCCTCTACGCACCAGGGGATGCTCAAATTTAGCGATATCGACCTTTTGGCCATTTCTCAAAGGGGTTTTACGCCCCAGGAAGAGAAACTTTTTTTATATCATCTTTTGAATTTTTTGAAAGAAGGGCTGTCGTTACTCTGATAAGAAATAGACCTCTAAAGATCCTTTAAAAAGCGATGCATGATAAAACTATCTTGATAATTTCCTGACCGATTAGGTACTGCTTCAGGTACAATACCAAGTACTTTAAATCCAATTTTTTCATAAAAATTTACAGTAAGAGTATCCGTCACCATATTGAATTGCATAGCCCTAAATCCGAGGTCTTTAGCAAGATGTAAAGAGGCTTTAGCCAAAAGAGATCCTAATCCTTGGCCTCGATGTGTATCACGAACCATAAAACCGGCGTTGGAAATTTGGTTTGACATACCTAAAAAATTTGGTTTGATATAAAAACCGCCAATAACATCTCCATCTAAAGAATGGCAAACATAGAGGTGCTCTTTTCGTGAAAAAAATTGTCGTTCAAATTCGTCTCTTGAACTGGATTCAAAGGGAAACTGACCTGAATCAACGACTTCCCGGAATATTTCGTAAAGAGCCTCTTTATCTTTAAGATCATATGCATCCAAAGTATATCCCATTTTGCTAAGACGTTTAGAAATTTCATCTAAACTTTCTACTTGCTTGGTTTTTTCTGTATCCACTTATGTGCTCTTTTTTTTTGAAAATCTTCGGTATTAAAACTGTGCATAACAGTTACTATTTTTTATCGCAAGTGTTGGAGGTAAAAATACCCTACCAATTACTGCACCTTTCCCAGCAGCTTTTTTTTGGATTTGGTAGGGGGCATTTAATGGGAAGCGCAATAGGCTTTATTGCTGACGGGGCCTCAAAAAGAGATGCCCGATCTGGCGGTACTGATAACCCTGGCGCGATTGTCGGGGGTTGCTGTTTTTGGCAAAGATTCCCAAGAGGAGCTTCCAACTATCCCTTATAAAGATTTCATGAGAGCTCTTGTAGAGGGGGTCGGTTCTCTAACTAGAGAACTTTATACAGACACGCGCAACGTTCTTTTAACGCTAGCCAGGATCTGGACGACCTTAGAAACAGCCACCATCTTCTCCAAGACCGATTCGGCTAGCTTTGTGATGGAAAAAATCCCCCATGAACTGCGTTTGCCCATGGAACGGGCCAAAAAGATCGCACTTGGTGTACATGAGGACGATTTTAGTGACAGGAAAAACCTCCTTGAGCCTCTCTCAGAGTATATGCTCCAAAAGATCAAGGCAGAGTACGCCTTGGTGCTCGATGGGCCCGATAAAGAGGTGACCTTGGGCTCTTTAAGATCCAAAAAGGGGGAGGGGAATAGCCCTTTTGCAAACATTTTTTAAGCTCATTAAAAGAGGGGTTGTCGTTAATCTACTCTTTTTCAAAGAGTAAGAGAATTTTTTTGGGGAACTGGCAGCCCTCTAATTTATAAAAAATAATTGTATTTTTAAGCTACTTTTTGTTATCATAGTCGGTAAATGACTACATGCGAGATGTTGAATGGCAATACGATCAGAATACACAAATGTTGGTTCGGAATCTCATGGCGGATTGACCATTCCTTTAGAAGCCTCTTCAGCAGATTTAAGCCATTTGCCCTATGATGTGCAGTCGAAAATTTTTGCCCATTTGGGTATCAAGGACATTGTAAAGGTTTCCCTAGCCAATCGTGAGATGAAGAGATTGACCTCAGAAA
>CAYFOX010000106.1:1761-3764 GCA_964344875.1 uncultured bacterium
GAGCAGTTTGCTCTTCAGGGTGCTGAGGTGGAAAAAGAGAGGCTTTCGCTAATTTTGGAGAAAATGCGCTCACAACCGACCAGTGATGCGAAGTTTTTCAAAAAATGCCTCTTAGAGGTAAAAGCAGAGCTGGTTTCTGTAATAAAATTGCGTTACGATTTTTTGATCAATCAGTTTCAAGAAACAGTCAAGCCTCCCCGTTTTTATGAAGATATTTTCGCTATAGCAAAACTTGAACGGCAGATAGACAGCATTCAATCCTCTAGAGGTAGTTCTGCGCAGCTCTTTTTATCAGCTCAACAAAATCGTATTAAACAAAACCAAGTAGATTTCAAGCTACTCGAAATTTCTAGAGCTTTTATCGAATTGAGATGTTACAGAAGGGCGATGGAAGTGACCCAATCCCTCTCAAATCAGGATTTATGTACTGAAAACCTTAAGAGCATACTGTGTATAGTGTGCCCTCAGGATGCAGCCCTGCATGATTTCGTCGATTTTACTTTAGCTTTCGAAATTGCTGATCTGATCCCCACACCCATGAGAAGATTAGAGGAAAATTTTCATCTTTGCCGTATTATGGAGCAAAAGGGGCTATCCTTGCAACAGTCGGGTAAACTTGCAGAGGGTCAATCCCTGATCGATAGAGCTAATGCCAAAAGGGGAGAATTAGACCAAAGGATACTTAGATATGGGCAACCTATTGCTCTAGAAAATTCCACTTCTTCGGGTGATGGCGCCTGCGGTATCGGTTTAAAATTGGCCTTAGCATTCACTACGGGGTATGCAGTAACAGCGTTGTCCCTCAAGATAATTCAACACTATAACCGATTCCGATAGGCCTTTGATTTGTTTAAAAGTAAAACAAATGGACAGGGCTCTTTAAATGGGGAACCGAAAAGTGCAATCGATTTACGAAATTCCCCGTTTATTTCTTTCGGGAAAGGAATCTATAACAGGGTGTCGATCACCTCTTGTGAGGTGGGGGAGCCTTTAAAGAAGATCGATAATTCTTTATGTGGGTTGGCCTTAAGAGAGTAAGTTACTCTTAATGAGACCCATTCCCTTCTGAAGAAAGGGGGGTGCAAAATCTCGTTGGATTTATTTAACCCTTCAATCAATTGTTCTTTAAGTGCTTCAAAAGGTTTTTTCTTCTCCTCAACATACTCTTGCCTAAATGTGGACAAAAAGAGCTGCACCTCCGGAGAATGAAAAGGTTTCTTTGAGAGCTCTTTAATAGGGCTTGGTAGAGGGTTTTGTTCAGCCTCTTCTTGCATGATTGCGAATAGAGCCTGGTTATCGTCGGGTAAATCTGGAGAGCTAAAATCATAGGTAGATGTTTTTTTTAAAAATCTATCCCCATCCCGATTCAAGCAGCGGGTGCTGACCTCCAGGGTTTTTAGAATTGTCCCCTCATCAATAGAATCCCTTAAACAGGTGTAGAAGCCGGGAAAATTTTCGGCTGTAATTGCGTCTGGTAGGCCTGTAGTGCAGACTGCTGCTGCGTGCATAGGGTGTTCCTAAAGGAGATTAAGCAGGGTAAAATCTATCAAAAAGAACGTTTAAATGCCCCATTTTTTTAAAATGTGTGAAAAACTTTTGAGGCAAGCGTAGGGCTCTTTTACCTTAAGGTCTTTTTGTTTTATTGATGAGCCTGAGAAGATTTTAGCAGCGAGTTTTTTAGCCTAGAAGGTAACGTCTGAAAAGGGTAAGCCATAGTGCAGACGATCCATTTTAACATGGCAAAAGCGGTGCGAGCTATTTTCTCTATAGGCGTAAAGAAGAACTGTCCTAATCGGGAGGGAGTTTTCAACCGAAAAAGGTTTACGATAGAACCCTCTTTTGGTCGAGGATTTCCCAAAAAACAGATGGATAAATCTTGCTCAGGGGCATTTGTTTTAGCGAAAGTTACCTCAATGGATAAATTCTCAAGACAATCAGGATGTACTTCTTTTATCCCGCGTGTCAGTGATTGGATCATTGCCGGTTCTAAGAGACTTTTTAAG
>CAYFOX010000106.1:3780-4110 GCA_964344875.1 uncultured bacterium
ATGTAGAAATGTGATTGCTTCTTGCATCTTTGGATCTTCAAACGATAAAATTGTAGTAAAGAAACGGGCTTTTCTTGCATCTTCACAGTACTCTTTATAATACTCTTGAGGTGTCGGGAGAGGCCGATCGGCGAAACTGTGGCTAAAAGTAGTCGTATTAAATTGTGAATAAAAGAGCATTTTCATCTTTTTGAGCTCTGTACTTGCTGAGATGTTCCTCTCTAAATTTTGACAAAAAATAGGTGCGCTATCAGTGGTGATCAGGTTTTTTACAGGCAAAGTGGCCAGCATAATAAGCTCCTAAAGATTTTTTCGTTATCGATATTTTAT
>CAYFOX010000107.1:0-4098 GCA_964344875.1 uncultured bacterium
ATGAAATTTTTCGTTGCACACATTATCCTGAAAAGGGTAAAAGCCTGTGAGAAGAGGTATTTTAGGGCGGGATGTACTTATTATGTTAAATGTCCGCAAGCTTAAGCAGGATTTCTCACAAAATGTTCTCAAAGAGGGAAAGACTCTTTTTGATGATAAAAAAGTGATATCGGTCAAGATTCTTGAGCTTGATGATACAAATGTACGTATCAACGCTAAGGTGTTAGGCCAATACGATAATACCTATGAGAGCGTGATTGAGATTGACCGTGTTGAGTGCGAAATGGTCGATTCTGATTGCGATTGCCCTTATCGTTACGATTGCCAACACATTGCATCTGTTCTTTACTACCTTGAAAGTCACCTCGATGAGATTCTTGTCAATTTTTCAAAAGAAAACGATCTGCAGAAAAATAAGGATGTATCGGTTGAGCTATTAGAAATTGTCAAAGAGGCTGCAGAGAAAGAGGAGATGCGCCAGGGGGTGCAGTTCCAAAAAGAGGTCTTGGAAGAATACCTGTACAGCGCTCGCATTCTAGCCGAATCCCCCTTCTTTTTGCCCATCGAAGAGAGGACATTTGATCGTGCTGAAATGCAAATTATCTTTCAGCTCCCCAGTGAGCAAGAGGGTTCGAAGCCGATTGTAGAGATGCAATTTGCTCTTAGATTGCCTTCCCGTTCCAAACCCCTTTTTATCAGTAACGTGAAAGATTTTATTGAGGGAATTCGCCACGAGGAGTATCTCATTTTGTCGGGGAAAAGATACCTGTTTACAATCGATTCTTTTCCCAAAGAGCACCGTGGAATAGTAAGAATGATCATCGATTATTCCCGATTCCATGACAAAGCTGTAACCGAAAAAGGGCAACGTTCAGCTTACGTAGAGGCTAAAACTTTCGGATTGGTACTTGCAGAATCTTATATGATTGCGATGCAGGAGCTTGAGGGGAAGCGTTCAGGGTTTTCTCAAGAAGAGTTTTTGAATCTCCCATGTATCTATTTTGAAACGATTGAAGAGCCGCTGAATTTTTCTGTAGCTCATGTTGCATTCAACATGAATATTGAGTATATCGATCCCCCCGCATCGAAGATATTGATCAATCCTACAGTCCTTGTGGATCAGCAACAGGTGACTTTAGAAGAAGTACGCTTTTTTGAGTGCGCTTATCCCGGGATCATCCACAACAATGTCTATTATCGTTTTAGACCAGAGATCAAACGTGCCCACTTACAGCACCTTTTCACTCTTAGATCGATGACGATACCCCATCCCCTTTTAGGGACTTTTATCGAAAATGCCCTGGTGGAATTGGGTAAATTCACCCAGATCACGCACGAGAAAGGTAAGCAGTTTTATCCTACGCTCCCTTTTGTAGGGACGCTCAAAGCTGTTTGTGATTTATCCTATTTGGATGGGGAGCTCGAGGCGGCTCTTTCTTTTGATTACGGAACATTTACCGTCCCCTCTTCTCATATGAAACTCTCGTATGACGAGGCATGCCGATTTGTGCAGGACGTGGGTGTTTTAGCAAGGGATCTTGTGCATGAGGCTAAAATCTTAAGAGAATTATTCCAAGATTTCCAATATTTGGAGGATTCGGGGCACTTTATCGCCCGCAGCGATAAAAAGATCATCGAATTTATGACCGAGATTGTGCCCAAATTCAATTCTACGGTGACATTTAACTGTCCCCAAAACCTATTAGACCAGTTTATCTATGATAAAACTCGCTTCGGGTTGAATCTTGTACACCTGGAGCGTATGGACGCTTTCATGATTGAGGTGAAGGTCGATGGGGATCTCAAAGGGGTAACAATGGACCGTCTTTGGGAGTGCATTCTCTCCAAAAGGGCCTTTTTGGAATTGGAGTCTCCGAAATCATCCCATAAAAAGCCTACGGACAAAGCGCGCCAAATTCCAAAGATTCTCGTGCTGAATCTCGAGGAGATGCAGAGCATTGCACAACTTTTCGATGAGTTGGGTATCCAACGCTTGGAAAATCATAAATTTGAGTGCCCGATATGGTCTCTAGCAAATATCGATGCTTCAAATTTTGAAGGGCTTTCGGTAGACGTGAAAATTTCGGAAAAGCTCTTGGATATTCGTCGTCAAATGCTCGGAGAAAAGAAACTGGATTTCTCCGGTATCCCTACCGAGATTAAAGCTGAGTTAAGGGGATATCAAAAAGAGGGTGTGCAGTGGCTTGAGAGGCTAAGAGGCATGTATCTTTGTGGTATTTTGGCAGATGATATGGGCTTGGGAAAGACTTTGCAGGCGATCACCTCGATCACACAAATGCACGCTTTATTCCCTAAATCTACAACAATTATTGTGTGTCCGACCTCTCTTCTATACAACTGGTATGAGGAATTTAAAAAGTTTAACCCCCAATTTAAAGTTGCAGTGATCGATGGGATTCCCGGTCAGCGCAAGCGGTTGATCAAAGCTATTTCTGACTATGATGCAGTGATTACTACCTATAGTCTAATACAAAAAGACATCGAACTCTACGATGATTTTGTATTCAAATACGTGGTTTTGGACGAGGCTCAGCATATTAAAAATCGGGCCACTAGAAATGCTAAATCGGTGAAGCAGATTAAAGGGGATCACAGACTTATATTATCGGGTACGCCGATTGAAAACTCTTTAGATGAGTTGTGGAGTTTGTTTGATTTCTTGATGCCCCGCTTTTTGGGAACATACGATCGATTTATTGAACGATATGTGCGCCCAACAGGAGAGGAGCTTACCAAAAACTTACAATATCTACGAAAAAAGGTGGCCCCTTTTATCTTAAGAAGGATGAAGGCGGACGTTTTGGACGATCTTCCTCCTGTGTCCGAAATTGTCTACCATACCCAGCTTACACCCGTGCAGCAAGATCTTTACCGTTCATACGCTGCTTCAGCTAAAGATGAGCTTACAAAACTTGTGGAAAGAGACGGATTCGATAAGGTGCAAATCCATGTTTTGGCTACACTTACAAGGCTAAAGCAGATCTGTTGTCATCCGGGAATTTTTGCAAAAGAGCATCCCGAGCCAGGTGATTCTGCAAAATATGAGATGTTAGTGGAGTTGCTCAATACTCTGATCGAGGGTGGGCACAAAACGGTCATCTTCTCTCAGTATACAAAAATGCTCCAAATCATCCGATCCGACCTAGAGAAGGCGGGCATAAGATTTTGCTACCTTGACGGAGCGAGCAAGAATCGGCTTGAGTTGGTGAAAGAGTTTAATGAGGACAAGCACATACCTGTGTTCTTAGTCTCTTTGAAAGCGGGGGGAACCGGGTTGAATTTAACTGGAGCGGACACTGTAATTCATTACGACATGTGGTGGAATCCAGCTGTCCAAAACCAGGCTACGGATCGTGTGCATCGCTTAGGACAAGAAAGAAACGTCTCGGTATACAAATTGATCTCTAAAAATACTATCGAAGAGAAAATTGTAGAGATGCAAAACCGCAAAAAAGGGCTGGTTAAAAAGGTAGTCACTTGTGATGAAGAGGCATTAGCAAAACTCACATGGGAGGATGTGCTGGAGCTTCTGGAGGCTTAACAATTTATTGTTAGCTTTAGGGTTTGTTAAATCAGAGTTCGTTCTACAGCAAAGTTATGGAAAAAATTTCTCGTACCGGCATCTACGGCGTTGTTTTAGACCAAGATAAAATTTTCCTTGTGATACAAAAAAAAGGCCCTTTTAAGGGCCTTTACGATCTTCCAGGTGGGGGGGTTGATTTCGGAGAGGGAATTGAAGAGGCACTTCATAGAGAGTTTATTGAAGAGACAGCAACCGATTTTTTGAGAATGCAGCCCTTTTTGAATGTTTCGGTTTGCACACATGTACCCGCTAGCGAAAGCAAAGAGGGTTTTCTTTTTTTTCAAATAGGACTCATCTATATAGTGGAAGATCTTTTTCCATGCAGCTCCGTTGGGGAGCTCACGGCAAAATGGGTCCCAGTAGACTCTTTAACCGAACAAGAACTGGCTCCCCTAGCCTGGAAGACAATTCAAAAAATTGTCTAAATCTAAGACCACTGTTTAAAAAGCATCCAAATTAAATTTTTTATATTCAAAAAAATAAAAGAATATTAA
>CAYFOX010000108.1:0-2353 GCA_964344875.1 uncultured bacterium
GATTCAGCCTTCATGCCTTAAAAGGGGGGGCAAAAAAAGTGGTGAGTGTAGATATCTCACAAGAGGCCTGCCGCCAAATGGAGATCAATACCAATCTAAATGGTTTTAAAGGGCACGAAATCATAGAAAGCGACGTCTTTGAATACCTAAAAACCTCAGGTGAACTTTTTGACCTTGTAATTCTCGATCCTCCCGCATTTATAAAATCTAAAAAAGATCTTCCTAAGGGGTCTAAAGCGTACCGCGAGCTAAATCGTTTATCTTTAAAGCGAGTTAAGCCTAATGGGCTGTTCATGACGAGTTCGTGCTCATACCATATGAGCCCCTCTTTATTTGAAACAATTCTGCTTGAGGCCTCCCTTTTAGAAAAAAAACAGACTCAGCTTTTACAAAGGCATTTACTTGCATCTGACCATATGAAAAATATCGCATACCGCGAAGGGGAATATTTAAAAACCATGGTACTTTTATGTTCAACCCAGCACTAGGTGCCTCAGGAGGGTATCCCGCAATTTTTGAGCCTTCAGGCCTAGAAACTATGAGCCCCCCTTACGCAGTTGCCTTAGATCCCTGGCAGAATGAACATCTTAAAACTATTCTTGAGCGTCCTATCACCCTCACTTCTAAAGATCCCCAAGACCCTCAGATTCAATTTTCACTGAGGGAATTCGTTACGCATATTTTCGAAAAAGGCTTTTATCCGGTTCTTATTGGGGGTGCTGCTCAATCGTTTTTTACAAATGCCCCCTTTGGAGATGTGGATCTTGCTGTTTTTTTTCCTTGTAAGCCCCACCCCGATTATTTCACCGATGTTTGCACCTCTTTTTTTGCCTTAAAAGTCCCTAGCATCAGAGTCGAGGAGATCAAAAAATACGTCAATTGGAATATCTTACACCAATCCATGGAGACCAAAGAGTTGGATTTTAAGTTTATGTCCCTTGAGACAGATCTCACCCATCTTTTTGACCATGATGCCCTTTGTATCAACCTTGAACAAAACCCTAAGTGTCCCATTTTTGGAGTCGCCTCTTTGGTTCCCAATGCCAGAATGGGTGTAGACAGTAAAAGTTTCTACTCAGCAATGGAAGCTCTCAAGACAAAAAAATTAAGGTTAACCACCCCCGAATTTGCGAGCAAAACTCTCTTGAGAATTGTAGGTGCTTTAACCCGAGGTTTCACTCCTGAATTTTCTGTCTTGGAACACCTAAAAAGTGAACTTTTATCCTCTCAATATAGTCCTGAAACCTTTCGTAGGACCTTGAATTTCTTTTTAGAAGGGCATGTGACTGAACAGCAAAAACCCCTTTTTATAGCGAATTTATTGACTGTATTGAAACAGATGGAGGGAAGAGGGGGCGCAAAAAGAATGTGCGATTGTATAGAAGCCGAATGGGGAAAGGATTTTGCCTGCAGGCTTTTGGTGGAATCTCTATTGCGTCCTGGCTGCGATTCTTTTGATAAAGACACTATTTTTTTAGAGCATGGAGCGCTTATCCGCTCGAAAGAGGAGATGATAGAGGTAGAAGAGTTTCTATCAGGTCAGGAAAATCGATGGGAAATTCTTATTGCTTTAAAAGAGCACCGCTACCCTTATGTAAAAGAGATTTTGAAAAATTTGCGTCACAAAAAAATCCTTTCTTTAGAGGAGTCCCTTGGTTTTTTTAATAGGGAGATTTTGCAAGATTCTGAGGCAAAAAAAAGGCGTATTTTCAGACGTGTTAAGGAAAATTTCCTTGAAAAAGGGGAGGATGTATTTCCCGATCTAGAGAAGGCGATTATCCTCATCCAGCAAAACGCCCATCCCACCCCTCTGGATCCCTCTTTCCTCAACTTAGCTTCGCATATAGAGCCTTTTTGTAAAGAGCCATCCTTTCTAGAGGATATTCAAAAGAAAATCAGTCTATCTTGCGACAAAGAAAAGCTCGATTTTAAGCAAAGATTTGCCCTTCTTGAAAAAGGATTTATCCCTCTTGAACAGGGTTTAAATGAAATCCGATTAGGTCTAGTGGATCCTTCGCTTCAAGAAAAAGCTTACTTTCTTTTTGATCAGCTCTGCTTGAAAGATAAGAGTTCTGTGATGCAGGAGATCTTCTTAGAAAACGATGAAAAGCACCTCATGTTATTTGGCAAAGAGCAGATTTTAGAAGTCCTTTCCACATGGCAAAGCGGGCTTTTTGTTACAGATAGGGGTGAGCTCCATCCAATTTTAGAGAGGGAGCAAGCATTCAGAGAGCTCGCTCTTGAGATGCTCTTTACCGATGTACTCAAAAAAAATAAAAGTTGTGTGATGGCATCCCAAAAATTTGCTCCACCACTCAAAAAAGAGCTCCTGTTTTTTAACGAAGCTTTTAAA
>CAYFOX010000108.1:2363-4009 GCA_964344875.1 uncultured bacterium
TAAAACGTTTCCTCAAAAAGAGATGGAGGAAATTTTATCTAAAATCCCTTTAGCACTTTTTCATCCACGCGAAATCTTAGATCTATTTATGCACCTAACGAAGGGGAAAAAGCGGATTGAGGGGATTGCGATTGGTTTACTGGAAAACCTTATTGAGCGGCATAGCGAAGAGATGCAGTATCCGGAGCTGTTTGAGCGTTTGGGATTAGAGCTTTTAGCTTTCAACGAGCTACCGATAGAGTCCTGCAAAAGGGTTTTAGATCTCTACTTAAACGAAGATCATAAGGGGTGCCCCGACTGGATAAAAGCGGTTTTTTTGAGATTTTTTGCTAGTAAATCGGGAGCCTCCACACCTTTAAGTATTTTGGAAAGATTTGCTTCACAAAAGCCCCTTTCCTCCCCATTCGTTGAGGCAATAACCCCTTATAAAAGCTCCTTTTTCACCAGAAGCTGTAGGTCTTTGATCTCTTCTACCCCTTGCGAATTGACAATCGATCAAATTTACCGTTTCTGCTCTATCAATCAAAAGGAGGCGGTAGCCTCTTTTAAAGAGATTCTTTTCCAAACCGCCACGCACAAAAATGTCTCAAGCAAACTTTTTGATCTTTTAGCTTTTGCAGAGCAAATCGGGGAGGTTTCGTTTCCTATTTCTGTAAATTGTTATGAGGTGCTGGCCAGATTCATTAAAGAGGGATTTGAACAAGGTGAGCACTATTCTTATGATCAAGTGTTTGAGCCAATAGCTCAAAGTTTGGTCAAATCCGCCCCATTTTTCAGACAAAATCCGGCTTCAGGACAAAATTTGAGAAGAATTTTCTCACTAATTATACCTGCTGTATATGATCCTAAAGATTTTAGGTTATGTGCTTGGTTCCATTCTCATAAAGAGTTGTTCAATCTAGAAATCGGGGATACGGAATATCCTCGTTATCTTGACTCTCTTTTGGTGACGCTAGAAGATCACGTAAATTTTATAGATATTTTGACCGGTATGTACGGGAAACTCAAAAAAAATAAGATTTCTGGTGATGCTTTAGTTGCGCTTGGTCTTATGGTACAAAGGATAGAATTCCTCTTGAAGTCTTTGCCTGCAGAAGAATCGAGGGTTCAAGCGCTTTCCCTGGTTGAGTGTCTAGGGAATTTGTACATGAATGTGGTTCTTATCCATCAGAGCCTCGATCCACAGATCACCCCTCTTTACTTGAATCGCTTAATGGATACATTCAGAAATATACTCTCTACTGTCACCTCTTATGGTTTGCATCAATTAGATCCTCGGCTTCATCAGGAGGATGCTGTGAAAATATTCTCTGCTTCTATGGTAGGAATTTTTCATTTGATCTTGGAGATCCAATCGGCTGAAGCAGTTTTAAATGAAAAAGAAATGTTTCTAAATCCCTTTGAAGCGGCGATGCAACTAGCGTTGCATCTTCCGGAAAGAGAATCTCTAGCTATGGTTGAAACTTCGTGTTGCGGTGCTCTAGGGATCTTTGATGAGATCTGTTGGACACAAGAGGATCCTAAAAAAAGGGAATTTTTTAGTCATTTTGCTAAAAAATTGGAAAATTTAACCCGTATTTTCCGAAAGCTACCCAAAGGGGAACTCAAAACTGCGTATAGAGATTTTCTCAGCTCCTATGGTAGTT
>CAYFOX010000109.1:0-3934 GCA_964344875.1 uncultured bacterium
TCCTTGGATATCGTTGGTTATGCAATAAAAAAAGCTGCAAATCCAACCACCCTTTTTGCCCGCTCCTGGGAAAAAGTTTCCCTTGGGATGGGTCTTTTGCCTTTGGCTTATCTAGGGATATTTTTAAATAAGTCGATCTATTTGGACAAAGTAGATCAGGCGATCCAAAAGGGATCCAAATGGTTAGATGTGGCCAAGTTTGTAGGTGTTGTAGCCCTTTTTTACCTTAAATCTTTTGAAACTGCTACTGCTGTTTTAGTTGGATTATCTCTAGCTCATTTACAAAAAAATAGTAAACTCCCACCAGCGATTTATCGGGCGATCCAGTTTTTTAGTACCCCTTTCCTCCTCTTGGAATTCTTACTTTCTCCCGTCACGGGAATTCCGTCACTTTTTTCTAAAATTTTCATAGGTTTGGCACTAGCCGAAAAAGGGAATACTTATTTAATGACGAAAGAGAGGGGTATTGATCTTGCATCCAAGCATTTAATTCCACCTAACGAGGTGGATGCACAGCAGGTCGGAATGTATGCCCTTAGGTTAAGTTCCAGACAGGATGTGAATCCTGTTCGAGATTTGGAATTTGACACCTCTTCGGTTCATAGAATACCTCAATACCTGGATATTAAGATTCAAGATACTCTTCAAGAGGCGACTAAAGAGGAGATTTTAGGAGCTCTAGCTAAAAAAATTGAGGAATTTTCCCTTCAGGAGTATCTGCAAGAGGGTTTTAAAAGATTGCAAAAAACTTACCTTCTTGGGAACGGCTCTGATGTGTTGCCTGTTCAATGGAGCAAATTCGAAAGGATGTTTGGCCTTTTTTTAAGACATCTAATTACGTTAGATAAAGAGGAGCTGGAACCAATTTTAAAAAATCTTGATGCAATTGGCAATCAATGTGTGGATGGATGGGTTGGAGAACTCGGAGCTATTTTTCCTGATACCCAGCACTCTGGATTAATCAACAAAATCCATGCCCATTTTGCTGAAATAAGAACAGAGCAGTTGAATGGATTAATCCTTATTTTCAATCAAATGGCAAAAAATAAATGTTTTGGTCTTATAAGTAAATTAATAGATTTGACAGGTGGTATCAATGATGTTCATTATATGCAACATTTGCATCTTGCATTCCGCCCTGTTTGGAGAACAAAACTTGCAGAATTCGCGTTAGCTTCTAATGCAAATCGCCAGGATTTTGGTAGCTACTTCTATCATAAATACCTCTTTAATAAGTTTGCAAAACATAACCATAACCTTCCTGAAATGCTTGATTCTGCTTTTTGGATGCGAGAACTGATGGAGGCGATGAGGCCCGAGATTTCTATTGTAGAGCAAAAAAACGGCTCTGAAAGGGTCCTTAAAGCCTTTCAAAAAATACCTTCTCAAGATCTTCTGGAGTGGGTAGGAAAAAATCGGGAAAAGTATCCGCTTTTAGATGAGAACTTTACCTTTAATCCTGAGTTTTTTACTGTGACGCAAAATGATGCGGGTGACAAGTATTTTCAGCTAACCCCAAAAGGGGCCGCCTTGGTTTTGCTTGACGCCGGAGTTCTTAGGCTCAAGACCCGATAAAAAAAGTCTTGATCCCTATTTCTCTCTTCAGTTATCACCGTGAAGAAACCGGAGGGAGAAATCGTTTTCATGGGCAAAGAATTTTTAGAATCTAAAAGATGTTCCGCCTGCTCTGGTGCCACTGAGCCTCTACCTTCTAAAGAGATCCCCCATCTTCTAGCGCAGCTTGACGGCTGGATCGTAGAAGGGGAAAAAAGGTTAGAAAAAACATTCCATTTCAAAGATTTTGCTAAACCGCTTCAACTACTGAACGCGATTGCCTTCATCAGTGAGATAGAGGGTCATCACCCTGACATGGCGCTCTCTTGGGGTCGCCTTTTTGTCAGAATTTATACCCATAAAATCAATGGATTGCATCTAAACGACTTTATTTTAGCCAAAAAAATCGATGAAATTTGCAGGGTATCTTCATGATTATTTTAGAGGATAAAGGGATCAAAGCCACCTTTAACCCAGACAAGGGTTTGAATTTAATGAGCCTTGTCATTGAAGGGCACGAGTTGATCGAACAATCTACTCTCAAAGGATTTCTTGAGAGTTCTAGAGGTTTAGGCCCTCTCATCGGACCCCATTTTCATCATAGGGTGATAGATACTATTCCTTATTTAGATGATGCTATCTTGGATAAATTACAAACAAAACTCCAGTTCAGACGAGAAGCAGAGCCCTTCTCTCACGGAATAGCAAGATATGTTCCCTGGAAAGTGACTCGACAACAAAAGAACTCCTTTCATGCTATATTGGATTCACACGATACGATTGAAGGGATCACCCTTGGTGAAATTGAGGGTTTCGATTTTGTCATGGAATTTGAGGCAACAGTTTCGCCTCGAGAATTACAAATTGTCTACAAAGCTAAAAGCACCACGCAACCCGTTGTCGTAGGATTACATACCTATTACAACCTTCAACCTACGATGAATACGATCGATTTGGTGGGAGCCCCTTTTTATTACGATAAACTGAATAAAAAAACGGTACCCCCCGAATGGTACGGGGATAGAGGGCTAAAAATACCATTAAATAAACCTCTAGACTACACATTCTCTCCTCAGCTCGACAAAGAGGGATTCGGAGAGGTTAAGGTAAAAACCGGGGTCTCAAATTTATTGATACAGGCAAAAGCCTATCCCGATCTATCGTTTCAGCTCTATCGAATGGAAGATAGCCCTTTCATCTGCATTGAACCGATAGCAGCGATCAACCCAAGAATTGTGACACAAAAAAACGCCTCGATTGAGGTAAGGATTTCGCTTTAATGGCCCATTTTTTTCGCTATACGATTGCTCCCTTTTTCCTTATGGTAGCTACTCCACTGTTTGCTTTTATTTTTTGGTATACAGCCACAGAACTCAATGGCTCTATCCTAAACTTAGCAAGTTTTTTTGCCCATCAGGGGATTTTTTCTGGCCTCACCAAAATCATAGCTCCCGTTTTTTTTGGTTCTAAATTTTCGTGGAAAGTCCTTGGATGTTTTGCATTTTTTGAAATCCTTTTGATGAAAATTGTTCCGGGAAAACACTATTTCGGTCCCAAGACAGCAAACGGGAATATCCCTGTGTATAAAGAAAATGGGTTAGCCTGTTTCCTCATTACTGTGGCACTTTTTTTTATTCTCACCCACACAACAACTTTTTTTCGTCCTGAGCTGCTCTACACCCACTTTGGGGAATGCATAGGCACTATGAATCTGTTCAGCTTGGGTTTTTGTGCATTTTTATACCTCAAAGGGATCTATTATCCCTCATCATCTGATCATGGCAAGACAAATAATCCTATTTTCGACTTTTATTGGGGCACCGAGCTGTATCCGCGTGTCTGGGGTATAGACCTTAAACAGTGGACCAACTGCCGATTTGGAATGATGAGCTGGCCCCTGGTTATTTTGTCCTATTTGTATGCCCAAAAGGGGGGAGGGGGATTAACACATGCCATGTGGGTGAGTGTCGCTTTACAACTCGTCTACATTACAAAATTTTTCGTTTGGGAAAAAGGGTATATGCGTTCGATCGATATTATGCATGATCGAGCAGGCTACTATATTTGTTGGGGCTGTTTGGTATGGCTACCGGTTACCTATACCTCGGTGCCCCTTTTTTTAGTACAAATACCCGAAACTCTCCATCTACTTACGGCTATTTTGATTTTTACAGCGGGCTCTATCGCCATTTTAATGAATTTTTGGTGCGATTACCAGCGTATGCTTTTGAGAGAGCAATTCCAAAAAAATCAAAAGCTTTTCGAAATCGAGTATATAGAGGCGAAATCAAAAGAGGGGGAGGACAGGGGAAATTTGTATCCTCTGATTACAGGGGGGCTATGGGGTATTTCTCGTAATTTCAGGTATGTACTGGAGCTT
>CAYFOX010000110.1:0-3932 GCA_964344875.1 uncultured bacterium
CCCCCACACCGGGCATTTTTCATTTATAGGGAGTGGCGTTTGGCTACATATAGCGCGCGTTTATCGCGAAGGCTGTGTGGGCCCCCCTTTTACACTAGCCTTCGCAATAAACCCCCACTTTATCTCGCCACAGGTCACTCCCCGTGGCTCTTCAGCAAATGGTTCAATGCCACTTATTTTAAATATTTGACTGCAATGTCAGATCCAGAAAGTAGATGTAAAGTGTAGATGCAGATGGTAATCGCTAATAGAGGCTCAAAAGATGCAAAAGATTGGCGTAATTAGAATCTAGTCGACCGGGAGCTGTTCTAATGGTGAAGATATGCGTAAATAGAAGCGAGTGGGTGGGTCTTTTGTTGCTGATACTATTGTGAAAACCTGCAATTTATCCTAATGATATTTTGATCCAATCATAAAGAAAAAATGTTTTGCGCTCATTTCTTAACTTCTGTATTTTTAGAAAAAAAAGAGATCTATACCATGATTGTTCGTAACTTTTTTTTGATATTTTTTTCGTGCGCACTTTGTGGTGAGATTCGTACCGTAGATTCGTTTAAGGACATAGAAACCGAACTACTAAACTTAAGCTCTGATGCACTTGTTGTTTTTGATGTTGATGAAGTTCTAATCACAGCAGTGGATCAAGCTCTTAAAACCCCACACAAAGATACATTTCGTGCTTTAGAGTCGGAGTTTCTATCACGCGCGAAAAACGAGGAGCAAAAAAAGTTACTAGAATACCGATTGAGCCTTACCTATCTTTATCCCAACCGGACTCTTGTAGAAAAGGGGATTGTCTCTCTTATTGAAGAGATGCAAAAACAGGGGGTGAATGTAATGGGAATTACCCGTTGCCGCAAAGGTCGTTATGGCATTATTCCACAGGTGGAACAGTGGCGAAAAGAGATTTTGTGGAAGAATGGTATTGATTTTAACCACGGAAGTTTTCAAGACCTGAAAATAGATTTAAATGAAATTCAGCAAGCGAATGGAAGCTCTCCCAGTTTTGAGGAGGGCCTTTTATTTGGTAAGGGAATCTCGAAGGACATCTTAATTGATGCGCTGATCAAGAAACTGGATTTGCAGGTAAAAAAAGTGTACATTTTCGATGATTTTAGAACAAATCTAGAAGCTTTGAATCATCTGCAAAATTATGAGGTTTTCCCTGTAGAATATATCGCAGCTAAACAGTACCTTAAACCCTTGTCAAAACGCCAGGCTCGCTGGCAGCTTTACCACCTTCTCGAGAGCGGAAGATGGTACGATGATCAAGACATTGATGAGATGGGTTACTTCAAAGGGATATTTCACTATAGCATCCCTTCGTTTTTTGATATGATTTTCTAAACTAGAGATTCCTCATCTTTTTTATTAAGATTACCCGGGGACACTCTTTTCGATTGACCCATTGTGTACAACTTACAGCAAAAACGCGTGAATCTAATCTTTGCGTTAGCTCCTCTAGTGCCAGAATCTCTTTTTTACCCTCTGAGTGTCCACTGTAACATGTGATTGCTAAACCACCGCCAACTCTCACATATTTAAGTGCTTTTTCCACGCTATTCAGAGTGGATTCTGCCATCGTTGTGATAGTTTTATTTTTTGTTGGAAGATAACCAAGGTTGTAAACAAAGAGACCTACTTCACGAATTTGGGGATAAGCATCAAATTTTTCGTGACTATCTACTATCCATTCAACGGAACCACAAGCACCTATTTTTTCTTTGGCTTTTTCAATCGCATCCTGTTGGATATCAAACCCTATCACACGGCAATCTAGATCTTGTGCTAGCTTAAATAGGAAAAGGGTATCATGCCCATTTCCCACAGTGGCATCGACAAGCAGATCCCCTTTTTGCACCACTTCATGGATAAATAATTTAGTGAGATCATGAACACTTAAAAGAGAGTACATACCGCTTCATCTATGGATGGAATGGAAAAGCTTGATAAATACTGAGGTAAAAAGTCTTGGAAAATCATAGTAGGGGGCAAAACCTAATGAGTTTGAGGGGGGCATTTTGTTTTCATATTCCGCTTTTTTTCTAAAATCATAGGTTCTTATGTCTTCTAAGCTTATACCTCTTCTTGTAGATGGAGAGGATTTATGCTCTATTACCCATCGTACAAGAGCTTCTCTTTCATAGACCTGTTTCTCGTAGCCGTCGATAGTAAAAATAATAGCGGGATCTCTGGGAATCTCTCTCGTGATAGGGCACTCCTCCAGTGATGAGGTGATAGTTTGTCTAAATTCGAGGATTTTTTCTAGGTATAGAGGAATCTTTTTACTATTAGTGGGTGCTTTTGTAATGGTTAAAAGCTTACTTAGAATCTCCTCTTCAAGATCGAGATTTTCCAAAGTTTGTCTACACTCTATATTATCCAGAGTTCTAAAAAATTGAGGAGCGTATTCCTCGAACACATCCTTTTGATCAGGGTGTATATAATCTAGAATTTGATTTATTAAATCGAGATTCCCTTTTTCACATAACTCATATAGCTCAAAATCTTTCAGAAGCGGGGCAAGCATTTTTTGGACTTTTGGCTCTAAAAAACTAAAAAGTTCCACTAGATAGTTCCTTAGGCAAGGGCGAGCAAAAGCGGCTAGATAGAATTTTAGAGGAATTTTGGAGAGAAAAGCTTTGACAACATTTTTCACGTTTGGGTTTTCTCTGCTAGGAAAGTAGTTCTTTAGAAAAAAAATTGTGAGATATTCACTAAAATTCATCATCACGTGTGTCTGATCTGCAATAATAAATTCGGCTGTTGTTTCGGTGACCTCTTTTGCATTTGGGAGTAAAATGAGGAAAAATTTCCTTATTTTTTCTGGTTCTAACAGTTCAAGTATCCCCTCATCAAGACAAAAAGTCTGATTCTGCAGGGCATTTTGCATCACTGGGTTGTCCAAGCCTATTGGGGTAGAATTTTTGCATAGGTGTGTTATGACATACGGATTTTCTAAAAGGAGAGGTTCGCACCTGCCAGGAAAATGATCGAATGGTATATTCTGACCGAACAAGATCGAATTATCGTTTAAAAAAACGGAAAAATAATCGATTGACGATAAGATATTCTTCATCCAGCTATGATGGTAAAGAACTAAGTGCAAAAATAGACTACTACCTTGAGGAGTTGGGGAGTGAATTAAATCTAAAAATTGGGGATCTTGTTCCATTTTCAAGAATAGTGGCCTTGCAAAATCCCCTTTATTGTGTAACCACTGAACAAACATATCTGTTTTGAAAATGAGAGCTATAAGCTCTGGGGAGAGTTTTTCAGATAACGAAGCTAGCTTATCAGAGGTAATCG
Organism: uncultured bacterium; assembly: GCA_964344875.1. Taxonomy (GTDB): domain Bacteria; phylum Chlamydiota; class Chlamydiia; order Chlamydiales; family RGXB01; genus RGXB01. The sequence continues at coordinate 3,310 of CAYFOX010000110.1, forward strand.
GTTTTTCTTTAAAAAGGTGAGTGATTTTTAAAAGTTCTGGATGGCAGGAAGAAACATAACACTTTTCTATCTGATCTATTTGGGCCGGGCTTAACTTAAGCAAACTCTCAAGACAGGCTATAGAGAATTGGTCCTTGTGCTTCAAGAACACACTTTGAATCCCCGGTGCGGGCCGTTCATCGCATTTGAGAATTTCTGTGAAAGTCCAAAGAGTATCCTGAATTACTTTGGGGCAATATAGCCCTTTCCAGCTCACTAGCCTCTCCAAAGTGAGATAACTAAGAAGCAGTTCCCTGTCTTTTACTGAGGCCTCTACCAAGACTTTAAAAAAAAGGTGTGGGGGAATTTTGTCGATAAGAATAACGTCATTACGTAGAAGAATTCTGTAAAGAACGTAAAAACGATCTTGAGAGAGCAAAAGCTCTACTGTCTCCATGTCGCAGTTACGCAGTATGTTATCTAATAAATCCCTTTTTTGTCTGGAGCAAATGGCTTCTAAAATCTCCTTTAAGTGCCCCTGTCTTTCCAATTGATAAAGGGAGATTTTCAGAAATTTTGGGTACTTAAAGAGTAGGGATTGTAAAAGCTCCATTCTCTCATCTATACCATCAAAACTTGTAAGC
>CAYFOX010000111.1:0-3925 GCA_964344875.1 uncultured bacterium
GGGCCACGCATTCTAGATAGTCTCTTAAAAAAAAGTTTTTTTGGAAAGAGTTTCGCTCAACAGCGGGGCTCAGTTCACCCCCTTTTTTGAAGCGCTAGAGACGAACAGGTCAAAACAGTTATTTATTCTTTGAAAAATTCCCTGTTCTTTTTCACTTTTCAAAAAATGGTCTGATCTGGAATACTTTAGGAATCCTTTGGGCGCTCATAGTTTAAAGGTAGAACTACAGCCTTCCAAGCTGTTAGTGTCGGTTCGATTCCGACTGGGCGCTTTCTCTTCTTTTTCCCTTTGATAAAACAAAAAAATCTGCTATTCTCGACCCAGCCGGCCGGTCCATCGTTTTTACAAGCGATAGAATTCTCCTAAAGTAAAAACAATTTTTTGATGTGACTTTGGCATAAACGAACCTGATCGCCCAGGAAGGCACCTGGTGAGGGGAATGCTAAGGAGTTATTTTGAGCCATAAAGAGCCAACAATTCAGGAGCTCATCGAGGCGGGTGCACACTTCGGTCACCAAACGCGTCGTTGGAATCCAAAAATGAAACGTTTTATCTTCTCTGAAGAGAACGGTATCCACATTATCGACCTTTCTAAAACTGTACACCAACTCAAAAAGGCGATTGAAGCGGCCGTTTCGATCGTTTCCAAACACAAAAGCGTCCTTTTCGTTGGGACAAAAAAACAGGCTAAAGACGTAGTTAAAGAGACTGCAGAATCTTGCCAAGAGTTTTATGTTGCCGAGCGTTGGTTGGGTGGTATGTTGACAAACCTTGCCACTATCCGCAAATCGGTTAAAAAGCTCGAGAATTTAGAAAAAAAACTCTCGTCTGAGAACAGCGAATACACGAAAAAAGAGCGTCTTCTTCTCGGAAAAGACCAGATTAAATTGAGCCGTAACCTCTCCGGTATCCGTGGCATGCGTCGCACTCCGGGGCTTATGATCGTAGTAGATCCAAGCAAAGAGGATATTGCCGTTTTAGAAGCCAAAAAATTGAACATTCCGGTGATGGCTATTGTAGATACTAACTGTGATCCTTCTTTGATCGACTACGTGATCCCAGCAAATGACGACGCGCAAAAAAGCGTTAAAGTGATTTTGGATGCACTCTCGAATGCTATCAAAGCAGCTAAAGACGAGTTCCCTTCGCAACAGCGTGAAGAGGCCTCTTCTGAAAGAGCAGAGAAAGAAGATAAAGAGCGCGAGCCTAAAAAATCTGATAGACCACGTCGTCCTCGCAAAGAGGCAGTAGCTGAGGTAGCAAAATGAGCGTAGTTTCTGCAAAAGATGTTGTTCGTTTACGTGAGGTGAGCGGAGTCGGAATGCAAGATTGCAAAAAGGCTCTTGATGAGGCTGGCGGGGATTTTGACCTTGCGCTAGAGCATCTTCGTAAAAGGGGATTGGCTCAAGCGGCTAAAAAAGCCTCTCGAGAAGCTAAAGAGGGTGTGATTCGTGTTTGTGATGACTCACATCGCATAGCTATAGTAGAGGTGAATTGTGAAACCGATTTCGTTGTGCGCAATGACGATTACAGGGATTTTGCCCAGTCGGTTACAGAGCTTGCTTTGCACAACCATCCTAAAACTCTTGAGGCTCTTCGGGAGCACACGGAAGAGAGGCGAGCAGCTTTAGTTGGGAAAATTGGTGAAAATATCGTCATCAACCGCTATACGCTTATCGAGAAAAAAGAGGGGCATTCTTACGGAATCTACGTGCACGGCGATGGAAAGATCGTTTGTGTAGTCGATATCAAAGGGCACCACATGGCTGACGTCGCAAAAGAGATTGCGATGCACTGTGCAGCGGCGCATCCTCATTATCTCTCTCCAGCAGATGTTCCTAGCGAAATCCTCTCAAAAGAGGAAGAGATTGCTCGTGCGCAAATTCAAGGTAAACCTGAAAATGTCGTGCAAAAAATCATTGAAGGGAAGAAAAACACCTACTTTGCTGAAGTTTGCTTGAACAAGCAAAAGTTTATCAAAGATGAATCCTTGACAATTGAAGAGTATGTGCGTAAAAAAGGGAAGGAGCTCGGAGCTGGTGATTTAACAATTATCTCCTCCTACGTTCGAATACAAGTTGGGGTGTAATCGCATGCAAAAAAGGCGCTTTGTCCTGAAGATCTCCGGAGAAATTCTTTCTCCGATGATCTCAGAGGGTAAGGCCGCCTCTTTAGCAGATACTCTAATCGAGCTTTCGAAGCATGCAGAGCTGGCTGTCGTTCTCGGTGCAGGAAATCTGTACAGAGGAAGAGAAGCTGGCTCTTCGATTTTAAGGGGTGTCGCTGATGAGGTGGGGATGTTGGCAACGGTCATGAATGCCAAAATTGTCAGCAGTTATTTAAAAGGAATGGGTAGAGTTTTCACAGCAAAACCTCTAGCGACAGATCTGTTGTATCAAAGAGCAGAGGTGGATTCGTGGATGAGAGGAGGGGGCGTTGCCTTTTTGTCATATGGTACCGGATTGCCCTATTTTTCCACGGATTCTGCTGCAGCTTTCTACGCCATCGATCTTAAAGCTGACCAAATTTTAAAAGCCTCCAATGTGGATGGTGTTTATGATAAAGATCCTAAAAAGGATCAGCAGGCAAAACGCCTTTCACAGTTGACCTACCAAGAGGCGATAGAAAAAGACTTAAAGGTGATGGATCAGACCGCATTTGCCCTTTTGAGAGAGCATCCGATCCCTATCCGAGTTTTTTCTTTCGACGCCTTAGATCAAATTCTGAAAAAGGAAAATTTAGGTACACATATTTATGGATCTAAAAAAGAAAAATAGCGATACAATCGAACATTTCAAAACGGAATTGAAAAAATTGCGTTCGGGGCGTGTCACTGCCCAGGCATTAGACCATGTAAAAGTGGATGTTATGGGGGCTATGAAGCCTTTGAAAGCCTGTGGGCAAATTTCTTGCCATGATCGTCAAATTTTGATTGTTCTTTATGATCCGTCAATGACCCAAGCGGTTGCCAAATCTATTGAGGACTCCTCAAGCTACGCCCAGGTCATTATGGAAAAAGGTCAGGTGAGAGTCAATTTTTCTCCACCCTCAAAAGAGACAAGACAGGAGACCTTAAAACTTGCTTCAAAAAAAGCGGAAGAGGCTAAGGTCACTATTCGTCAGCACCGAAAAGAGATGAACGATCTGTTGAAAAAGCAAAAATCCACAAGTGAAATCACAGAGGATATGCAAAAGAAAGGGGAGAAAAAAGCGCAGGAAATGACCGATCAGGCCATTAAAGAAATTGACGCTGCCCTAGCTGAGAAAGAGAAAGAACTCCAGGAAGTTTGAAAATATTTGCGAAAAAATAGCTGGTGTTGCTATATTAGTGCCATCACTAGCGCGGCCCTTTCGTCTAGAGGCCTAGGACACAAGGTTTTCATCCTTGCAACCGGGGTTCGAATCCCCGAAGGGTCAATACACCGAGACATTAGCTCAGTTGGTAGAGCATCTCACTTTTAATGAGAGGGTCGTTGGTTCGAGTCCAACATGTCTCACACTTTTTAAAAAGTGCAAAATACTAAAACTCCTTTATCGAGGAGTTTTTTTATTTTAGAGCAGGTTTAGAATTTCCCCTTTGCAACTATTTTTTTTGATCTTTTCTAAAATAGATTTTGCTACATCACAAGGCTTGGCCAAGGTTGTTGGATCTTCATAAGGAAAGTTTTTCTTTCTCAAAGGGGTATCGGTTCTTTTTGGACAAATAATCTGGATTTTAAGTTTAGGGCACTCTTCTGATAAACTTTGTAACAAATTGATGCTGGCTGCCTTTGTAGCTGAGTAGACCCCAATCTCTTTTCGCCCTCTAAAGTAGGAAGAGGAGCCTATTAAAATAAACAGAGCCTCCTTTTTAAGTGGCAAATGCTGTAAAAGGGGCACTAGACTCAAAAAATTTACCCTTGCATTTCGTTTACCTGCTTTTCTT
>CAYFOX010000112.1:0-343 GCA_964344875.1 uncultured bacterium
GGGTAGAGCGGCTGGGAGTAATTTTGCTCCAGGTGGTACCAGAGCTTGTTTTAAATGAATAGGTCTAATAGATAGATGATTCTGCTGTACTAGTCGCTCTTAGGGTTTAATAAAATGATGAGGTGTTGTATGAAAAAACCAAAAAAAACAAAAAAAACCAAGTATAAAAATACAACAAAAACACAAAAAAATATCAGTGGTGGCACTCCGCTAGGTATGGGAGATGTTATTCAAAGGGGACACCCATAAACCTGGAAAAGATTATCTCGGTCGGGCATCTCTTTTCCAAGGTAATAGCCCCCTATGTTCAAACGTTCTCTTTTTAAAGATTCATTAAAAAATG
>CAYFOX010000112.1:353-2818 GCA_964344875.1 uncultured bacterium
TGATTAAATTTCTCGCAAAATATTTGCCAATAATTCTAGGCGACATATACACTCCGTCAGCTATCTTGCCAAAATAAATGGAGCGAACTTTTAGGCTTGAGAATCGTGTTTAAAAGCATGTTTTGGGATTTTTTGTCTTACGATCCAAATGTCTATACTATCCGAAAACTTTTATCCTAAAACTTGCTTTTTGATTCGCCTGTTGGCTCTTACATATTTTCAAAGTTTAATCAAAAGGTTTATGTGTATCCCTCATTGAATCCCCAATCTTCTCTTTATCCCTCTTTAGCCCCACCGACTTCGAACTCTAAAAACAAAGAGATACCAGATCTTGCTCAGCGGGTCCAAAGCACTGCACAAAACGTGCCTCTATCCCATCAACCCCAAAGAGCACAACCGGGAGCGCTCATCCTCCCCTTTTCTCAAGGGCAAAACTCGGCACACGATTATTGCATGCATGCCAAGGATCACTCCCCTTTTGGGACAACTTCAGAGGGGGGAAGGCAGTACTTCACTCCCCTATCGGAGCCGGGTACTCCCGTTGGGATGGCGAGACGATCCAGGAGCATAAGTGGTGAATCGAATTTTTGGGCTCCTACGAGCACATCAGAGGCAGACTCCAAAGCGGCGTTTTTGGGAGCTAAGCTCACAGCCCAACAAAGGGTGCAACAATGTAGCGCCGCAAACCGACCCGGCATGTTGGCTGTAATCCAAGACCCTACCGGTAATGCTATAGGGGGAATGTCGGTAAGAAGGAGGGATCAGGATCGTTGGCAATCGGCAAGAAACCCTTATCAAACTGCAGTACTCGATCTTATCCCGCCAAGCACCCAGGGCAACGGGCATGGAAATTGTGCAGAGCAGGTGGTTTTACAGAAGGCAATTCATTCGGAGGAACTAAATCGATTTCAAGTTGAACAATCCCGTATTACGGCGATAGGGACCGGCAGAAGGGAAGGGATACTGACTCCGGCTTGTGGTAGCTGCCAGTTTACTAATGCGGTTTTTGGAATGCATGATACGGTCGCGCGTGCACATCAAAGTGCCGCTCCTCTTTTGAGCACCTCCAGCTTACGCCCTAGAACCTCCTCTTCTTTGAGCCAGGGTTGGCAGTCTCCCCTCTCCTCCAGATCCTCAACAAGTAGCTTTTCATCCACCACGTCCAGAAAAAGTTTATTCAGACAATAAGGAAAATCATGAGACCCTCCAGAACGAACCCAGAAAATAGTACACTCGAATCTTTATCCAATTCTTTTGGCGATGCGTTAAATCCAAGACCCCCATTATCTCGCTTAGGGGGCTTTCGAGGTGAAGAGGCGCCTAATGGATTAGCTTTATCCTGTATTACAGGAAGCTCTTCTGCCCCTATCCAAAGTAGCCTTAGCCTCCGCTCCCGAGTGGGTGCACTTTCCAGAGATTTCAATCAGCAAAATCAGCCTGGAGACGATTCTTTGGAATCTTTGAGCCAACTCACTGTGGATAAAATGCGCTCACAATCCACACTGCTCACAGCTCAAATTCAGCCTCGCGATCTCACGCAAATCAGTAGACAACAGCTCCAGTTGGCAACCTCTTCCGGAGGGAGTCTATCGATGGCACGCCATGCCCAGATTAGTGCAAAAATGGATCAAGAGGTCGATTTGGCTCTTGAGCAGTTAAAAAGTAAAAATAAAAGGATTCAGGATCTCATAGACCAGCATGTTTCTCAACTCACTCTAACCAGAGTAAAACTTAGCGAGCGATTCAATCGCCTTATAGAGGCTCTACCGAGTGAAGAGGGATCTGAAGAGGGGCCTGAGAAGTTTCTGCCGTTGATTCAAGTAGCGTATAACATCCTTGATTATCACGATAAAAATTTTAAATCGGCAGTTGGCTCCCTCAATGCAGTCAACATCTCCGAGGAGGCAAAAGAGGCTATCGATCTCATCCTCAACACAAGGCAAAAAGACATCCAGATATTCTCCATGGCACTCGACATCATCCGTAAACATGAGGTGGAAAATTTTCAAATGCAGATCCAAGCCTACGAGGTTAAGATGAGAGAGCAGGAGATCCTTTTTGAACGTTATTTGAAATGTCGAGAGGTTCAACAAGAAGAGCTGAGATTGGCCAAAGAATTCGCCTTTAAAGCGCGGGCACAAGAGCATCAAGAGAATGTCGATAAACAAAAATTAGAAATCGAACAGCAGATCGTTGTTTTTGCCCATGAGGCAAATAAGCTAAGAGAGAAAAATCAGTTAGCTGTGGAATCTTTAAGAATCCAAACCGAAGGATCCATCCAATGTAAAGGGCTTGAGATTCAAAAAAGTATCCAGATGAGATCTCTTGATTTGGACGAAAAACTAGGTAAGCAGCAGATCAGAGCCCAGATGGCTATGGCTAGTCAAGCGATCCGATCGGAAGAGAGAAGTCGCCAAGCGCAGCTCGAAGCTCAGATGGCTATGGCTAGCCAAGCGCTTCAAGCT
>CAYFOX010000112.1:2828-3525 GCA_964344875.1 uncultured bacterium
ACTTCAAGCTGATGAGAGAAATCTTCAAGCTCAGCTCGGAGCCCAAATGGCAGAGATGCATATACAAGGGCAGTTGGAACACCATAGAATTAGTGTCGATGGGCGGGTAAAAGCGGTCCAAGCTCAGGCCCAGGAAAGAGTAGGAGTAGCTCAAGCAATGGCATCCGCATCTCCTTGCTCTATCATGTAAAATGCACAAACCACTCCCCTCTTTTGAGGGTTGTGGCTAACCCCTAAACCAAATTTTCAACAATTCATTTATGAGGAAATATTCATGAGCGTATCACCCTCCAGTTCACCAATTATGCCTATCCCGTCCCTTCCCTTTGAAGATCCAAGGGTGCAAATGGAGCAAATTTTTGGCAAACAGGATTGGATTTTTAAATCTTTCGGCTCAGGTTATTCCGGCGAAATAGCTCAAGAGGAGTTCGCGATTGGACAGGTTGTAGCAAAACAAAAAGCTCGATTAGAGGCTGGGCTCAATCTTGATCTAATGAGTGAGGTGGAAAAAAAGATGTTCCACTTTGACAAGCTTTTTCAAATAGAGATGCAAGCAAGGTTTGCGCTCCACCACTTGAAGATGGCGAACCTAAAAAGAGAACTATTTTCGGATGTCACATGGAAAGGTGTTACACCAAAAAACTCCAACTCCGGCAAAAAGAAGCCTTTGGGAAAAGGCACTTTGAAGACTTTACCG
>CAYFOX010000112.1:3535-3906 GCA_964344875.1 uncultured bacterium
ATCAAAAGGTTAACCCAAGATTTTCTGTTGTTGATGCCAAATTCATGGCCGATTCGGCCCAATTAGAGCAGCAAATGATTTGTCAACAGTTAAGCCTCTACCCTGCAACACTGAGCGTAGAACCAAAACATTAAAAAAGAAAAAACCTATCCCTACCCAACGAAGGCCTCAAAAAATGGGATAGGGTATTTTTTAGGGCTTTGAAACTTCAAAAAGCGAACCATGAGAAACTTGGAGGTAGATATGGCAATTCCACAGATAGGTCCGAGCGCATTCCTCCTTATGGAGCAGACAGGGGCGTGGCTTTTGGGTTTGCCCCAAAGTTCGACAAAGACTCCCCCTTTTGCAACTATAGGTGAAGTATCAGCGCT
>CAYFOX010000113.1:0-3798 GCA_964344875.1 uncultured bacterium
GTAAAAAAAGGCAGGGCATTTTCATCAGCCTTGGTCTCTGCAGGCATTTATGGTCTTATGGCTTTTGGTGTGGCAAGTTTTACCAAAAACCCCCTGTACTTAATTCCTTTGACAACCGGTGCTTTCGTAGGAACTTACGCTGTAGTGAGGTTCGAAAAAAAATTCTTGAAGCCTTGATTTTTTGGGGATTTCCTAAAATATAAAAAGTCACCGCTGATTATCCTTTTTAAATTCCAAAAGGCCTGAATTTAAGCTTTCGAAAAACCTCTACTCCTCTTTCGCTATTGTGGATACAAGGAGGCTATTGACAATTTCCGGGTTAGCCTTCCCTTTAGTCTTTTTCATGACCTGACCCACAAGTGCATTAAATGCCTTTTGAATCCCATTTTTATAATCGGCGACAGAATGGCGATTCTCTCTAAGCACCTCATGAATAATTGCCTCTATCTCTTTGGTGTCACTTAGCGGTTTGAAGTCGGGGTTTTGATCAAAGATCTCCTGCGGATGCTTTTTGGTCAAACACATCTGTTCCTTGATCTCTTTGGCTATTTTTCCCGTTATCACACCATTTTCAATCATCGACACGAGATAAGCAACATTCTCTATGGGGATATTCGCATCCATAAAATGGACTTTATCCTCATTTAGCCTTCCTACAAATTCCACCGTAAGCCAGTTGCAAAGCGCGACCGGATTTTTTACTAAGTGGATCGCCTTTTCGAATGCATTTGACAACGCTCTGTCCGCTATTAATACCCCGGCAGAGTAGGGTGTCAGGCCTAAGGTTTCGGTATACCGGATATATCTCTTGTGGGGGAGTTCGGGAAGGTGCTTTTTCACCTCATCGATAAAACTTTGTGTGATCACAAGGGGGGGGAGGTCGGGATCTGGAAAATAGCGGTAATCGGCTGCTGTCTCTTTTTTACGCATCAAAACTGTCTTCTGCTCGACAGGGTCAAAGCGGTAAGTACTATTTGGCATTACTTCAGCAAAGGGGAGTCCCGGATTCTCTTCATAAACCCGAATCTGGCGCCGAATTTCATAGTCTAGAGCGGTGATCATATTCGAAAAAGAGTTCATGTTTTTGATCTCAACTTTCGGGCGCAATTTTTCTTCCCCTTTTTTACGTACCGAAATATTGACATCAATACGCAACGACCCCTCTTCCATGTTACAGTCTGAAGCCTCGATGTACTCCATGATAGATTTGATTGTCATAGCGTAGGCCGCAGCCTCTTTTGGGCTACGCATACAGGGTGTTGAAACAATCTCTATCAGGGGAACGCCCGCACGATTCAGGTCAACCCCGGCAAAAGGTCCAAAATGCTTAAGCATCCCGGCATCATCTTCCAGGTGTGCACTCTCAACAAGAAACTCCTTAGTCACTCCATCCACATCTGCAACGACTTTCCCCCCTTCAAGGATTTTTTTGAAGGACTGGGTGATTTGGTAGTTTCGGGGGCTGTCTGGGTAAAAGTAGGATTTACGGTCAAAACGGGAGTGTAAATGGATTTTCGCATCAATAGCTAATCCCAGCCTAACAGCGAGCTCCACAGCTTTTTTATTCAGTAAAGGGAGGGAACCGGGCTGCGCGGTGTCTGTATAGCGGATGTTCGTGTTGGGCTCTGATCCAAAAGCATTCAATGATCTGGAAAATAGTTTGGTTTGAGTGTTTAACTGCACGTGAATTTCCAACCCAATTACCGGCTCGTAAGTTTCGTATTCCATCGATTTGGTCATCCTCTATTTATGGGTTAAATGGTGCTTGTTTGCCACTTCCAGCTGCCGGCTGACACGGTAAAGATCCATTTCATGGTGGTAGGGAGCTACAATTTGCAATCCGAGGGGTAACCCATCCTCCATCCCCATTGGGACGCTGATTGCCGGATGACCGGTAAGGTTTGCAAAAATGGTGTAAATATCCTGCAGGTACATCGTTAAAGGATCTTTTATCCCTCCAATCCTAAAGGCTGTGTTAGGGGATGTCGGGGTCATGATAAATTGCACATCCTTGAGGACCTGATCTACGGTGTGTTTCATCATCTGACGCACTCGTGCCGCTTGCATGTAGTATTCGTCCATTTTACCCTGAGAAAGTACCATGGTGCCCAGAAGAATCCGCTGCTTCACTTCGTGACCAAGATACAAAGATCGCGAAGAGTCATAGACCTCTTCCAAAGTTTTCGCTTCAGGATTCCGTTTGGAAAATGTGATTCCGTCATAACGGGCCAAATTTGCCGAGGCTTCCGCTGTCGCCAAAACATAGTACACCGATACCGAGTGCTCCAAAATAGAGAGGTCAATATCCTGGATCTCGTAACCGAGCTCCTTATAATGAGCTAGCGCTTGATCAAAGTGTTGACGCACTCTGGGCTCAAGCTTTTTAAGGAACTGAAAAGGAACCCCAATCTTTTTTTTTGGTGGTGAGGCCTCCAACTGATTTTTGTAATCGATTTGCGCTAGCCGAAGATTAGTCGGGTCTTTTTTGCAAGGGGCGCTAATGGTTTCTAAGAGCCATGCGTTGTCATAAACAGTCCTTGAAAAAGGGCCTATTTGATCTAAAGAGGAACCGAAGGCGATGAGCCCATAACGAGAAACCCTTCCATAGGTAGGCTTCATCCCAACTAGACCTGTAAAAGAGGCGGGTTGACGAATCGATCCGCCGGTGTCACTACCTAAAGAGAGCGGTGCAAAGTGGGCAGCAACAGCTGCAGCAGATCCTCCTGAGGATCCCCCCGGAGTATACCCCTTTTTAAGGGGATTTTGAGTCACTTTGTAAGCCGAGTGCTCTGTGGAAGATCCCATCGCGAATTCATCCAAATTCGTTTTCCCAATCAGCAATGCGTCCGCATCATCTAGAGCCTCGATGACCGTTGCTGAAAAGGGAGCGACATAATCTTGTAATATTCTCGATGCAGCTGTCGTTTTTTCCCCACGGATGTGGATATTGTCCTTCACAGCAATAGGTACGCCTGCCATTTTTCCCATAGGCTCGTTTCGGGCAAGCTTCTGGTCGAGGCGGGTTGCCTTAGCCAAGGTTTTGTCATGAAAAACTGCTAGAAACGACTGGATTTCACTGTCGTTATCATCGATTGCTTGCAGGTGAGCTTTTGCAATTTCTACTGCGGACCACTCTTTTTTTAGAAACCCATCATGTAGCTCTTTGGCACTTTTTTTTGTGAGGTTTTGCATACAAACTAGGCTCCTTTAATGACTGTGGGGACTCGAATGAACCCCGAAATACTTTCTGGAGTATTTTGTATCAACTCTGTGCGCGTCATAGGAGGTTGACTTTCGTCTTCAAAAAAAGGGCAGATGAGGTCTTGCTGCACCGAAAAACAGGGTTCAATCCCTTTGGTATCCACCTGTTGCAGCTGGTCGATGTGCTTCAAAATTTTTTCAAGGTTTTCCTCAAGACGGTGAATTTCGTCTTTTTTTAAACTAATGCGTGCAAGCTTGGAAAGCCTCTCAACAAACGCGGCATCGACATGACTCATGTAGAAGAGCTCCGGAATTAAATACTCCTTTCATTTTAACAAAAGGAGCCCTAGGCTGTCAACGCTGAAGGAAAAGGCTTTAATTATTAGAAACACTTTTTAGAAGAGCGCATTTTTTCTTTATTGTGATGGAATTTTTTTTCTGCTCTTTTATTAATCGGTAGGATTATGCCTGTTTTTCTATCTGTACAGAGTTGCTATGGATCTACTATAGATATTGCGTCTTGCGCCAGATGATTTTCGGCCCAAAAAAAGTTACCCTATCGTATCATTATTAGCATTGCAGGTGCATCCATTGGGG
>CAYFOX010000114.1:0-370 GCA_964344875.1 uncultured bacterium
TCCTAGCACTATTCTTAAATCTTTCTCAAATAAATCTTGCTACAGTTTTAATTTCAAGCGACAGCTTCTTAGATTTCAATTCTGGCCAAAATACTATTGTTTACTCAGGTTCTGTCTCTGTACCTATTACGACCCTAAACTCATTTATAAACTCAGTCACTCGATGGAATACAGAAAATAACCTCTTAGAAGTATATAATCCGAATAACTCGACGAATAGCTTTTCTAGTCTTGAGCCAAATCAGACCTACATAATTGATGCGAAGATGGATTTTAAGACATCATTTGTAGCTCTGAACGATTTGTATGCTGAAGACCCCAACACTGTTGCGTGGGCAGAAAGCGTTTGGGCAAAAAGCGCTTTTACTTA
>CAYFOX010000114.1:380-1028 GCA_964344875.1 uncultured bacterium
ATTTCTTTTTTAATTTGTTTTTGAAGTCTTCCTATATTTTCTGGTGAAAAAAATGGAGGACAGCTGACGTTACTGCAGGGTGGAAGTGTAAATACGAATGGCACAATTAGCGGAGGAAATATTCTTTTTAATGCTACTAACCTAAACACAAATTTTAGCACTGACGACCAATTCGCTTTCACCGCAAATACTGGCCATTCCGAAATGGATGTATACGTCGATAATATCCAAATTACAACTGTCCCCGAACCGTCCACTCTTTCGCTGCTCGCCGTTGGTTTAGGCGGATGGGTGGTGGCGATGGCGGGGAGAAGTAGGATTAAGGTAGTTTCTAAAGCCGACTAATCCTTAGGCGGTGGCCTTAGGAGGCGCTCATTGGGTGAAAGAGGCTTAAATTTATCAATGTTTTTTGGATCACTGAGCAACAACTTGGATTCCTTTTTCATAAATTCTGAAGGCTCATAAACCTCAAAAGCCCTATGATGGCTTTCATTATAAAAAGCTAGCCAAGTAGCTCTTCGTTTTTTTTCTCTTTCTGCAGGAGGCAAGTCAGAGGAGTCATATCCCCCCCAAACTTTGTATGCCTTGTAAGCACCGCCGTTTTTAGGGGAAATCGATACATACTGGGAATTATACACAAAACACCGG
>CAYFOX010000114.1:1038-3708 GCA_964344875.1 uncultured bacterium
ATGAAGTCACCAGTTTTGAGTTTTTCGGCAGGAATTAGGTTTGGCGTTTTTTTTGTTTCCTCGGAAAAGGAAGCAAACGGTAGAAATACAAAAACAAAGACAGGTATAAGAAGGATCGATTTATTCATTTGAAAATATCCTCCCCTAGAGGGTTGTAGGTCTCCAAGTGCGCATAGGAGTCCATTCTAGTGAAGGGGAGGCGATTTTGCCGAGGTTTAGGTTTAGTCGGAAGTTTACGTGGATGAGGAGGCAAAACCCAGCCCCCAAATTTGTGTAACTTTTTTGTGTAAGGTGGGGGGTAAATTGGGATCATTCCAGATCACTCCAGAACACTTGGGTGACACAAACAACAGAGTAAGTCGTTCATCCTTCTGTATTTAGGGCAAGTGTGAAGCAGGCGCTCTACCGCTAAGCTAAGCGTCCAAGCAGGGGAAAGTATTGCGGAACACAGGCATTTGGACAAGAACAGGAAAAAGATCTTCGCCAAGAGGTTGAGCGATGCAAAACTACTTTCAGAGGGAGCCAAGTAGAGCTATGAATACAAGCCTGAGATATCAGAGATGGTTGTAAGAGTTAATAAAACGATCCTGTCTCTTGTTTTGAGTCTTCTAGCACTACTTACGTCAGTTCAAATCACATCGTCCGAGAAAATTCAAAACATTCAAGATCTGCAAAAGCTAGCAGAAGAGCGGGATAGCAACGCGCAATGTTTAATGGGCCTCATAATGTATCTTGGAGGAACTATATACGATCCGAGAATTATTGAAACTATGACATTAGAAAGCATTCTGATGAGCAAGATCCCTCAATGGAAAGATAAGGTCCTTGAAAATACAGATATCGATAACGAAGAAACTATTAAAACAGGAAAAAAATCGATACAAAGTTATGATTGGTTTCAGAAATCTGCAGAGCAGGAAAACAAATATGCCTTTTATTGCTTAGCGATTTGTAGCTTGAGAGGAATTGGAACAGAAATAAATTATACCAAAGCACGCGAGTACTTTAAAAAATCAGCTGATTGTGGCTTTGTTCAAGCGCAATATGAATTAGCCAAGATGCTTATAAGTTCTCGTCAACAAGATAAAATCTTAAAAGGAATAAAGTACTTATCCTTAGCATCTAACGAAGGCCATATTGATGCCAAAGCTTATGAAGGATGGTGCTGTTATTCGGGAACTGGATTTGAGAAAAATGTCGAATATGGTTTAAAAATAATTCAAGACTGTTATGCAGCAGGATCACCACTCGCGGCTGTTTATCTCGCGCAAATTTATATAAAAGGAGAATCTCTTCCAAAAAACGTAAACGAAGGGCTTATTATATTAGAAAAAGAATCTAAAACAGAAAGCAACTATTTTGCTCAATATGTTCTCGGAAATTATCTGCTTGAAGGAACAAGTGGAATAAAACAAGACTTTGAAAGAGGATTAAAGCTGCTGAAAAACGCTGCAAAAGGAGTTACGCCAGCGCTTTATTCATTGGGTGCTATTTACGATGCTGGCAAATATTGTTTTTCGTATAATGAGGAAAAAGCCTTTTTTTATTTTAAGAAAGCTGCCATTAGAGAAAACGCGGCATCGTGTACTTTAGTTGGTGTCTGGTATATGCGAGGATTAAAGCCTGTTAAGAAAGACATCATTCAAGCTAGATACTGGCTAAAAAAGGGAAGCGAATTAGGAGATGAAACCGGAAATTGGTATCTTTTAGAACCACAGGAGTTTGAGCAGGCTGCAGCAAAAGGCAGCGCAGAAATGCAGTATGTTCTTGGGAGAAGATCAGCTGACGGAACTGGCTGCGAAGTAAACATTCCTTTGTCTATCAAACTATATCAAATGAGCGCTGATCAGGGTAATAGTCGTGCTGCTTATAATCTCGGTGAGATATTAACAGAGCCGAACAAACCAGAACTAAAGCCTTATTTAAATTATGAGAAAGGCATAAAATATCTCAACATAGCTGCCACAAAAAACGAGCTTCTCGCTATCGATCACCTAGGTTGGTTACATTTGCATGGGTACGGGGTCCAAAAAAATCCTCAAAAAGCCATAGAACTATTTCAAGAGGCAGCTAACCAAGGTTTAATGAAATCTGCGCGGAAACTTGGCGAATGTTATCTTTATGCGGAAAATGTCGAAAGAAGCTACGAGAAGGCTTTCAAATATTTAAGTCAGGTCGAAGATGCATCAAGTGACGAAGATGACCCTGGCCTTACTAGTGCTATAACAAGTCTGGGTAAAATGTATTTCTATGGATGGGGATGCTCCCCCGATCGTCTCCGAGCAGTTTATTTATTTTCAAAAGCGATTTCACGTGGAGGGAAATTATCTGGAGAGAGCAACTTCTACATGGGTTTAGCTTATTATAATGGATATGGAGTCGACAAAGACATTGCCAAATCTATGACTTTCTTTGAAAAAGCCTCAAAACTTGAAAATAGTAAAGCGATAAAACTCCTTAAGATGATTAAATCCGGGACGGCAAAGAATCCATTATCGGAATGGGATGTTGACCAAAAAACATGAAGAAAAAATAAGCAAGTAGATCTTTACTCTAAAGGTTTTTAAGATTTGTATCCTTAAACAACTTCTCAAAGATGGCTTTCTGATCAACAGTGGTCAGTCCTATCGTCAAATAATTCTCTTTAACATTCCATGTAGAGAACATGGA
>CAYFOX010000115.1:0-3699 GCA_964344875.1 uncultured bacterium
ATCTTAATATCTCCAAAAGCATACTTAATTTAGGTTTAAAAAAAATCTTCCTTAAAAAAATTAAAATAGCGAAAAACGTAATGAATCATTGTCTTTTTCTGCGAATCCTTGGGTCTATTGTTGTTTTTAGTGTATCCATTTTATTGAGTGCAAAAGACGAGCTCCCCTCTTTTATCCAAAAGAATGCATCCTATCAACAGGCCCTTGATTGTTATCCGTTGATTGCAATAACCTGCCGCTACAACCCCGAACGACTGGAATGCCTTGAAAAGGTATTACAGACCCTTCAGACGTTCCCTAAAGCCGATATCGTTCTTTTGACAAATACCTCACGCAAAAGAAAAATAGAACAAATCGAGGAATGTCTTAAAAAAGTTTTCCCTCATGGTGATGGGGGAAAAACAGTCACTATTCGCACGTGCTTCGATCTGATGCATCCAATTGAGCTTACCTGGTCTCATAAGGAGCTGATCAAAGATGCATTTTTGGATCCACAAAAGGGGTACACCCACTTCATTTATCTTGAAGACGATATAGCCCTTGACTTTAACAATTTCTGTTATTTTGTCCATTTGCGCGATGTACTTAAACACAAAAGGCTTATTCCCTCTTTCTTACGCGTTGAGACAAACAACAAAAACCAGATTGTAAGCTCTGATAGCGCATACAAAATTGCGGTCAATAAGCATCCACAGGCCCCTTATAAGCATCTTTTGTTTATTAACCTCAACGAGCCTTTTTGCGGTTGCTATATTTTGGATAAAGAGCTCGCTATAGAGCATATCAATTCCCCCTCCTTTGACCTTAAAAATAGTTCAAAAATATGCAACTTGGGAACACGGATGCGTGCTGCTATGGGTCTGTGTTTTGAAAATATCCCCCACCCCTTTTATCACCGTTTTGTGATCCCTGTGGATGCAAATCACTTGACTTGCCCATTTTATGCACAAGTAAGCCATATCCAAACCAGTTTTGCCAAAACCTCCCCAAGTTTGGAATCGAAAATTCCCTTAGATTCTTTGTTCTATTTTACCCAAAAGGGGGAGAAATGAGACTTTTTCTAGTGAAATTTTTTTCAATGATTACCTTCATTGCCTACCTATCTGCCGGTACACTCCCTCCCCCTTTTTTGGAGGATCTCTCCTCTGTTGAGGAGGCCAGGCAAAGCCATGTTTTAGTTGCGATCACTTTTCACTACGACCACAAAAGGTTTTGTTACCTGGAAAAGGTCTTGAGTTTTCTTGCGACTTTTCCAAAAGTGGACATCGTAATCATTACAAACACTAGCGAAAAGACAAAGATCCAACAGATTGAAGAGAGTGTTCAGAATGTGAATGGGAGAACACCACTTAAAGGATCAAAAAGCATCCGCGTATTTCCATCCCTCGAACACCCCCATAACCTCACCTGGTGCCATAAAAATATGATCAGTAATGAGTTTTTAGATCCACAAAATGGTTACTCTCACTTCATTTATTTGGAAGATGACATTGGATTGGACTTTACCAATTTTTCCTACTTTGTGCACTTTCGCAAAGAGTTAAAAAATTTGGGAGTTATCCCCTCTTTTATAAGGGTGGAGGTAGATCAAAACAATACGTTTGTAAGCACCGATTACCCTGTCAAAGTAAATATTGATAACCGCTTTCAGATCCATTACGAAAATTTTCTGTTTGTAAACCCCAGAAATCCGTACACAGCCTGTTTCATTTTAGATCACGAACTGGCCAGGGAATATATAGCTTCCCCCTCTTTTGATCAATCGAATAGCTCTGTTTTGTGTAATTGGGGAACGCGCGAACGGGCCGCGATGGGTCTTTGTTTTATCAACGTTCCTCCAGATTTTACTAGTCGCTTCGTGGTTCCGGTGGATAGAAAATCCTATTTGACCCCGGGCTACATTTGGATTTATCATCTACCGAATAATTATGCTAACGATCCGACATCTAAGCTAGGTAAGATAAAAATGGAAAATCTGTTTTTCTCTCTCAAAAAAAATTCTTATCGTAAGGGGTTTGTCCTTAAGTAACTGCCTTTTAAGGTCTTCGCTTTCCTTTCTTAAGCAACTAAGGGGGGGGAAAGCCCCTTTTGGTTTTTATAGTATTGAAGCTTGTAAAAACCTCTTTGAATTTTTTCAAAGAAATCTTCCTAAAAAAGTAAAAAATGGTATACTTACAACCCCTAAGGGAGGCCCAGCATGAACGTTTCTTTTGGTTTAAATACCGCTGCTAAAAACGCGATTATCTCTAATAAAGCTTTTGATCCTCTTCTACTTTTGGCAAAAACCATCTCCGGGCTACAAAAAAGCATGATCGACAACTCCCGCAAAATCCAGGAGAAAAACAGGGAGCAGGAGAAAGCAATTCGCATCTACAGAGAAAACTTTGTGACAAGAAAAATGCTCGTGAAGCGGGAAAATCGTCTTCTTGAGTGGATCAAAAAGGCGAAAAAATAGCCTCAAAATCTTTTATCTGTAAAAAAAGAGATCCGTTAACATTTTCATCATGAGCTCTTTACTGTATCTTTTCTGCATTTTTTTTCTCTGGGGTCTTGAGGGAAAAGAGCCTATAAAGCTTGTATGGCTTTGCCAAAAACCCGAGCATAGCTGGGAGGACACTTGGCTTCATGAGCTTTTTGAAGAGTGTGATGCTCCCCTGGTCGATGTCGTGGATCTCTCTATGACGCAAATAGAAAAAAGAGCGGTTCTCGTCATCTCCAACCCATCTTTAGAAAAGCTCACCCCTCTACTTACAGCCTATGGTCAGCTACAAATCCCATTTGGCGTGATTCAGCTGTCGGACGAAGAGCTACACTACAGCAATATGGACTATCAGAGCGCCTCTTTTATTCTTAAAAATTACTGGTGCCCCTTTTTGGAAAAAAGGGATAAACGGGTCATTTTTTTTCCTTTAGGGTACAAAAGAAATTTTTGGCAGGGGTTTCATGGTGAAGTGAAGCCTGCTGCTCAGCGAGCCTATAATTGGAGCTTTGCCGGAAATATCGCTAGGCCTCAAAGGCTTAAGATGGCGAAATATATGGGATTTATTGAGAGGTATTTTTTCTATCGTGCCGACGGCTTTAACAGCAAGCACGCTTTGACAACAGCCCAGTATAGAGATTTGCTTCTTGACTCTACATTTTCTCCATGTCCTGTTGGGAACAGTTCGTTTGACTCTTTTCGGGTCTATGAATCTCTAGAAGCGGGATCTATCCCGATTGTCCAAAGCACTCATAAAGGGGACTATTTTACCCACCTTTTAGGGCCCCATCCTCTCCTTATAGTAGAGGACTGGCAAGAGGCTCCAGCCCTTGTGCATAAGCTGCTTGAAAACCCTATAGATCTCGAGAACAAAAGGTTGGAGTGTTTGGCGTTTTGGAAAAAAAAGAAGAAGGATCTAAAATCTCAAATCAAAGCTGTTGTAAATGATACCTTTAGAGATTAAAAACCTAACTCGTTTGCAGGGTCGCTATTTTCATGAATCATGTTTTCTACAGTTTTTTTCAGGGTCATAATCCCCCTGCGAAATCCGCACTCTAACAAAATACGATCTAGATAGCTCCACTCCGTTTCGAAGTGATCAAGCTTAGTTTCTAATTTAGCAATCTCTTTTAAAAGCTCTTTTTCACGCATCTCTATACCACCCTTGCTGCTCGCCCCAAGGAAATCGGGATCTGCGTTATTTTTGATTTCACTAATAA
>CAYFOX010000116.1:0-235 GCA_964344875.1 uncultured bacterium
CCTGATCATTTTGACCGTATTTTCCACTTTAGGCACATTATCTGTAGCGATGGTACTTCCGCCGAACTCCATAAGTTTTACCTCAGGGGGTATCGAAACTGTTGCTTATATCTTTCAAAAATACCGACTCTCCTACCTTACACCGTTTGTGGGGATCTTTATCGCTGTGGGAGCTTTAGCGAGCCTTTCAACTTGGATTATTGGTCCATCAAGGGGGCTTTTAATGGCGGCAAAA
>CAYFOX010000116.1:245-3349 GCA_964344875.1 uncultured bacterium
AAATACGGGGATCTCCCCCCTTATCTCCATAAGACAAATAAAAAAGGGATGCCTCTCGGGATGTTAGTTCTGCAGGGGATCCTCGTTTCGGTTATGAGTACACTTTTTATCATTTTGCCCAGTGTAAGCCACTCCTTTTGGATTTTAGAGGCAATGGTCGCTCAACTCTACATCATCATGTACATCCTGATGTTTGGGGCCGCAATCCGATTACGCTATGCACAACCCCAGGTGCACAGGCCGTTTAAAGTTCCCGGAGGAAGCATAGGTTTCTGGCTCACAAATATTGTGGGTTTTGTGGTCTTTATCTTTATCCTCGTCATTGGGTTTATCCCCCCAAGCGAACTAGGAGGAGTAGATCTTACAGTCTACGAACTGATTCAGGTTTTTGGAGTTCTCGCCTTTGTCGTTGCCCCCTTTATTATCACCTTATTTAAAAAACCCTCGTGGGACGAGATTTCATGAAAAAAAAAATGCCAGGGACGCCCCCCTTATCCATGGTTTGGGACGACCTGATGTTTATCAATTTTTCTATCGATCCCGAACGTCTTCAAAAATTACTTCCGGAGGGAATGGAGGTAGATCTTTTCGAGAAAAAGGGCTACATCACCATCGCACCCCTGACTATGAAGGGATTCGCCTTTAAAAGGATTTCGACTTTTTTCAACCCCTCCTTTTACGAGTGCAATTTGCGTACTTACGTGCGCGTTCATGATAAGGTCGGGGTCTACTTTTTTTCACTCGATGCTGCCAGCCTCTTTGAAGTATTAGGGGCAAGAGCTCTCTTCCATCTAAACTACCGCTATAGAAAAATCCGTTTTAGTCTTGAAAAAGAGATCTTTCGATTCGAAATGTCTCGACCAAGCTCTAGAAAAAAAACAACCGTTATTGAGGCCAAGATTGCAAAGGAAAACCAACCCCACGACCCACTTACCAGCTTTATAAGTGACCGTTCCTCGTATTTTGTAAAGAGCAAAAATCATATCTACGAGGGAAAAGTTTTTCATGCCCCCTGGAAATTTCAAAAAGTTCAAGAGCTCAAGCTGCAAACAGATCTCTTAAAAGGGTGGAAAACGTCCCCGGAAATTAGTGCACAGTTTGCTAAGCGCACAGTTGTCGAAGCCGACTTTATCCATCCCAGTTTTAACCCCATCCTATTTTATGACCAAAGCTGCGGTTTATGCAGTTTAGCGGTCCGCTCTCTAATGGTATTAGATCTTTACAAATACCTGCGCTTTGCTCCCCTTCAAGGGAAAACCTATGCTAAGTTTTTCAAATCACCCCCTAAAAAGGATCGTCTCTACCTTGTTGAAGACACCGGAAAGTCTAATGGTGCTATCGCGCTTCTCAACCTTTTAGACTATCTTCCCTGGTTTACGGGTATCTTAGCAATCTTTAGAATTGTTCCGGTAAAAACCTTACAACGCTGGTACGATTGGGTTGCCTCAAAACGCAAAAGTTGTCCATTAAAACCACAACAGCTCAAAGATGACCGGTGCTTGCCCTAATACCCCTCTAATCAGAGTACCTAAGCTTAAAAACCACCCTTTTTTTCTTTTTGTAAAAAAAGTTTTCGCATGAATTCGCGGTTGAAAATATCTTGCTGCTTGGGGTAACCTGATTGGATGAAAAAACCCTCCATAACCGTTTTTTTGCTGACGATGATGAATTTAGCAACGATCCTCAGTATAAAAAACTGGCCTTTTGCAGCAGAATTCGGATTCTCTTCACTATTTTTTATTCTTTTGGCTGTGATCACCTTTTTTATCCCTTCAGCTCTGGTATCAGCCGAACTTGCAACGGGATGGCCCCAAAAAGGGGGTATTTTTGTATGGGTGAAAGAGGCTCTGGGAGAGAGAATGGGCTTTCTAGCTGTCTGGTTATTATGGGTGGAAAACGTCGTCTGGTATCCAACTATTCTCTCGTTTATTGCCGGAACGATGGCTTACGCAATAGAACCCTCATTAGCGGATAACAATTTATTTACGTTCTTTACCATACTCATCATCTTCTGGGGCGTAACGCTTTTAAACTTCAAGGGGATCCGTTTCTCAGGATTTATCAGCACGCTAGGGGTAATCACGGGGACGCTTTTGCCCGGAGCCCTTATCATTCTTCTCGGTCTATCTTGGCTTTACGGGGGGAAACCTATGGAGATAGAGATGAGCTGGAATTCTTTCATTCCCTCCATAACCCATCCCTACCAACTAGTGTTTTTGTCAGGTGTCATCCTTAGTTTTGCCGGCATTGAGATGAACGCAGTTCACGCTAATGATGTTGAAAACCCGCAAAGAAGCTACCCGCTCGCTATCCTTATCTCTGTTATATTGATTGTCATTTTTACAAGCCTTGGGACATTGGCTATCGCGATGGTCATTCCTCAGGAAAAAATCAACCTAGTCGCCGGTAGTGTAGCTGCAATCGACTACTTTTTAACAGCTTACAACCTCAAAGGGTATATTCCAATGATCTCGGTCTTGATCTCTTTTGGAGCCTTGGCCGGTTTGAGCACATGGATAGCCGGCCCCTCCAAAGGGCTCTTGACCGCTGCAGAAAACGGAGACCTGCCCCCGATCTTGCGAAAAGTGAACCAAAATGGCACTCCGGTAGGAATGCTGGTCTTACAGGGTATTATTGTAACCATTCTAGCGATGGTTTTCCTGATCATGCCTAACGTGAATAGCTCATTTTGGATGATGACGGCGATGGTTTCTCAATTGTATCTATTGATGTATCTGTTGCTATTTATCTCAGCCATCGTCCTGAAAATAAAACGACCCGACGTAAAAAGGGCTTTTTTGGTACCAGGAAACAACTGGGGTATGTATTTAGTCTCTAGTATGGGGATTCTATCCAGTCTTTTTTGTATTGTTTTCGGATTTTTTCCTCCGACCCAAATTGACACGGGAGGTGTGCTGCAATACGAACTCATTCAAGTTATTGGGATTATTACTTTTAGCTTGGCCCCTTTTGTCATACTGTGGTTTAGAAAACCCAGCTGGAAAAATAAAGTTTAAAAGAAAAAAAAAGAGGCCTTTAGAAGGCCTCTTTTCTTAACTCTATCTTTATCAAAAGATTAACGAGCAGCGATAGCAGCTTTAAGC
>CAYFOX010000116.1:3387-3646 GCA_964344875.1 uncultured bacterium
TAGATTTTTTAGCTGACTTACGACGAGTAGCTTTTCTTTTTGTAGACTTACGACGTGTAGCTTTTTTAGCTGTTTTTGTAGCTTTTTTTGCTGACTTACGACGTGTAGACTTTTTTGCCCCTTTTTTAGCGGCTTTTTTTGCCCCTTTCTTAGCGGCTTTTCTAGCTGGTCTTTTTGCAGCTTTTTTAGCGTGCTTTTTTGCTGAATGCTTTCTTGAAGCATGCTTTTTAGTAGCTTTCTTAGCTGAAGACTTTCTGGA
>CAYFOX010000117.1:0-2583 GCA_964344875.1 uncultured bacterium
GATTGCGGTTTTTGATCCTAAAGAAACAGAGCCGGTCATGAGTTTTAGAGATGTTGACGCAAGATACTTTTCTGTGGCAAAACGGGATTATAAGAAAAAGGTGACCTTGGAGAGTCTGGATCTCTCAAAGATCCCAACACATTTACCCGCATACGTGTGAGGCCTACAGATGAAATCTTTCACTTTACAAATTCTTCGTGGGACTGAAGGGAATCAGTTTTTAGAGGAATTTGAGCTGGAGCTCACCCCGTTGATGAATGTGATCACTGCATTAATGGAGATCCAAAGACGCCCTATCAATAAAAAAGGGGAGCTTACGACTCCGGTTGTATGGGAGCAGGCCTGTCTCGAGGAGGTTTGCGGTTCTTGTTCTATGTTAATCAATGGAGTTCCCCGCCAGTCTTGCACAGCAATGATTCAACCCATATTGGAAGAGAGTGGATCTGATACAATCCATTTAGCCCCTTTTAATTGTTATCCCTTGATTCGAGACCTAGTGATTGATCGTTCCAGAATCTTTCAAGATTTGAAACGAATCCAGGGCTGGAGTGAAGTTGATGGGAGCCGAAGCAAAGATTTTGGCCCTAAAATTCTCCCCAAAAACCAAGAGGTCATGTACGAGCTTTCAACATGTATGAGTTGTGGTTGCTGTCTTGTGGCTTGCCCTAACTACACAAAAACCACCCAATTTGTGGGGGCAGCCGTAGTAGGCCAAGCCCGCCTTTTCAATCTACACCCTAACGGTAAATCCAGCAAAGAGGAGCGTTTGGATAGTTTGATGGGCAAAGGGGGTCTGCACGAGTGTAGTAAAGCACAAAATTGTGTCCAAGTTTGCCCTAAAAAAATCGATCTGGTTGAGGCGATTGCTGAAATGGGTGGTCAGGTTACAGCACATGCGGTTAAGGAGTTTTTTGGTTCCAACAACCCAGAAGAGTAGCTCTTTTCTTTGGAAAAACCTTTCCTATTAGAACAAGCAAACCCTACCCTTTTTTTGCTAGAGATGCTTTGGAATCTCTTGGAGGAAAAGGGGGAGATATTCGCGAGATAATGAACAAAAAATTTTCAGGATTCTAGAATCACCGTCTGTTTAGGTTTTTGCAAATGGATTAAAATTTCTAGCAGGGAGGTTGTTTCCACGTGAAAATCTTTTTGTAATGTTTCGGCATAGGGGTTGATAAAATCCTCCATTGTAGAAAAGTGGGCTTTGAGAGTGGTTAAAAAATTCTCATGGGTTCGCCCGTTTCGGTAGTTAGGAGCTTTAAGAGGATGCTTAAGAGATTGAAGCTTTTCTTTAGAATAATCAAATAAAAAGCTGGTGTGGTGTAAAATGCGATCTTTTTTTACATACTGCGCTGTTCCTCCCACCTTTTTGTCCCCAATCACGTAGTCCGTTTCTACTCTCTTGATGTTGAGATTTGGGTGCGCATTTTGGAGAGTGTTTACCGTCCAGTCAAATAAAGTGTCTACACACTTGGCCTGGGTGAGCTCTTTGGATAAAATCCAGGTGATAAAAAGAGTCGAATGATCGACATAGACGGTTCCACCCCCCGAAAATCTGCGAATAAGGGGAACATCTGTTGTTTTTTCTATTAAGGATTGACGGTCGTTGGATTTTCCTAGAACAATCGCATCGGGGGTGCCATAATTAATCAAAAGAAAATTTTCACAGGGCTGTTCAAGAAGATGCTCTTCAAGCGCGAGCATTTTAAAGATGGGCATTTTTCTTAATTGAACGACGCGAATAGTATTCATGACAAAAAGAACCTCATTTAAAGATCTTCTACCATCAACTCTATTTTAAGTCTTTATTCGACAAGAGAAAGAGATTCTTTTTCGAGTTGGTTTTTTGAAAAAGCAGGTGGATGACGAAAGCCTTTGATGGCAACAAAAAGGATATTCAGGTCAGCAGGGGTAATCCCTGGCAGACGACCAATTTGCCCCAGGTGTATGGGCTGCACCCTTTTTAAAGTCTCTCTTGCCTCATTTCTTAAACCCTTCACCTGGGCAAAATCCAATCCATCAGGAATACCGACAGCGTCTAGATCTTTGAGCTTAAGATTATCCTCCTCTTGCCTTTTGATGTAGCCTGCATATTTTAGTTCGAGTTCGACTTGAAAACGAATTTCTTGATCAATGTCAGGGACAAGATGAGGGTAGCTTTTTTGCACCCCTTCATAGCTCATATCGGGCCTTGCAACCATTTGCTGTAGAGTATAGCTTCTATCTTCGACTTGCACGTGCCTCTTAAGAGCCGAAATGGTGGAGAAAATTTTCTCTTTTTTCGCCTCGATGGCCTCCATTTCGGCCCTGCTGATCAGCCCGCCTAGAGAAAAACCATGATGACTCAGTCTTAAGTCGGCATTATCTTGACGTAATAGAAGTCTAGCTGAAGCGCGGCTTGTAAACATTCTATAGGGCTCTGTAAGCTCCATGGATACAATATCTTCAATCATCACCCCTAAGTAGGATTCTTGTGGACTAAGGACAAAGTGGGGGCGATTTTGAACTTTCAAAGCCGCGTTGACCCCTGCAATAAATCCTTGACCCGCTGCCTCCTCGTAACCTGTTGTTCCGTTGATCTGC
>CAYFOX010000117.1:2593-3627 GCA_964344875.1 uncultured bacterium
GATCTGCCCAGCAAGAAAAAGACCCTCAACAAGTTTAGTTTCTAAAGAGAGCTTGAGCTGGCCGCTTCTGACGTAATCGTACTCGATTGCGTAGGCAGGTCTTAAAATTTCGGCATTTTCCAAGCCTATAATCGAGCGGATGAGGGGGACTTGCACATCAAACGGAAGCGAAGTCGAAATACCGTTGAGATAAAGCTCTTGTGTGGTCAACCCTTCAGGTTCAATAAAAATTTGGTGACGCTCTTTGTCGCTAAAGCGTACGATTTTGTCCTCTATGGAAGGGCAGTAGCGAGGTCCAACCATTTTTTTAGAGTAGCCGGCTGATTTTGAGAGGTTCTCTTCTACGATTCTTTGACTTTCAGAAGAAGTGTATGTGATGTAACAGGGGACTTGAGGAAGGCGCTCAAACTCTTTTCTAAAGGAAAAACGGACATCCTCTTCACCATCTTGCCTTTCACATTTTGAAAAATCTACCGATCTTTTGTGGATTCTACAGGGTGTGCCAGTTTTCAGACGACCCAGTTTAAAACCAAGATTAGCTAAACTATGCGATAGACCAACTGAGGGGGGGTCACCCGCTCTTCCCCCAGAAAATTGGGAGGAACCGATGTGGATTTTACCTTGCATGAAGGTTCCCGATGAGAGAATCACCGTTGAGGAGCGGAAAGCAATACCCTCTTTGGTGGATATTCCCACCACTCGACCGTTTTCCACTAGAAGATCTTCGATAGTACCCTGCATAAGAAAAAGATTGGGTATGGTCTCCAAAGTCTCTTTCATTTTTTGGGCATAAAGATGTTTGTCAGCTTGGGCTCGCGGCGACCAAACTGCAGGGCCTTTAGAGCGATTCAACATCCGAAACTGTATGGCAGTCTGGTCAATGATTTGCCCCATGATGCCACCCATCGCGTCGATTTCACGTACAATCTGCCCTTTGCCGGTCCCCCCGACCGCGGGATTGCAGCTCATCTTGGCGATAGTGTCCAAGTTCATGGTAACTAAAAGTGTCTTCGCCCCCATCTTTGCAGCCGCAT
>CAYFOX010000118.1:0-3615 GCA_964344875.1 uncultured bacterium
CTTATTAGGTTATAATTTGATGATGCATCAGATCACGCTTCATAACGGCAGAGTCTTAGAAATAGAGGAAACCGATGCTTTACTCCATAGCCTGAACAGCTATTGCAGTCAGCCGGGTGCCGATTTGGGGTTACTGTCTCTTGTTTATCCAAAACACCCTTTTAAAAGGGCGCTCTTTATTGCCGAATGGTGTAAAAACTGCCCTTTTAGAGTCCATAAGTTGCATATCCCTTGTGCAGAAATTACCAAGATCCTTTTAGCAAAACAACTAGCGCTTAGGCCCCAGGATTTTGATCCTGATGCACTCATGCGCGAATTTGATGTTTTGGATTTTTGGGAGAAAAAAAGATTTATTTCACAGATTATTTTAGGGAAAAAGATAGAGGTTTATTGGGAAAAAAACAAAAAAGAGTTTTTAGAAGCCGTGCAAAATAGGAGAGGCCAGCCTTTTAACTCCTCTTTCAAGTTGGCCCTTTTAGCAAGGCGTTTAACCTTTGTAGACAAGCCGTCGCAAATTTGCCTACCTACATTGGAGCACGAACAAATAATTCGTGAAGTGGATACCTATTTGCAAGAGGATATGACGTGGTTCATAGATCATTTCTTTAAGGATAAGGAGGTCCTGAAGCTCTTCTTACAAGACCGAAGTATAACCTCTTTTTTTAACATCTTGGACAAATTGAAAACCTCTCTTGGCAGTGCCGTTAACCAGGAGCTTCTCCCTTTTCTTGAAAAGAAAATTTTGGAAATCTGCCCAGCGAATATAGCACCGCACGCCCTAAATCAGCTAAGTAGAGAGTTAAGGCTGGAGAGTAGTCTAAAAAAGTATTTGGAAGAGAAGCTAAAGAAACAGGGATTCGATGAGTGTGATGTAGAAATGTGTACCAAGTTTTTTTCTCATCAGGAAAACGGGATTCGGTTTCTTTTTTCGATAGCACTTTTGCCAACTCCATCAGGGGAATATCTTCTTTATAAACCTGAGTTTGTCCAATGTGTTCCCGAAAAGTATCGTGGGGATGTAGAGCTTCTCAGTGCTTTTTTAGAGCCTTTTGATGGAGAGGGGAGAGATTTTCTTGAAGACAAGTTACAAACATTGCCCCTTTGGCTCAAACAGCTTTTAATGGAAGATATCAAATTTGCCACCCATTTTGAAGAAAAAGTGATCAGTCGGTTGAATCAGCTGTATGAGAAGGGGTGCATCCCCTCAAAGGAAATGTTTTATTTTGCCACAAGATTGCCTTATTCCACTTTTTTAAAGTTAGCGCAAGAATGCCGCTACGATGCCAGCGTTTCTGGTGAAATTGTCCAGTTCAAGGGGCGCAAACAATCGATAACCGAACATATCCGAGAAATAAGTTTGTCGATGCGAAGAGACATCTATGCTCCGGAGGATTTGCGCCAATTTCTCAATCGCTGTCCACAGACGCTGATAGGGGAGGGGAGATGGTTGCATTACTTGGCCTTGGAGGCCCCAGAGATATTTGATCCCCACACCTCAAAAATAATTTCGCAATTTTTGCCGATGGAGCTAATCCCTTATCTGCTAGAATTTTTAAAGCCTGAGCATCGGGCCAATTATCTTAGTCCCCGTTTAGAGTCGATATATTCCAAAAATATCGATAAATTTTCTCCTAAAGTACAGGATTGGTTAATAGGGCATTTAACCGATTGGTTGCCCTTGCAACAAGATCTTTTGAGGACTCTACAAGAGGTTTGGGAGATCCCTAGAAAAGGGCTTGAGGCCAAACTCTCTGATTTGGAGCAAACCCGAAATCTTTTAAACATATTTCAGCAGCAAACCTCTTCTTTGGAGGGGATTGCGCAAAAACTTAAAGGGACAAACAGCTTTCAAAAGGTGGATGACATCTTACAAGAGCGCAAAAAAACGGAGGATAAATTGTCCGTTTTGCGTCAGAGGATGACACAGATCGACCTAGCACCCATCAGCGACATAATCACTGAGGAACTTCTTGAGGGAGAGGTGTACTCTTTGGAGGGGAAGGGCTGGATTCTAAAAACCACAAGAGACCAGATGAAAAAAAGCCCCTATACCAGGGAATGGTTCAAAACAGACGAGGAAAAAGACCAAAAGATCCCCCTTATCAGTCCTGAAGAGAGAGAAAAGTTGGTCCAAAGTAAGAGGGAAATCGTCCAAAAAATCGAAGCGTTGCCCATATTTTTGCTGCATGAGTCAAAAACCCAAAAACGCCCTTGCTGTGCAGAATAAAAAAGGATGAACTCTCTACAATCTGTTTTGGGATGTTTCGTAAAGTTGGATTGTAGAGGTTGATAAATTCCTGTTTTTAAAAATTGCTTTAGGCAATTTTCTAGCCAAATAAACACAGAGCGAAATAGTGCCCAATCCTTTCTATTGACTGTTTAAAAGTATGGTTTTTTAAGAGAATCGGCTGTAGAATATTTTGCATTTCATCTCGATTTAGATTGTATGATACCTAGTAGCTGTCTGAGACCTCTAGAGCGCCTTATGGAGGTTGCAGAAAACAGAACAAATACCTCCTATCTTCAAAAGGAGGCTCAAGGTGCAAAATTTCAGCCCGCCGAGATGCAAAAATGGGTCCAGGAGGGGGAGTGGATTAGCATTTTAAAATCGTTGTGGAGTGATGAAGAGGGGGCAAGGGCCTTAGCCTGGTTGCGCTCGAAGGAGATAGAGCTCTTACCCCCCCTCTTGTACGAACAGGCCATAGCCGAATTTGTGCAAAATCCGACTTTTGCAACGGCAAGCAGGATAAGTGTTCCTTTAATCGCAGTAGCAACTTTAAGTTTGAGGCAGCAACAAAGTTTGATTCAAGAAAAAGCCCTTGAGGATCCTACAAGCGCCGAAATTTTCGAAAGTAAATACTATGAAAAACTTCATGATCTTCTATTATCTAAATGTAAAATATCGTTGCCAGAACTCATTCTATCGTCTGACTCTTCGGAGTATATTTTAAGAAGAGTCCATAAGTTAGCACAAACGGAAGATCTCCCCAATCCCCAATCTTTGAAATGGCTTATACATCAACCCCATACTGAAGAAGCGCTCAAACCTTTGTCTGAATGGCCTCAACTGCGTCAACAGGTTTTTTGCTCTTGGACGGAGGAGTGGCAGTGTGGACCGACCTTGAAATTTTTAAGGTATTTTCGCTAGAGACTTTTATGGGCAAAACAAACAACAAAACAAACCTCTAACGCAATCGGGTAAGGTTCTTTATGACTATAGAAAAATGGGCACGTTGGATTGAGATCGGAGAGGGGGATTTTCCATTAGAGGAGGCGTTGGATATCAGGCAGGTTCCCGATTTAGTAGAAAAATTCAAGGAGAGGTTTTTTGAAAAGGGGATTGAGCTCGGAGCATACCGGGGTTTTACAAAAATAGCCCAGGATCTATTGCCTTGCCCATCGCTTGGTTATGGACTTGGAAATGGTGAGGGGGAAAAGGGTCTTGAGGGTGCATCAAAAGAATTCAGAGTTAGAGTGGAATCTTTACCTCTCAAAGATGGGGCGATTACTATGAGCGTAGAGGCCTTTCGTCTAGCTCTTGTAGGAAACAAAGCCCTCCAAGGAAATCAAGAGAGCTTCAAGCCTATTTTTTACAGCCTTGATAGGGAACAAAAA
>CAYFOX010000119.1:0-860 GCA_964344875.1 uncultured bacterium
CCTATTTTGTATCTTTATTTTTTCTTCTTGCTATTGACGCTATCTGGCTAAGCATCATGGGGAAAGGATTTTACAAAGATCAAATTGGGCACTTAATGGGCAAAGACGTTGTATGGGGAGCGGCTTTACTTTTTTATCTTATTTACGCTTTGGGGCTTACAGTGCTTGTTATTTACCCTTTGGTCAAGACAACAGGTTGCCCTATGCAGTCGCTTTGGAAAGGGGCTCTTTTCGGATTTACCGCCTACGCAACCTACGACCTAACAAATATGGCGACACTAAAAAATTGGCCTGCCCTACTTGTTCTTGTTGACCTTGTATGGGGCACAATTTTGACCGGGGGAAGTTCGTTTATTACATTTATGCTAATTAAGCATCTCTTCAAAATGGCCTAAAAAAAAGCCCCTTGCCTTGAAGGTCAGGGGCTTTTTTTTCACAATTAGCGACTGGGTTTTTACTCTTCAAAAAGGGTTCTGCGTTCTGGGGATCGTCTGCAACCGTACTCTTTTGCACCTTCTTCTGATTTTGCAAAAGTCAGAACAACTTGATGTCTTTTGAAATTTTCAATAAGCGCCAAAATTCTTTCCAATACATTACAAAACTCAGGGTCACTTACATCCCGTTGTTTTCGTATAAATCTCTCTAAAGAGAACTTTAATCGCTCCTTTTTATCCGGATCAAAATGGATAAGATTTTGTCGGATGTCCTCCAAGAAATCCCTATGGATCGGGTTTCTAGGGCTTGCAGAGGGGGAGGCTTGCGTACTTCGGCAATGAAAAGATCTTATTTCGCTCAGCGTGGTTAGTATACGTCCGCTCAGATCTGTAACTGGGGTCATGAACTCGCTCCTTTTGCTAAGT
>CAYFOX010000119.1:870-3611 GCA_964344875.1 uncultured bacterium
GTCTACATTACTTTGAATAAAATTCTTGTAAATTTGTGTTCCAGGTTCTTTTTGAGAGCTTTCGACAAGAACTTGCTCAATTTTATCTCTAAAATTTTCACTTTTTAATTTACCTCTTGTAAGCTCAAGCCCTGCTGCAATGGCCTCGATCAAGTCTGGCATTTGGCTAAAAAAGAGTCTCATTTCCTCTTTGGATGTGAATGGAGGTTCTGTTTCTTGCGTCGTGGTTAACGCATCCCAAGAGGAGTTTATGAAACCGATATAGATTTGCGTTGCCAAAGCCTGAATCTGATCATCAGAGGCGTTGAGGTAAAATTTAAAGTCCTCAAACCTATTTGTTCTTAGCTGACCGCCAAGATCTTTTTCTTTAGACTTTGCCGCCAAACCCCGGTTTTCAGACTTCTCAAAGAATTGCAACAGAGCAGGGCCGTTATCGATCACATGAATGTTCTTAATTTCTTGAAAGGCTCTTTCAAAATCTTGAACAGGAAATTCGAGCATAATATTGCCACTATTGATCATATGCGTATCATCAATTTCCCCCCTGAAATTTTTAAGCACAAATCTATCGCAATTGCCGATCAATAAATCGGCACCGGCAATTTCTCCAATAGATCGGAAAAGATAGATAAACTGCTCTCTGGGTAATTTAAAAATCTGCCCGCCTGATGTAAGATACTTCAGATTGCTGCCCTGTTTATAGCGCATGAACAGGACCGATTCAGCAGCAGAATCTTTTTTTTGAATCTCTAATTTACCCAAGATAGGGATCATGTCTTTTCTATGGCGTTCTAAAAGATGGGTTTTCTGGTAAACGTTGGGGATACTAAATTGTGGAAAAATTTTTCTAAATACCTCTGTTGCAAGAGCTTCCGATTCTGTTTGTACAGAGGATTGAAATTTCATGACAAAATTCGTTTCTGGAATGAGAGGGAGAAAAGTTAAACCACTAGCTCCCAAACCTGATCTGCGGAAAGGGAGGGGGGATGCAGAGGTGGCTATAGTTGGTAGCTGACTGTCTACAGATTCAATGAATGATCTTAATTCCAAAGCCGGGTCTACAGGTCTTAAGGTTGGTGAACTCAAGAGCCCTCCTTTTTTAGTAATTTTTCGTATCGAGGTTAAACTGTAAATTATTTTATAATTTACATCTACTGAAAAATTTCTGCTTGAAGAGGGTTAAATTTGTATAGTTAGGATGTCCTCCCAAAGGGTCGTATAGAGAGGAGATCGGAGCTCTTTTTTGTTCTTCCAAGGTTTTTGTATCCCTTCGGAGGCATACTGGATGGCGTTAATGCCAAATCTTTTTTTTATTCTGTGTACCGCATCGACAAGCTCTTTTTGCTTTTTGGGTATTTGAAATTGTTCTTGAAAAAGGGTGAACTGATGTTGGGTTGTTGGGGATAGTTCTACAAAGGTAATACCCACTTTTTTGTAACAATAGCCTGCTCTATAGATTGCAGATAGCCCCTCAAGCCCTTTTTCCATCAATGTAGGAGGGTAAAATGTTTTTTCAATTAAAGGGATATAGATGGAGTTTGCGTAGAAAGGCTCGCTAAAGCGGTTAGTAGTCAAAAAAACGATGATCCCTCCGGCTGTTCCTCCCACCTTGTAAAGTTTTTCGGCAGCCTGGGCTGTATATGAGCTTAAAGCCTCTTGTAAGAGGGTGAGCTCTTCGACCGGTTTACCAAACGAGCGTGAGCAGGTGATAGATTTAGGGAATTTCGGGATCTCTTCGAGTTCAAAGGAGGGTATAGAGTCGAGTTCAAGAGCTGTTTTTACGACGACAATATTAAAAAGTTTTTTGAGTCTTGTCTTGTCTGTTTTTTTCAGATCTAAAGCGGTAAACACTCCATAGCTTTGCAATTTTGGCGCAAGCCTTTGCCCAATTCCCCAGATCTCTACAACGTCCAGCTTTTGCAAAGTGGAATCAATCTCTTTTTTTTCTAGGAGTGCGTGCACACCAGTCGCATTTTTTTTAGCCTCGATGGAGGCTACCTTCGCGAGTGTTTTGGTATGGCTGATTCCAATTGATACAGGGATACCGACCTCTTTAAAGACCGTCTGACGAATAGTTTTAGCAAGGTCTAGAATGTCTACACCCCCTTTTGGGCAGGGGATAGTCAAAAAAGCCTCGTCGATAGAATAGATCTCAATTGCGCTTGCAAAGCGTCGCAGGGTGTTCATCACACGGTTAGAGATGTCATTATAGAGCGGATAATTGGACGAAAACTGCACTACATCAAAAGTTTTTATTAGGTGTTCGATCGTAAACAGAGGCGCACCCATCGGGATCCCGATTTTTTTCGCCTCTTTAGACCGAGCAACAACGCAGCCGTCATTGTTTGAAAGGACGATGACCGGCCTTCCTTTTAAATCGGGGCGAAAAAGGAGCTCACAAGAGGCATAAAAGCTATTGCAGTCGATCAATAGGACAACTTCTGCCATACAAACTAGGGTTTATGCAAAACATAAGTAACCACACCCCAGATCTCAAGCTCTTCCTCAGCTTGAAGGCGAATCGTAGGGTAGCTAGGATTTTCGGGTACAAGTGTGGGGATGCCGTTTTCGTAAACAAGTCTTTTTACAGTAAACTCTTTATTGACAACAGCCACTACAATCGAACGCTCAACCGGTTTTGATGAGCGGTCCACAATCAAGATGTCCCCGGAGAAAATCCCGGCACCCTGCATCGAATCCCCGACAACTCGGACATAAAAGGTGGCATTAGGGTGTGGAAC
>CAYFOX010000120.1:0-1383 GCA_964344875.1 uncultured bacterium
TTAGGGGGTTGTTGTATTAAAGGTTCCGGTTGGAGTCTCACATAAGTCTCCCTGCTATCTAAATCCCAAAGGGTAACAGTCAACCTTTCCTCATTCTTTTCGAATGAGATAATCGGTTGAAAATCAGAGCTGTGTCTACGAATCTTTTCGATTGCTGCTTTTCGAATTGATTGAAGAGCGGATTCGTCCCCTTCTTCACAAGCTTTTAAAAGGTCTAGAGTCACGCAAACCCTAGCATCAGGTTTGGGTTGGCTTTTAGGGGGTTGTTGTATTAAAGGTTCCGGTTGGAGTCTCACATAAGTCTCCCTGCCATCTAAATCGTATAGACAAGAAGCGGGGGCTGCAGACCCTCCACCAAACGTTGGAGCTGTTGTTTGTCCGATCCAACAGGGTTCACCTGGATTTTTTGTAAAAATTTCCGCTTCAGGAAAAGGATAACCTCTACTAAGAGCAGTTCTAAGGGCATTTGTCACAGGTATTGCAAGTTGGAAGTGGCCACTATTGCCACTAGAATGTTGAGCATGGGCGAAAAAAGATTTTACTACTTTGCGCGTTTTTCCAACTTCACTAGATGGTGATGAAACCTCGTCGGTAGAGAAAATGTTTTTTAAAGTAAGTGTAGCTTTACCATTCTTGTGTTTCATACTTAAAAAGGTCGGTTCATAGCTGGTATCAGGTAAATAGCTTTGCGCAAATTTAAAAATAAGGTTACCCGGCTGATTGTTTAAAACTTCTTCAAGAAATCTTTGAAGATATTCTTTTTTTTGAGAATAAAGCTGGATCACATAACGCAATAGTTTAGTTCTATTTCCTGTTGCATCGTTGGATTTTAATTCAAGCTTTTGAATAGCCTCAGGCCAATCTTCAGGTCTACCCATTAATCGTTCAGGATTGCGCATGTTCGGTTCATCTTCTAAATTCTCATAGAGAATTGTTGCTAAATTGAGATCAGTGTTTTGTGGCCCAATTTCTTCAAGCTCTTTTAAAAGAGGTACAAATGGTTTGTTTGTCTTAAAGCTTTGTTCAAAAGCGTCTCGAACTAATCGATCCAGTTGATCTTTTCTTTCAACTAAACGCCAATCTGGTTTGATTTTAGGGTTGTCGTAACCCCCAGGATAATTCAAAGTAAAGGTTTGAGATTGACTAATCCCATTTTTTTGGGGGAGTAAGTCTAGTCCTGATGCAATCAAAGCCCATGTCTGGCATCTGTTATCCCCTCGAACATTTATAACCATCCATTCTCTTAAATCATGAACTTTTAGATCAAGTCGAGCGACTTCATCTCTATGTTGTTGATTTAGTGCAATAATCTCTGCTTCAGAAAATTTTACAGGACAAGATGAAAAACTCCCGGACGTCATATACTACCCCCCCCCCTTATAG
>CAYFOX010000120.1:1393-3449 GCA_964344875.1 uncultured bacterium
CACAAAAAAAGACGAAAAAAATGTTTTAAATTCACAGAGTTTGCTGGAAAAAAACCTTGTTTATTCATTCCCAATGGGTTAGCTGCAGGTGTGAGTCAAAGAGCGCAAACCAACAGCGTAAACAAGCCCACTCAAACTTCAAAAAAGGTTGGGGAAAATTTTTAATAGTTCCATAAATAAATAAATTTTTATATAATAATAGGGCAAGGGATGACCCTTAGAAACATCAAGGCTTAAGATTATGAATCCATGTACAAGAGAACCTGTAGACCCGCCTTATGATTATCATAAGGCCAAGTTCGATAATCTAGGCAAATCTTTAGAAATACTAAAAACCCTTGTCGCCCGGGGGGCTAAGCTTTCATCGTCTACTGACTCAAGCTTTTCTTCAGTGAAAAGTGGAGAGCTTTCAGCAGAGCATGCAACTGGTCAAGTCCTGGAAATAGTTAACAGACTTATACCAAATCAACGAAGGAAAGTTCAAAAGATACCAAATCAACAAAGGGGAGTCCAAAAGACCAAATCCTTAACCAATAGGATTTGGACTAAGATAGTCGAGTCTAAACCGGTATCAAAGATAATAGTCGTGGCAAAGGTTGCCATATTGTACTTAAGCCTCCTTGGATCTGCCCTTAAGTGTATTTTGCCTTCAAATAGGTGGAGCAATCAAATCCAATGGAAAATAGTCAAGGTTGGAGAACATTCCTATAAAACAACAAACCTCTATTTAGGGGGTATGCCCGCTTTTCGTTCTCAAAGACCTAACACCCAGTATATCTCGATGTTAGAAGACTACGAGGCAGATCGGCCTCTTATTCGGGAAGGGGTAAAAAATTCCACCAGTAGATTTCCTTCGCCAGATTTTCAGGCTGTGAGTATTGAACAAATAGAACAGGGAGTTCAAGCGGTACTAGAACATATGAACGATAAAGATGTCTATTTACACTGTAAAGCAGGATACGGAAGAAGTGGTGCGATTGCAGTTGCTTACATGATGACGCAATTACCAGGCGAGTTTAAGGACGTTCAAGATCGTTATCAAGCTGCATATCAACACGTAAAAAAGCTACGACCGCAATTAAATGTTCATAAAAGCGAGCTAAATATTCGCAAGTGGTATGAAGAACGACCAAAAGAAAATCCTATGAACACCGGACCTGTAACCAAAATGTAGGAATTTCTTTCTAAGAGTTGATTCTTTTTTACTTTTTTTTAAAGATCGACTGACCTATCATGTCACGGTTTTTTGGCAGAAATCTATGACAATATCCGATTCTAGTGCTCTTTTTGATGCCTTCGCGCACATGCTTACAGTGTATAGAGATCCTGATGACTCTAAAGTTCTAAAAATTGAGAAGCAAGAGCTACTTACTGAAAAAGGGCAAGCAATTTTTATGCGCCATCTTGACCCTCTATTATCCTCCCCAAAATGCGATGTTTTTGCTGTTTGCAGAGAATCGAAGGACAAGAATTGGAAAAAGTATGCCCTTTTGAGTCAAAAGAGTCCGCTTTTAGAACTTTATAGCGACGCATCTTTGAGGCTTCATGAAGAGGCTGCACAAGAGGGGATAGCCCTAAAAGTCCGACACTTTTCTACCCCTTTGGAAAAAGGGTATCTTTTCCCCTTTGCCTACTACGGTGATCTCTATCAAATGTTGGAAAATGCGGAGCAGCTAACCGAGGAAGCTAAACAAAATATAGCTGAAAAACTCATCGAGTTAGTCGCGTCTCTTCATCGTATCGATATCGCCCATCAGGATTTAAAGCTGGAAAATATCTTAGTAGATTTGACAAAAGAGGGGGAGCTCAGATTCTACCTCCATAATTTTAGTCGCGCGACAAAAGAGGAAACCTCTACTTTGGTCTGCGGAAGTGAGGCATATATGCCCCTGGATCACATGCTTATGACTGTTTTCAGACCAAAACTGCGGGATGCATTCTCTTTAGGGGTTATCCTTTTTAGTCTTTTTACAAAAAAAATGTGGAAAGATCAAAAAGATCCCCTTTTGATTGAAAGGGAAAAACAACCCCTGTTGCATCCTATAAGCATCCAAGG
>CAYFOX010000121.1:0-1757 GCA_964344875.1 uncultured bacterium
CCTCCTGAAAGTTTTGTGCCCCTTTCTCCTACTCTGGTTTTAATCCCATGGGGGAGGTGTTTAACAACAAGATCGGCATGTGACTGCACAAGTGCCTTGTGAAGCGCATCGCTAGTGGCATGCGGGTTGCCGTAAAGGATGTTTTCCTCGATAGTTCGATGAAAAAGCTGGGGATCCTGGGGAATTAGGGCAATCTTTTGACGCAATGACTCTAAAGTTACTTCACTGATATCGTGCCCATCGATTAGGATTTGGCCCTTATTAAGCGGAAAAAATCGTAAAATTAGGTGGATGAATGTGGTTTTTCCTGCACCCGAGTACCCGACTAACCCCACTTTTTCTTTGGGGCGAATGTGGACATTTTTATTTGTAAAAAGGGTTTTCTCCCCATATTGGAAATCGACATTTTTAAAAAGAATCTCCCCTTTTTCCACTTTTAGGGGGTTGCTTGAGGGTAGGTCCAAAAGATCTTCTTTATCAAGCATAACGGAGTAGGCCTGTTTAGCGATACCTAAGGATTGAAAGAAGGTAGGGAGTGCGCTACCCACAGCCCACATTACATGAGCGATATTCCACATGGTGGCAAATACCTGTGCCACTGCTCCTGTACTGATTTGGTTGTTCAGCCATAAATAGACAACGAAGCCATTGATACCAATAAAGCACACGGTAGCATAAAAAAACGAGGTGATGCTTCGCATGGTCTCCACATGGCGTCTTGCCTCAACATTGGTTTCCAATTCCTCTTGTTGATCTTTTTCTAATCCCTTTTTTTCGTAGGAAAAGCGGTAAAAAAGGTTCACAGAGAAATAGTTTGTTAGACTATCCACAATCTTGCCCATTAAAAAACTGCGTGCTTCCCCATGGCGATGTTCGCGTTTATCGCAACTTTTGCTGAAATAGAGGCTTATAGATACGTGAACAATAATCCAGCTAAGTAAAACAAAGGTAAAAATCGGATGGACAAACCATAAAAACAACGCCCCAAAAACAGATAGGGCAATGGATGAAATAATAGGCCAAAAAAGCTGATGTAATAGTGATTCTACCGCAGTCGTCATATCGCTGATTTTATTCACTAAATTTCCTGAAAAGCGCTCATGAAAGTAGCTTGGAGAGTGGCGCTGGATATGGTCAAACATAGTCATGCGGATATTAGCCTGTAGCTTGGGGACTGCTTTGGCCATCAAAAACCCCATCGTGCGCGAGTTGACTTCTATGAGAAAAAGGAGTCCCAAGCTAAAAAAAATAGGGGCTTTTAGAGAATCTAAAGCAAGATATCGGTTTGCTTCATACAAAGTAAAGATATCAATCACCCAGCGTAAAACGAAGGGCCATAAAATGGAGTCAAGGCAATTGAAGCAATCTTGAAAAACAATCAAAAGGAACGTTTTTTTGAGATTTCCCATTTGCTCAAGAAAAAACTGGATCAAAACTTTATAAGAGGCTTTTTTGGGTTGCGACATAAAGGTTTCTTTTAGCATGAGGGGGGTGTTACGCTTCTAAATCTATCTTTTTTAGAAGCTCAAGATCTAAATGGCAAATAGCTTTGAGGTTTTTGGTGATTTTTTCTTTGCTCCAATCCCACCAGGCAATTCTTTCAAGCTCTTGAATAGTTTTGTCGTCAAAACGCATTTTAACGACCTTTGCAGGATTACCCGCAACAATAGAGTAGGCCGGTACATCTTTAATAACGACCGCTCTTGAGGCTATGATGGCCCCATTACCTATTTTCACACCATTCATAATTAAAGAGT
>CAYFOX010000121.1:1767-3444 GCA_964344875.1 uncultured bacterium
ATCGTTACCAACGATAATGTCCCCTTTAACGGGCAGATCGAAGACATTGAAGGCTGTTTCCCAGCCGTGCCCGAAAATGGGAAAAGGGAAGGTGCTGAAAGCATCGAGTTTATGGTCGCCCGTCATGATAAACTTGGTTTCTGCAGCTATGGCGCAGAATTTACCAATTACAAGCTTCACCTTAGAAAAGTCGTAATTATAAAGAACATTGTTTTCTTCAAATTTTTCAGGACCATAGCGACGGTCGTCGAAGTAGGTATAGTCTCCTACAAATATATTGGATGCCTTAATGAAGTTTTTTAAAAAAATCAGTTTATCATACCCTTGCAAGGGAAAGCCTGTATTGGGATCGGGGCCTAGCATAAAGTCTCACAAAATCAAGAAAAGTCCACCCATTTTTGCCATTTTTGACAAAAAGAGGCAAACGCAAATTTTCAAAAAGGAAGGCCAAAACGCATCAAGAAGATTTTTCTAACTGCTCTTTGATTTTACGATAGTGTTTTCCCTCTTGGTTAGCTGTATTTGCGGCATTTTTTTTGAGTGAGGCATATTCTTGCGCCGCTTTTGGGTGGTTTTTGAGATAATCTCGAAAGTCAATCAGGCTTTTGTATTCCATGCTCGCAGGGTGGGTTAAGTGAATGTGGTATACTCTGGTTTTTTCTTCTAAATCTGGCAAATAGGCGATGAGAAACAGCCGCTCAGGAGTGCTATAAGCGGGCTTATATTGATATCCGATTTTTTTTAAAATTTCAGTCGTAAGTTCCATTTCTTTTTCGGGAACACAGATGGCGATGTCGATGATTCCTTTGCCTCCCAAATCTGGGACAGCGGTGCTTCCCACATGCTCTATGGTAGCATGTTTAAGAAAAGAAGAAATACGATCTTTTTCTTTTTTAAAGAGATCGGGAAAGGTTTTGCTGTAGGGCTTGAACACATATTTTTGGTTTTTATATGTCGATTCAAACCAGTCGTGGGAATGCAGTCGGTAAAGGACGTGCTTTTTTAGGGGGTGTCCTTCAGGCAGTCGAGGATGATCGAATGCATCTAAGGATTGGTGGCTCATTCCAATTTTTTCCATGACTGCCCTTGATCTGATGTTGTTCAAAGTTGTAAAGGAGACAATCTGATCTAGTCTAAGAGTTTCAAATCCGTATGCTAGAGCAGCTCTTGCCCCCTCTTGAGCATAACCTTTTCCCCAATGATCATAAGCAAGCCTCCAGCCTATCTCGACCGCTGGGGTGAAATGCGCTGCAAAATGGACATTTTTCAAACCTATTAGACCGATAAACTCTTGAGTTTCGATTAAAGAAACTGCCCAAAATCCCCACCCATGATTGGCAATTTGATCAGAACATAGCTTGGCCTCTTGATCACTCTCCTCGCGGCTTAAAATACTGGGAAAAAACTCTCGTACCCTTGGATCGGCATTCAGGGCAGCAAAAGGGGCCAAATCAGACTCTTCCCATTGGCGTAAGATTAGGCGCTTAGTTTTGATGAAAACCATAAGATAAATCCACTCAATATCCCTCTTTGCCAAACATCTTTAAAAGCTTTGTTTTGATCTCTTTTTTCAATCTTTAAGCCGTTATCGGGGTCATAACCCTGCATAAAGTCTCACAAAATCAAGAAAAGTCCACCCATTTTTGCCATTTTTGACGAAAAGAGGCAAACGTAAAT
>CAYFOX010000122.1:0-3441 GCA_964344875.1 uncultured bacterium
AATATACATTTGCCTCAGATTCGATTCCCAGTGGAAATAGCAGAGTACTTAGGAACAAAATTCGAGGAGCAGCAGAAAACGGAAATATCTTCGGGAATGCACAGGGCGCAAATTGATCGTGAGAAAATAAATTTACATAAGATTTTGCGGGCTTTAGAAAGTATCGAAACATTGAACGACTCCAAGAACATACACGACTACCTCGATAATTTAGAAAAATCCTATAACACTTTAGCCAACACCTGTGATTCTTTCGACGACTACCTTGATAAGTTGACCAAAGGAAATTTTACCCTGAAAGATGCTAAATTTTCAACGCGAGTAGAAGTTCTAAAGGGGGAACTAGAAGCCAATAAAGTTTCGGTAAAAAAAGTCAATCAGCTTGCAACTAGTGTTTTTAAGCGTTTGAGAGATGCAGCAGCTTCGTTTATTCTTCCTCAACATAAGTCTGAGTTTACCTTTCTCCCTGCTAGTTTCTCAAAAAAACGGGTCGATCAAGAGTCGTTAAGAAGAGGTTGTGCTTTGCCTTGTCAAGTCGCAGGCTCTTTTTCCTTGGGTGGGTCTTTTCTTGAACTAGGAGGAGGCTCAGCTCAAGCTGAGTCGGCTCTTTTTTTTGAGGGGCGACTCACACCCGACTCGGCACGCCTTTCGGAAGGGAGAGAGACCCCGGACACAGCTCGACTGACCTGTCGAAAAGAGATGCTGGCTCAAGGGGAAGTTGCCTCGAGTGATCTTTTTCCTCTAGAAAGAAATTTACCCATTTTGACCAGTTTGGAGAAAACCGTACTGAAAAAGGGTAAAGAGGACGGCGGTTCAGGATCTCGGGAGAGGTAAACTCGATCCACCTTGAAATAGCATACCTCAACCGACAAAAAAACCCGTTTTAAACGGGTTTTTTTCTTTAAAAGCTGCTAGCAGTTCTTAAGAGATTGGTGAATTCATTTGAGACGCGCGCTATCAGTTGATTCAGGGCCTCTTTTCTCTCTTTAGCCTCTGTTGTGCGTAGATCTTTTTCCCTTAATGCAGCAGATCTGTAGGTCTCAATTTGACCCTGACCACGTGTAGCCAAGACTTTCCCTCCCACCTCAATAGTAGGTTTTGCTATGGTTGCAGCGGTGGCAAGAATGTGCTTACCCCGGTCTCCTAGCACCGCGGAAGCGGGGCAGAGTTCGGAAGTTAAATAGGTATGAAGAAGTTGGCTCATTCCGCTAAAAAAAGGGCTAAACTCGATGTTGCTCACTTGATGAAACTTTCTCCCCAGGTGATCTACCCCTTTTAGGTAATTTTCAAAAGCGTCTCTTGCAATTTGTCTCTCTTCCATCCCTAACTTGGAGAAGATTGAGTAAACCGCCTGCATGTAGTCAGCTATGCGCACAATAGAGGATTTTGGTTCTATGGCGGTTATGGGTTCTATATGAGACATAGTTATCCCTGGGTTGTGTTTTGTATATTTGCAATAGCATCTTGGTAGTTTTTAAGTATCTCTGCTACTTGGGCTTCTATCGCAAGCCTCTCTTGCTCGTGGCGAGTTTCATCAAAAGTTTCTGTAAGGCGGGTCTGGTGTTGTTTTACCTTTTCACTTTGCTCGCTGGCTATTTTGTTGAGAAGAGCAGCTTGACGCTTGCGGTAGCCCTCGTCAATTTGAGAAACTCCTGAAGTGATCTGCGAGGCTAAATTTGCGAATTTTTCCGCAGGAGAGGGGAGGGCAGCCATAGAGGTCTTATGGATGAGAGAGGATCCCGCTAATGCGATGATATTTAAAGAAAGCAGGGCATTTTTAAGCCTTTCGTCCACCAGATCAAAACCATCGAGGGCATGAGCCAACAACGAAGTCGTTGAAAGCGCCAAAGTAGACCCTTTCAATAGTTTTTCCCCTAAGGTAGTCTGACTCCAGGTTCCTGTAAAAAGAAAAGAGACGGTAGACGTTGTGAAAAGAGCTAAATCCTTTAAGAGTCGGGAGAACTTCGCCTTCTCTTCAGCCTTAACACTATCTCTCTCAGCATCTAGTAGGCTTTTGCGGTGAGACTGGAGTTGTTT
This sequence comes from uncultured bacterium, assembly GCA_964344875.1. GTDB lineage: Bacteria > Chlamydiota > Chlamydiia > Chlamydiales > RGXB01 > RGXB01. Next base: position 2,038 of record CAYFOX010000122.1, read on the forward strand.
GGATAGATGGATAATCTGTTCTCGATTGTCTTCAAGCAAATCCCCTTTTAATTTGTCTAGGCTTGAAACAAAATTTACAAGATGTAGCATCGGGTGGCAATTGATGCTACCTGGTGCCGAAATTTTTGGCCTAAGATACATTTTTCTTGATGAAGAGGACTCTTGGCTAACAACATCCGGTGAAAAGGGGACAGAGTGAATATCAAAAGATGAAGAGATCTCTTTTGCGGGTTCAATCCTTTTTTTAGTCCCGATAGGTTCAATCCTTACATCGTTCATACAAAACCTCTATTTGAGTTTGAAAATCGAGATCATCTTTGGGTGACAACTCTTCAGCTTTTAAAAGCGCCCCTTTTGCTTCATCGTAACGTTTAAGATCCATAAGAGCTTTTGCCGTATAGAGGTGCAAAAGAGGATCGTTTGGGTCCATGAGTAAAGCTACAGAAAAGTAGACTACTCCATCTGCTGTTTGATCGAGCATCTGGCATGTACATCCTAACGCTTTCCAGTAGGCAGGATGAAAGGGCTGAGAAAAAATCAGCTTTAAAAAAAGCGATTTTGCTTTTTCATACTGGCCCACTGCGTAAAATGTGTAACCCATGGAGTAAACAAGCTCTAAATCTTTGTCAGACAAATCCACAATATCCAGCGGGGTTAGAGAGCTGTTGGATCGAATTTTTCTGACAATCGATTCGATTTGTTTTCTGGCCAAAAGAGATAAATAGCTATCTGCCGGCACGATTCATCATCTTTTCTTTAAGTTCACTCTCTTTTTGCACTACATATTTGGTGATCTCGGATAAGAGCTTCATCAGCTGGATTTGCGTCTCGATAACCATGATGTCTGGTTGAACCCGGTTTTCCAAAGTCGATTTAGAACCTTCTACCTCATCAATAAGGGCTTCTAAATCCTTCAAAGCGACTTTTTTTAGATCGAGTTTATCAAAGTCAAACGAGCTTTTGAGTTCGCTATCTAAGGTGTTTTGGATCTCTTCGTGCTGTTTTCTATACGAGGTTATGGCGTCTGCAAAAGGTGTAAGATCTACCTCTTTAGATCCATCAGTTTTTCGACGTAAGTTTCTTAATAAAATAGCATCTTGCCTGAGATGAAAACTGATTTTGTCCAGCTCCTCTTTTTTTTCTGCAATTTTGCTGTAAACTATATGATCAAATTGCTGAGCCGCGGCTACTACATAGTAAGATGCACACTTGATGCCCATAAAATTTCCTCGAAAAAAGTTTCCCTTAAGACTATTTTATCTTGAAAAGGGTCTCTTTGGCAATAGTCGAAATTTTTTTATTTTACAAAGAGAGTCTAATTTTTATTTGAATTCGCTGTAGGGGACAGGAGAAGTAATGGGAGGGGCAGGAGTTTCGGTATACAAAACTTTTACCTCCATCATC
>CAYFOX010000123.1:0-2830 GCA_964344875.1 uncultured bacterium
GGACATAGGGTTTATTTTACAATACTCACCGAAAATTCTCTTTATGAGTGATGAAACACCAGCTGAGATCATAGTGCCAAGGATTCGAAAAAACGGCTTGTTTCGAACCCTTTCAATATGATCTCTTTTTTTTTGCAAGAGCTCCCGTCCGTTTTTAATAAAAAATTTCTCCAAGATCTTTGTTTTCTGGTACTCTATAGTTATGGACGCAATCACTACAGCTTTAAAGATCATAGAGAAAATCCACCAAAATGGGGGAGTTGCCTACATAGCCGGTGGAGCTGTAAGAGATTTTTTGATGGGCGTACCCGCAAGTGACATTGATATCGTTACCTCCTTGACGATAGAATCTCTGCGCCCTTTATTTAAAAAAACGATTGAGGTTGGGGTGCAATTCGGCATCCTTGTTGTAATAGAAAACAACCACAAATTTGAAATAGCAACTTTTAGAACCGAGTCTGGATATAGCGATGGTAGGCGCCCAACCATAATAAACGAAGGCTCCCCAGAAGAAGATGCGAAAAGAAGAGACTTCTCTATCAACGGAATGTTTCTAGATCTTCTAACGAATGAAGTCATCGACTTTGTTGGCGGGAAAGAGGATTTAAAAGAGAAAGTGATCCGTGCAATCGGGAATCCACATGACCGGTTTCGAGAAGATCGCCTTAGAATGATTCGAGCCATCCGTTACGCTTCTAGGTTTTCTTTCTCAATAGACCCTCTGACGCAAGAGGCAATAAAGGAGCATGCTCCCACCTTACTTCCCGCCGTCTCTTTTGAGCGGATTCTGCAAGAATTCGAAAAAATACATAATGACGGCAATCTAAAAACGGGTCTGGTAGATATGCATCGGCTAGGGCTCCTTTCTACCATTTTCCCCCCTTTATCCGAAATCTCTACCCTCTATTTAGAGAGTTTGCTGCAAACAGAAAAGCTTCCGGTAATTTTACATCTGAAGGCTTTACTCGGTCACCTTACAGAAAAAGAGCGTTTTAGTTGGCTTTTTAGGCTTAAATTTTCTCAAAAAGATCTTGATCTTCTCGCCTTCAGCGATAACTTAGCCCTGAAATTAGAAAAAGCTCAGCTTCAAGAGCGCCTGCACCTGTATTCTTCCCCGTTTTTCGAGAGCTCTTCAATTTTATTGCCTGCTGACCAACGGGCTTTTGCTAAGGATGAATTAGGAATTTACGGTGAGGAAATCGCCAGGATTCAAGAAAAAAAGCCCATAGTGTCTTCTAAAGATCTTTTAGAGCAAGGGATCCAACCGGGGCCAGAAATGGGCAGGTATCTAAAAAAAGCGGAAGAAATTGCGATAACGCATAAGCTCAAAAATAAAAAAGAGATTCTCCATCGCCTTTTTGAAACTTGATCAATCGATCTGAATAGCTAATATGGTGATGTCATCGCTCTGTTCTTTAGAGGAAAACTCTTTGATTCTCCTGTAGAGATCTTCGATCAAGTTTTCAGGTGAAGCTACATCAATATTGCGAATCGCCTTGATAAGCCTTTCCATGCCAAAGAGTTTTTTGGCATCGTTCGTCGCCTCCGTCACCCCATCTGTATAGGCAATTACCAGGTCTTTGGCCTTTAGTTGGACTTTTTGCACCTGAATCTCTTCCATTTTCTGGATCCCAAATGGGATCCCTACCCCTTCAAGAAGTTCTACAGGCTGGTCATGTCTTCGGAGAAGTGCGGGAGGATGTCCGCAGGAGACATACTCCAGAGTTTTATTTGCCGTGTCTAAAATACCTATCCAAGCGGTGACAAACATGCAATTTTCGAGAGTGTCTTTGAGGTAGAGGTCGTTTACTTGTCGTACAATTTTCTCCAGACTATTCTCAAAAACCGAAACGCTGCGGAGAAAACCCCTAAATCCCAAAGAGTACAAGCAGGCCTGGATCCCTTTCCCAGCGACATCGCAGCACATAACAAGAATCCGGCCGTCAGACATTTCGAAATAGTCAAAAAGATCTCCAGCAACATCGATTGCAGGAAAATAAGACGAAGCAATTTTTACGTTAGGGATCTGTATTTTTGTCGGCAAAAGTGATTTTTGGATTTCAAGAGCTAGTAGCATTTGCGTTGCATAACGCTCTTTTTCGGTCCGCTCTGTTCGAATCTCCTGAATCATGGACTGGATTTTATCCATCAAACGGTTGTAAAGGTAACCCACATAATTTACCTCAAAACCCCATTTGTCAAAGTCAAATCTAGTCTCTAAATGCCCCTCTTCCCCCATTTGCATGACTCCACAAAGATGAGAAAGAGGTTTCGAGATGCGTAGCGTCAAAAGATAGGTTGCTCCCCCTCCTAAAACAATAATAAAAAGAAATAATGAGCCTAAAGCTGTAAAATAGCCCTTCAGCCTATCGGTAAAAATTTTTTTTGGCACATCCAGTGCCAGCATAATCGGTAACTGCCCTGCCGATTTCAGAACCAGGAGTCTGCTACTACCCTCATAACTCAGCTCAAACCCCTGATCCGTAGGAGTTACGTTTAACAGATCAGGCCCAGTGACCTGCGGGATGGCTCTATCCAGTTTAATACTGTTGGGTTGCTGCACCATCAATGTCTTAGATTCCCATCCTTTGTGTGTAGACGCCAAAACATCCCCACCAACGGAGAGAATTGTGGTTTCCAAAAGTGGAATAGGCGTTCTTAAATCGGTGATCTCCTTTAATAGTAATTCCATCGAGGTCGAAAGGGCTACGGCACCGGTAAACTGGTTAGACTTAGGATCTTTAATAATACGTATGAGGTATAAAGTATATTTTCCCTCTGCATCTCTAGCTAAGAAAGATTTTCTATTTAGCGTATCAATTTTTTTTAA
>CAYFOX010000123.1:2840-3338 GCA_964344875.1 uncultured bacterium
GTTTTTTCCCACCAAAGAGGGGACACTGGAGGCAAAGCAGGTTAATCCCGAGGAATCATTTTTTAAATATAAAATGGTAGAGATTGCCTCATCTGAAACAAACTGTGATAAAGATAAATTGAGATTGTCGACAGGCCTATTAACAACAATCTCATAGAGTGCATCCAGGAAGTGGGCCTGTAAATCGGTAATCTCATTGACGAATTTCAGGTGATCTCCCAAAGAGATGTTCAACGAATCGTAAACCTGGTTATACGCTCTATCATACTCAGTTTTGTAGGTAAAGGCGGTGTAAAAAATAAGGGGGATCACTAAAAAAGCGCAAGAGGTGATGAACACCCGCATAGCAAGCGAGCCTTTCATCCTAATTCTTGAATCTGTATCATGTTCTACACTCATGATGCACCTTACTAGCCTAAAAAACTCCATAGTACAAAAAGCTCTTCGACTGCGGATCGATAAAACTTTTCGCTACGCAGAGGGGTTGTGTCTTATATT
>CAYFOX010000124.1:0-831 GCA_964344875.1 uncultured bacterium
GTTCATTATTACATCAAATATAAGTCTTAAAAGACCCTTTTTAGTCCTAATTGATTAGAAAATCAGACACAAAATCTTTTCTATAAGTGTACCAGATATCGCCCCAACCAGGCTATTTTTTTTTAGGCAGATGAAAACCAAACCAATGAGGTAAAATAAAATAGGACTTACGCTTCAAGGGGATGAAAAAAGAACCTTTCCTAGAGATATCCTAAAAGCGGTGCAAAGTAAGCGCGTGAAGTTGCTTGTAGCGTAAAGGATCTTTCTCTATAAGTTCGTTTAACATCTCTTTTCCTTGCTTTTTTGCAAGCTGTTTCCATTCCTTTTCGGTGATCAATAGGGCAAAGGGTAGGGGGTTTTTACAATCAAAAAGGTTCGTAATCTCTTTAAGCCCTTTTTTATAGATGGATCTTGTCCAGAATAGGCGACATAAAAAAAAGATCAGCAATAGACACCCAGCTAGATAAAGAAGAGGGCTAAAAAATCCTAGAAGTAGTGTGATAGCGAGAATGTTCGCCTCCCAAGGGTCGAAAAACAGGGGGCCAAATAGCCTGCGTAAACCCCCTGAGACTTCAAAAGCTAAAAATTCTTCAAAAATAGAATCGTTGTGGGGAGCTTTTACAGCATGCACGAGCTCATGATCCAGCGTCTCTTTAGGGGCAAAAGCACTAATCTCAATTTTTGGTATCACAATAGTCTCTTCGTAAATAAACTTTGTCACTGCCGCAAACCAGGGTAATAAAGGCTTTTTTTCTTCTACAATCGCATGCGCGCTAATTATTCCAAAAAGGGGGTTTTTGAACGAAATTTTCGATAGTTGTTGAAGCCTAA
>CAYFOX010000124.1:841-2313 GCA_964344875.1 uncultured bacterium
GCCTACACACCCTTTTTTGAAACTGTTCTAAATTTTCATTTTCTCCTACAAGTATCCCTTCTCGAAACAAGCAGGCGAGCTCTTTTTCAGAATTGTGCATCAAAACCTGCTCTGAGACCAATTTGCTGTAACTCGGTTTTTGTGGCTAATAGCGAGCTAAACGGTGGCGATCCAAAAGGGATATATTGATAAAATGGTGTGACACTTAGGGCAACATAGTTATAGGGATCTAAGGAAAGCAGAAGAGGGATCTCCCATCTGAAACCAATAGAAGAGGGGATTTTTTGAAAAAAAGAGTCCTGGGTTTGTCTAAAAGTTTGTATTTGTGGAAGGAGGGTTGCTATTGAGCTTACCGTGAAATAAGATCCTAAATGGTAGTCTATACCAAGACCTAAAGGAATATAAAAACTAGCGGTCTTATCCCAACCTTGCAGTCTTTGGTAATAGACTCCCAGGCCCGAAAAAGGGGTAAATCGGAAAATATCTTGACGGTTCATCGGAATGGAGTACCCTACTTGTCCTTCAAAGATCGTCTGTGTAAAATTAGCTTTTGGTACGCCATAATGAAAGAGTTTTCCTCTAGATACATCTATAATAGCGTTCAAATAGGTCTGCAAAAGACTTTTTTCAAATACGCTCAGTTGTAATCCATAAGGTTGGCCGTTAAATCCAAGAATATCCTCCTCAAGAATAAGATTTGTGTCCTCAAAATAGGGTTCAACACTCATTGTCAGAGCCCCAAGAGAAAAAAAACACCACCAGCCTAAAAAAACTTTCATTTAAAAATTTGCTCCATAACTTAGCTCCAACCCAGCTTGAGGTAGAGAGGCTTCTAATTTAGGGGCAAAAGAGGTTTCTTTTATCGATTTTGAGAGATCTAGCTGAAGAAGATGTTTAATTTTGCTCTTTGATTCTATCTCCATTCCCATGGAAAAACCTGCCTGTACGGCTCTAGCATTCTCTTTGGAAAAATGGTTGATAATCCCCTCATAACTTAGACCCGCTCCAAAAAATGTTGTGGGTTGTTTCTCATTTCCTACGATTTTTTTATACATCATAACCTTAGGGAATGAAAAGCAAAAGATCGATTCCTTTACCCCTAAAGGCTTTTTGCTCATGCCTAAATTCATCGAGATATCCACCAGGTTCGATTTGGTAGGGGTCTCGTATTGAAAGCCTGTAGCTATATGGGTAAATAGTATAATCTCTTTTGTGTAAATTTTTTTTTCATAAGGCATCTCCGCTGCTTTAATTGCAGGGTAGACCGAGCGCAAGAATTTAGGGTTTTCGGCCGAAAAGTCAAAAGTCACCTCCGCTAAAAGAGGAAGAAACAAAAAAAAAGGGGTAAATCTCATAATAATAATTTTATCATCTACAAGTTCAGATGGGAGATCTGTTTTTTGCCACTTTTAGAAAGCTTTTTTTAAAAATTTTCCAATTAAACCTCTAAACGGAGGAAGCTAGTTTTTTTA
>CAYFOX010000124.1:2323-3289 GCA_964344875.1 uncultured bacterium
TTACAGGATGAACAACCGATTCGTCTAGAAGTAATTTTAAGAAATTTTTCCCTCAATCTTTGTTAGACCTTAAGGGAATCTTATTATAGAATAGTAGGTCTATGGAAGTTGTGATTCATGATATCAGCTCAAAAGGACTTGGGGTGGCCCGTAAGGGGGGAAAAGTTCTTTTTGTAGAGGGAGCGCTAGTTACCGAGAGAGTCAAGGTCTCCCCCACAAGAGAGGGGTCCTCTATTATCGAGGCCAGCTTGGATTCCATTTTGGAGACATCAGTAGATCGAGTTTCCCCCGTTTGCCCCCATTTTACCCAGTGTGGTGGGTGCCAGTTACAGCACCTTTCCTATGAAGGACAGCTTAAAGCTAAGCACAAAAGGGTGAGGGATGCGCTTGAGCGCCTGGGTGGTTTTGAAAACCCTTTGGTGCACTCTGTAATCGCCTCTCCCCCCTTACATTACAGAAATAAAATCCAAATGCCTGTTAGAGGTGGCAAGCTTGGGTTTTATGGGGGTAAAAGTCATGATTTTGTCCCTGTCGACCGTTGCTACTTACACCTTGAGAGCTCTCAAATTCTTTTAGAGAGGATTGAGAGGTTAGGAATCCCTTTTGAGGTGGATACTTTTGTGATGAAGACAGCCTTCTCTAATGGTTCTGTATTAATCATTTTATGTAGCTTCAGCCCCATTCATACAAAATTCAAAACCTTTGCTCAAAAAGTTCTCGATAAAGAAAAACAGGTTGCCGGTATCTATTTCACCCAACGCACTAAAGATGCTAATTTTGTTTTTGGAAAAGAATTTATTTTATTAGCTGGAAAAGAGGCGATTGAGGATGAGCTTTTGGGTTTGAAATTTGCAATCTACAAAGATGCATTTTATCAGGTGAACCCCTTTCAAGTATCCCACCTCTATAAATATGTGATGGATTTATTGGATTTGACTCCTCAAGACCGTGTATTAGATGCTTACT
>CAYFOX010000125.1:0-3288 GCA_964344875.1 uncultured bacterium
GTCTCTACAAGAACCGAGGTTTTTTTTAAAAAACCAGAGGATAGTCTTTTTTTTAATTCTTCAATAAGATGTTGAAGATGATTGCTTTGGAGGATTGTACCGAGGTTCGGTGGGGCGAAAAGGTCTTTGCTCGATTGGGTTAACTGTGGTAAAGTCATCTTATAAAAGAGGATATCCGATGAGGATTAAATCGAAAACTCCGTTTCAAAGAGCCCGTCTTTCAAATTTTTCTTTTTACAAAGAGGGGAACCCTTTTTTTAAAAATTCCTTGATGTTTCACAATATTTCCCAATTTACCTCCGCTCTTGTGGATAACCTTTTTAAGTTTTTAACAATATTTTTGTTGATCACCATCCAGGGCGATAAAGGGTCTGCCGAAATCATGTCAACGGTGGGAATTGTGTACGTTTTACCGTTTTTGCTTTTTTCCTCTTTTGCAGGAAAGCTTGCGGATAAAATCAGCAAACAAAAATTCATGACGGCACTGAAATGTGGCGAGGTGTTGGTCACATTAGTGGGGATATTAGCTTTCTATTTTCAAAGCGCTTTTGCCTGCTATGCCCTCCTTTTTATGCTCTCTGTTGTAGCTGCCCTTATGGGACCGCCCAAATACAGCATCATAGCTGAATTGGTGACAAGAGACGAGATTCCGAAAGCAAATGGGATAATTACCGCCTCGACCTACCTAGCAGTGATTGTGGGGATGGTGACGGGGGGGTTGTTGTCTACCTATTCAGGGGGAGATTATACGTTTGCATCGACTTTTTGCTTCTGGGTGGCCTTGATTGGGTTTTTCGCCTCGTTATGTGTGAAGCCAACACCTGCTGTTGCCAATGACTGCAAAGCCTCTCCTTTCTTTGTAAAAGAGGTGTATGAGACGCTGAAATTCTGTAAAAAAACCCCCTTTCTACTCACCTCAATATTTGGTTCAACCTTCTTTTTATTTGTGGCTGCTTTTGTGCAAATGAACATGGTCCCCTACGCAATCGAATCGCTGGGGCTGACAAAAGAGGATGGGGGGAATGTGTTTGTGGCAGCAGCTGTAGGAATTTCGATCGGGGGCTGGCTTGCTGGTAAATTATCGCGCAAAGAGGCCGAAATTGGGCTCTCGGCTCTAGCAGGGCTTATATCGGGTCTAGCTCTACTTTTCATGCCTATAATCCCGTTTTACTGGTCTACAGCCGTCTGTTTATTTATTTTAGGGCTTACGGGGGGGATGTATATTGTCCCATTTGATGCCTTCTATCAGACCAATACCCCCTTGGAGAAGCGCGGTCAAGTAGTTGCTGCTACCAATTTTTTAAGTTTTCTAGGGGTTGCGATTGCCTCTTTAGCAATCTCTTTATTCCAAAGCCCAAAAACCGGTTTTTTCTTTATTGCTTTTGTCACCCTTGCCTTTTTTTGCTATGTATTCAGTCGGTTGTCTGCCAGATCGATGCACTATTTACTGCGCTCTACAATCGGACGCATATATAGAGTGGATCTTGTGGAGCCCGAGTTAGAGGAATCGATACGTAAACGGATGTACATGTTCATCCCGCGCACTTGGATGGATTTGGCTCTTTTAACCACCTATAGCCCCAACATCCACTTCTATTTTATAAAGGAGAAAAAAGGGATACTAGACCATTTTTTGAACCTATTTGCAAATGTCCACATCTACACTTCAAAAAATTCATTGGATCAATTTCAGTTGGCGATTATGAAAGAGGAGAGATGCCCATTTTTGATTTTCACCTCGCGCAAATCGCTTGAAGATTTTAAAGAGAGCCTCTTTTTTAGAAAGTTGATGCAGAATCTTAAAATCAATGTCGAAATCCTTCGGGCAGTCTATAAAAAAATAGAATCAAAAAAGTATGAGGTGACCTTTTTGCCTCAACTACCTAGCAAAGTAGTAGCAAGATAGAAAAAAAAAGGGACCCAATAAGGGCCCCTTGATCCATCAATTTTTTGAAAAAAGATCTTAAGCTAAAGCTTTGTTTGTGCGTAATGCTAAACGGGACTTCAGACGGCTAGCTTTGTTTGGGTGAATAGTCCCTTTTTTCGCAGCTTTATCTAAAAGGCTTACGACAGTACTGAGTTGAGCAGATTTTTTGTCAGCAGAAGCCGCCTCTAATTTTTTGCGTTCAGTAAAGATTTGAGCTTTGCGGGATCTGTTTCTCAAGCGGCGCTTTTCAGCTTGGTCGTCTCTTTTGAGAGCGCTTGGACGCTTTTGAGGACCTTTTGGTTTCTTTTCGGCCATAGATATTGTACTTTCCTAAAAACTACGGTTCCAACTATAACAGGGTGGTCGTTTTGCATAAAGGATTTTCATGTGGCAAGGGCTATTTTTTCTTATTTTAGCAAGTAATCTTTATTTAGGCGCAAATTTTGTAATAAAATTTTTTGAATATTCGTGTCAGTATCCGGTAGAACAAGTGGAGATCGCCCACTTTGATGTACAACCCGGACCCAAGGGGACCTTTTTTTTAGAGGCTGCATTTCGGGTAGGAGATAAACAGGTCGATTACAGGTTTAAAGAAAGATTTTTAAACGAATTTGTCGCGCAAGAGGCTATGGAAGAAATGCGAAAGGAGAGCTGGACGGTGTATAAAAACTCCTACGACAGCTCATTTAGTCTGCAAAAATATTTTCCGATGAAGGAGTTAGTCCATTTTGGGTTGGCATTGGCCGTTAGTATCTATTTTATTTGGTTGTATGCCTATTCGCATAGATTCTCCATAGCCAAGAATGGCCACTAAAGAAAACCTAGAAAAAATCGCAAACATTTTTTGTAAAATGGATCGGGTCGAAAAAACAATTCGACCGGAACCGGTTCAAGATCTAGATTACGAAATAAAAAGAGCTCGTCGTTGTGAAACGAGAAGTAGTAGGTGTTTTTAGAATAAAAAACACGTGTCACAAGAAGCGGTGGTTCGCATAAAAAAATTTTATCGTAAAGTATCCACGTCACTTCATATCCTAAAGAGCGGTAGTCTCTTTCGCGCTCTAAAAGCTCTTTAATCCCTATCAAAGAGGTCTGCACTTCAAAGACCTTTTTTTGTTTGAGTAAAACTAGGTCTGCAGTTCTTCTAATGGAGGGGAATTTTTTTTCCATAAAAAGATCTTCACCTGAGTAGTGTTTGCATAAAAAAAGTTGAAGGTTTTTATGCAGAGCGCTTTTGGCCATTCGAAAACGGGCATCAGAAGATGGTCCGTTTTGATTTCTTTTATGGTTGCTGTTGGTGGTGAACTGTTCAAAACTTGACATTAAGTGCTATTCATATAACAATATCATGAATATGAGCA
>CAYFOX010000126.1:0-3273 GCA_964344875.1 uncultured bacterium
GTGAAATATAAAGATTAAAAGGGATAAAAAGAAATGCACCTCAAAACCTCAATTTTCTCTTAAAGATAGCAATAAAAAGAATAGAAACAAGTTAAGTTTTTTTTCTAGTGCAAGTAAGCTTTATGCAGAGGTTGATTTGGTTAATACAGATGCGGGTATTACGCACATAGTATCCAAGCTGGTTTTTTTTGATTTCAAGAAATAGAGTTTATTTCGGTGCGTTCCTTCTCTTTTTAAGATCCAAAGCTCTTTTTAACCCTATTAAGAAAAGATTTTAAAAAAAAACCAAACGTTTATTTAGGGCAAAATGGGGTTTTAAATCAGCTAAATAAGTTTGTCTCCCAAAATGCAGAGGTTATTTCTGTCAGGCACTAAAGATAATGCCTGACTTAAAAGGGTGCCGAGTTAGTATTTCTCCATTTTTACCATCGTCTAGTTCATTTTTACCGTGGGGATAAAACCATTGTTGAAGTCACCCACACCCGGGGAGCCCATCTTAACAGATCCACCAGCTGCTACAGCGGGTCCCAGTGCTAATGCCCCTGCTCCAAATCCAATATATTTTAGACCATTTAAGATAGAACTTGTGTTGCTTACGTCAGTTACATGTTTGTTTTTTACAAAGAGATTCCAAGACAGCTCAACTCCTACTTTTAGTCCAACACAGGCACCAAAAAATCCACCTATATAGGCTCCAAATTTTGCTGTTTTCCACAGGACAGCTTTTGTAGCAATCCAAAGTTTAGGTTTCGCTGCAGGATCGGGAACAGGGCGATTTTTTGGGAGCTTACCAAGCGTCGAGGGATCATTAAGAACTGCACCCACAGCACCTATGGTACCTACAACTAATAACACAATAGCCGCTACAACAATGAATATAGGTAAGGCGATAGCTCCACAAAGAGCCCCAACAGCTCCATAACCTACTATACAACCGGCTGTTATAGTTAATGCTGCAAGGCTTTTGAGGGCCACGGTGCCCACTTTTTTGGCCAGAAGAGACCCCTTAACCAAAAATGAGGGGTTTTGAGTTTCTAACTCTTTGCCTGATAGTTGATTAGAATTCACTACAGAGTGCATAATTTCCTCCACAAAGGGGATAGTATATACTTAAAGCAATTTTTTTGTAAAATAAATTATTAAAAATGTCTGCAACCTAGGGGCAAAATTTGGCAATTCCATCTCTACTGGCACTAAAGAGGGCAGAGGTCTCCTCATCAGACTTAGAGATAATCTCCAAAAGAGTTTTCTCGCCTATTTGCTGCAATCTTTGTTTTAGACCCTTTCCAGGTTGAGGTTCGTAGTAAAACCGGTTAGTATCAATAATATATGAACGCTTGCTTATAAGTTGTTCCAAAGAAACAGCTGCTTGCTCCATAGGTTTTCGGCCTTGAAAATAGATATTGGAAAGATAGAGAAAATCTGCTGGTCCCAGATCTTTTACTCTTGATACCCACTTGTGAATTGCTGAGGAGTCGTTAAAGTTTATACAGGAAAAGGTAATGTTGCCCTTTTGAGCCATTTTTTGCATTTTTTCGAAACGATGCCGATCGGAGAGCCAGGAGCTCGAGACAAAACCTGTTTGGGGTAGGGTATCATGAAGATGGAAATCTACCAATGAGGTACGAAAGCTATCCACGTAATTTTTGGCTATAAGGTCACTATTTTCAAGACCCTCAAAATAGAAGCGATACTCGCTGGATAGTGTTCGGATGACAAAATCTTGCATGGTCTCTTTAGAGGGGCAAATTTTGAGAAAGGAGAGGGTTTTTTTCATAAAGTGCTTGACTTTCTCGGAGCAGTCTAAAAGAGCCAGGTACTGCAATTGTTTCTCCCCTTTGTCGGGTCGCACTGCTGCTAAATCCCACGAAAAAAAGCCCGAGACTCCCAGAGATAATTCCCCTTCAACCGGAAGAAGCGCCAGTTTGGTAAGCGTTTTTAAAGACTCTTCCTCATTTGTCAAAAGATAGAGACCGTAGTTCGGATTCGTTTTAGCAGGGCTATAACGGTCAAAACCGTCAAGGCAATCTATTAGGGATGTGGTCATGAGTAGGTAAGATATCTGTACAAAAGGATATAGTTTAAACCATTCTTCTCTTCTACGGTAGGTTTTCTTAGGAAAATAGGGCGATTTTTAGCTCAAAAAAGAAATTTTTTTTTCGATCCTTTCTTTTCATTTAAGATGTTTTGTCTATGATGGAAAAAAAGGGGTACTATGAAGACATCCAAACTGCCTGTTTATGCATTTTTTTTCATGCTTACCGCGTTTGCGGCTTTCTTTGGCTCCATATTTGGGGTAGATTCCAAGATGAATTGGTATCAAGACCTATACAAACCTGCCATAGTGCCTCCTCCGGTGGTATTTGCGACCGTCTGGCCTGTGCTTTATGTGTTGATTGCCTTAGCCGGAGCACGTATTTATCTATCGAAGGGGAAAAACAGGAATTCTGCTTTGAATCTTTGGGGAGGGCAGCTAGTCGTAAATGCCCTTTTTTCTCCTCTCTTTTTTGGCTTGAAAAGCCCAATCCTCGGTTTTTTAGACACTTTAGTTCTTTTCGTATTGTTAGCGCTATTGCTTATCAAAACATATGATTTAGATAAAAAAAGTTTTTGTTTTTTGGTTCCCTATTTTCTTTGGGTAGGATTTGCGATGACGATCGCATTTCTCATCATGTTCCATCCATTTAGCTAAAATTTTCGCCCGCCTTGAAAAAGGAGGGCGAGAGTTAATCTACTGATTTGTAATCAACGTGAAGGTGCTAGTGCGTAAGGGAACCCATTTTTTAGTTGTCTCATCATAGTAAGTTTGTACAGTGCTATACCCTTTTTTTGTGGGAGTTGCTACCACCCGAGATTTAACCATTTTTCCTAGAGCATTTGACATCCCCTCGGCCTCAATAGCATATCCTCCATCTTTTTCCATGGTAAGACTTCCGATCATATAGCCTCCCTGAGATCCGATCTCAAAAACTTTTTGCTGGCCGCTAAAGTCATTGAAAAATGTAGTTTCGTAAGACATAGCTTTTTTGAAAGGCTGATTGTTGCTATCGGTATAGCTTAAAATCGTATGGGTAACCCATTTTTGTCCCATAACCTCATTTCGTACTTTTCTGGTTCCTGTTTCGGTCTTACCATTAGGGTATCGCGAAGTTCCAACTGTCTGAGATTGTAACTGGTAGGTCCCCTCTTTCATCGGATAAGGGGGATTATCTACGGTCTTTGAATCGTTAGCTAAAAGCAAAGAAAAGAATAAAAAAAATCCAATCATAGTTT
>CAYFOX010000127.1:0-1832 GCA_964344875.1 uncultured bacterium
GTAAGCAAGAGGCGAGACCCATAAAAACACCAGAAAAACCCAAAACCCCCTCCCCTCAAAAGCGCATAGAGGAGTTGGAAAAAAACCTTAAAAGGATCGAAACATCCCAAAAAGAACCTCCGAAAGAGCTTTTCGTTGCTGTAGAGGCTTCTTATGAAGTGAAAGACACCCTCCCTTATGAGAGCCTAGTAGTGCACCTTTTGCAAAAATCCCTCAAGCTCATCGACCCAGAAAGTGTCGACGTGCATATTTTTGTGCACCCCAGCGGAATTGTCGACAAAATACTAGAAATCGACTCACACAGTGCGCTCAATGCAAAAATAGTCGAGGCATCTTTGGAAAAAATGGTCTTTCCTAGCTTTGAGAGTTTGGAGCCTATCGAACTCCATTTACATCTTTGTACTGGAAACTAAGATAGAATTCCTCTACTCTTTTTTCTAAATGCAACGGTTAATAAACACCCTCTCTTTATCTCTTTTGAAAAAGAGCGTTCCTTTTTTGTTTTTTCTTACCCCTTTTTTTCTTTTTGGCAAAACCTCCACAAGCACGATTGTGGTCCCTTTAGAGGTGGTAAAATCTCTCCCCACAATCTATTTTTCTGACAGCCCCTCTAGCGGAGAATTCAGCGCATCCTATAAGGATAGCCTTTATGAGGTACTTAAAGAGGATATCGAAGAGTCCTACCATTTTGATTTGACCCTTGGGAAAATTGATATGGAGCCTCTGGTAACAGGACCGTTAAAAACCGCCTCCAAAGAGTTAGTAGCATTCACCGCCGATTTTGTTCTTCTACCAAAAATAGAGGGAAAAACTTGCACTTTAAAAATTTATGAACCCCGTTTTCACCAAACCTCGACCGTCGCCACCACACCTTTAACAGGGAATTTTGAAGAGGATCGGCAAAAAATCCACACCCTTTTTGACCAACTCCATCTCAAAGTATTCCATCAAGAGGGGATCGCAAGCTCAAAAATCCTTTTTTGCAAAAAAACCGAGGAGATAGAGGGGGAATGGATTTCCGACATCTATGAGGTGCAACAGGATGGTACCCACCTAAAAAAAATCACCTCCTCGCAAAATTATCTTATCACTCCTTTGATGATTCCCAAAACGCGAAAACAAAATAATTATGACTATCTATTTGTATCCTATGAAAAAGGGCAGCCTAAAATTTTCAAAGCGAACTCCTCCACAAGCACCTCCACACCACTACTCCAATTAAGGGGCAATCAGTTATTGCCCGCTTTGAGCGCTGTAGCAGACAAGATCGCTTTTATTTGCGATGCATCGGGACGCACCGATCTTTTTTTGCAACAATTCCACCCTCAAAAAGGGGCGATAGGAAAACCTATTCAGCTTTTTTCAAAAGGCAATTCTACCCAGGCATCTCCCTCTTTTTCCCCCTGTGGCTCAAAGCTTGCTTTCGTCTCCGATAAAGATGGCTGTCCGAAAATTTATGTGCTCGATATCATCGACGCTATTCGTTCCCAAAAAACGCCTCTGGTGCGCCTTTTGACTGTGAATCATAAAGAGTCGACATGCCCCAGCTGGTCACCCGACGGGAAAAAAATCGCTTTTAGCGCTATGAGTGAAGGGTATCGTCAAATATGGGTCATGGATTTAGATAAAAAAATAGAGATGCCTATTACTACCGGACCAATAGATAAGGAAAATCCCTCCTGGGCACCCGACAGTATCCATTTGGTATACAATACCACCGGAAAAGAATCGCAAATATATACTATTGATATTGTAAAGCAAAAACCTGTAAAAATACCTACAGGGGACGGGATCTCCCATTTCCCCTCATGGGAACAAAGATGAGAAACCAT
>CAYFOX010000127.1:1842-3229 GCA_964344875.1 uncultured bacterium
AAAAAATTCACTCCGCTCGTTTTTTTCGTACTTGCGAGCTGCACCAGCACAGTTGATGATGCCTGGGAAGAGACGAAAATGGCGACAAGATCCTTCACAAAACAGGGTCTAGCCTATTTAGGTTTAATTGAAGAAGAGTCTCGTATTGTAGCTACTTCTCAAGAGATCTACCAATCCTCCGAAGAAGAATTTGTCCCTTTAAGGGATCAGGATTTGTCAAGCCAGTACATGGATGAATCCTATTCCCAGCCTAAAGAGGCAAAAGCACCCACTAGAAAAGGGATGGTTGCTACAGAGCAATTCTCTAAACCCTCGACAACGCTCTCCTCTATCTTTTCCACAGTTTATTTTAATACAGATGAGCATGTGCTTTCACAAAAAGAGTACTATCAGGTGATCAATAGAATCGCCTCCTACATGAAAAAAAATCCCCATGTGTATTTAAGTGTAGAAGGACATTGCGACCAAAGAGCCTCCGAAGCCTATAATCTTGCCTTAGGGACAAGAAGAGCCCAATTTATCCGTAGCCTTTTAGTGAAAGCTGGCGTCGAGTCAGAGCAGATTCACACCGTCTCTTTTGGAAAAGAGCGCCCCATCTCCAAAGGGAGCACAAAAGAGTCCCTAGCTAAAAATCGTCGTGTAGAATTCAAAATATTCCAGCAGAGGTCTTAAATGAAATCTCTTACTCCCCTACTTGCTCTTCTAGTCTCTTGCTCCAACCTTGTTGTCTCCCAAAGATCTGATAAGCAACAAATGGAGTTCAGCGTCCAAAAACTCAAAAATGAGATCGAAGATCTGAAGCAGGAGATGAAAGCCCACCAAATTGAGGTGGGTATTTTAGAGGGCAGAATCATGAATCATGAAGAGGATTTAGGTTACCTTCAAGCACAAGACCTGCCCGGAAAAAACGGAGGGCGTTTTTTGGATTCCTCTACACTGATGGAAAAAAAGATCCTTGAAATCGAGAGAACTCTTGAACTCATTCTTAAGCGTTTTGACCGGCTCGAAATAGAATCTAGGGAGATCGCCAAATCTTATGGGGTTTACAAGCAACGGTTCCAGGATTATGAAAAATTTTTACAGTCCCAAAATGAGTCCGTACAGGAGCTAACTAAAAGTAAAAGGTCTTTAAAAGAAAAAAACGAGGAACTGCTTGAAACCAGTGTTTACCGTGTACGCGCAGGAGACTCGATCGAAAAAATTGCCCGTCAATTTAGTACCACCCCAGAGCAGCTTAAAAAAATCAACCAGCTTCACAATGATATTATTCTTGTGGGCCAGGAAATTCGAGTTCCCAAATGATCTGCCTTATCGATTCGGGTATCGGAGGTCTGTTAGTTTATAAAGAGCTCAAAAAAATCCGCCCTGAATTGCGAGTCATCTATGT
>CAYFOX010000128.1:0-2423 GCA_964344875.1 uncultured bacterium
GTTCGACCTTGGTCGATACCGTAATCAACAAGTTTTCAGAGCCCATAGTGGTGCGAATGGTGCGATTGCCTGCAGACAGGGGGAATCTGCCGATGACATCATTTTGTTGGTGCCGATGGGGACCATCATCTATGACGCCGAAACCCAGGAGGTTTTAGCAGATCTTGGGGTGCATGGTGAGCAATTTATTGTTTGCAAAGGTGGAAGAGGCGGTCTAGGGAACAACTTTTTCAAAAATTCCTACAATCCAGCTCCTATGAAATGCACTCCGGGAAAACCTGGGGAGGCAAAAGAGGTCGTGTTAGAGCTCAAGCTCATCGCGGATGTGGGGTTTGTCGGATTTCCAAATGCTGGAAAATCGACATTATTGAACGCTCTTACCGCTGCGAAAGTGAAGGTAGCCGACTATCCATTTACTACTTTGGCTCCAAACCTTAGTTACATAGAGTGGGAAGACTTTACCCGAACATTTATTGCAGACATTCCCGGTATTATTGAGGGAGCAAGTAACGGACGTGGTTTGGGATTCCAATTCTTAAAACACATCGACAGAACAAAAAGTCTATTGTTTGTTTTAGACGCTTCTCAAGAGGCTCCAAAAGCACAGTATGATATTCTCATTAAAGAGCTCGAAGCCTACAATCCTGAGCTTTTAAATAAGCCTAAAATTGTTGTATTGAATAAAGCGGATCTTGTCGAAGAAGAGACTATCAGTGCACTCTCTTCATTATTTCCAACAGAGGTACAGACAGTGGTGATCTCTGCTTTGATGAAGGAAAACTTAGACTCTTTGAAGGAACTGTTGTCTGCTTAAATGAGCGAATTGCTTGTTTTTAAATTATAATTTGAGCGCATTTTTCACTTATTTCTTTATTTAAAACACGATAATCTTATACTTATTCACCTAACGCCAAGGTGAGCAAAATGATTAGAGCATTCCAAAGTCTTTTTTCTCGATCGACTGATTCTAAAGAGGTTTTTCCTTTAGAGCTCAAAACTCCTGAACGTACACCACCAAATACTCCAAGATCTCCCGACTCTGCACGCGAAGGCTCCTCAGCTGCTCCTCTAGATCCACTAGAGCATAATGAAGCTCTCATTCGCCTTTTTAGACCTATTTTTTCTATTAGTGGTGATGCAAGAGAAAAAGAGGGCTCGGTTTTAAAAAAATTTGTTTTTAATGTGCAAAGCCATAAACACCAAACAGTAAAAACCAAAACCTTTTTACTGCATCCTGCTTGTTTGGATGATTCAAGCTTAGACGCATCTGCAAATCCAGCAATCCAGATTGTGGCCGACGGTGTAAAATGCAATAAGAAAGGGGATCCTAAATTCTACGTTTACTTATCCCCAAAAAATAGCGAAAGCCTTTTTTCTCAATTTAAACCTCAAAACTTACAAATTTTCGACTGTGCTTTCAGGTTAGGTCTTACCCCAAAAAAATATCCCCTTATAGAATCAAGCTCTCTATTGGAACCCACAGAGAACTTAAGTGAAACGAAAGATGCCCTATTATTGCAGTTTGTGAATGGTGGAGATCTACAAAACTTCCTTTTTGACCATCCAGACCTCTCTTTTGATCAAAAGCTGGAGCTTGCCAAACAAGCTCTCTTTTTAGTCGATAAACTTCATGAAAATCGAATAGCGCACCTAGATTTAAAACCCGAGAATTTTCTTGTCTACATTCGTGATGATGGCTGCACACTAAAACTTACAGATTTTGGATTTTCGAGACTCGGAAACGAAGGTAATGATACAACTACAGATAGATGCTACAGCGCTAACTATATGCCTCCGGAATTTGCCCAAAACTACTGGGTTGGGCGAGGATGGAAAATTGACGGTAAATTCTTGCCTCTCGATCAAAAACCACTTCCCGTTTATAAACTTGATCAATGGTGTATCGGCGCCACTCTATTTGTAATTTTTTTTGGGATCTCCCATGAAAGCGCCCTCAAGAGCAACTATAAAAGCCACCCTATTTTCCCCTCCTTGGAATTTTTTATCGACTATAAACAAAACCTGTCTAATCGAATGATTGATGGATACTGCGCGAGCTACGCACCAAAAGTAGCCCGTTTATTAAAAGGTTTGCTTCAATATGATCCAGAAAAAAGGATTGAGGTAAAACAAGCCCTTAGCATTCTTTTAGAGGAATAAAATGGCAGATTTCAATCACCACACGATTCCCCCTTTCTTTTTAGATTTTTTATTTTCACTGCTCGTCTGAACGTTGTTTTTTTGGTGGGTTTACTTTTTTCATGCTCCCTCCTATTTCCTACGTTCCACTATATTTCCGTATTATCCTAGAATTGGGTAATTGAGGTCACTTGACCCCCTTACTTTTTAGATTTTTTATTTTCACTGCTCGTCTGACCGTTGTTTTTTTTTGGTGGGTTTACTTTTTTCATGCTCCCTCCTAT
>CAYFOX010000128.1:2433-3215 GCA_964344875.1 uncultured bacterium
TTGTTGTTTTTGGTCGACTTTATTCCCTTTTGATAGCAAGCCATCTTATCAAGCCATATTTTGGTTAATACGTAAAAATTTACTCGTTTACAACAAAAAATGAGACTCTTACAAGAGTTATCGGCTAAATATTCGTCGGATAATTTTACAAAAAGCTAAACAACTCTGCTGCCAAAGGCTATCTCTTCTTCCAACATATCCGCAAAATTGGATAAAAATGAAGGAGGGCTTCTGTTTTCAAGCATTTACCCTCCCTTATTTTTTAAATTTGACTAAAGCTACCATTGCTTTAGGGCTTCAAAGAGTTGAAAAAAAGCACTCATAATGAATAAATACGCCTCTATAGTAGAGGTAAAAAATAAAGTTTTAAACCTATTAATTCTCAATAATCGTTTTTTTCACTTTCTGATTTGCAAGCCCCCAGTTTTCATCGTTCACTGGAGCGGGGTTTGGGCAACCTAAAAAACTAGATTTTATTGCGCTTTGTGAAAGCAATTGGTGGTCACTACATTGATTTAGTCCACCACCCCCCCAGCGTGAGTGATCAAAATGATAAACTGTAAGTCCCTCTAATCTTCTTAGCTGTGAACCAGGATTTGCATTTAGGAAGGCTTGTACAAACGGTGTCTCAAAATGATGAATTCCTGAGGGAAACTCCGGAAATCCTTTAGATTTCAAGGCTAATTGTCTTTTAAAAAGCATAAAATCACCTAAAGGTGTAGTATGTCCATTTCTATTCACTTGGCAGTGCGCGTCAAGGAGTTCCATGTATTGATTTACAA
>CAYFOX010000129.1:0-3172 GCA_964344875.1 uncultured bacterium
CTATTCTTTTTTAAAAGAAAAAAGACTATAAGAATTTTGTAGTTTAGATTTTTAACGCAGAAGATCTTCGCCCAAATAAGCTTTCATACCCCACTCTACATAGGCAGGGATATTGACATCTCGTCTCAAGAAATCAAGAAGTATTTTCAGCCTTGTTTGATTAGGGAGGGGTGGTTTGAATATCATCTTCCAGGGGGTTTCCTTCCGGAGTTGGGGAACTTTCAAAATAATTGGGATGCCGTGCCGTTTTAAATCCTTTGCAAATAGAGTTTCTAGTTGCTGAGGGAACGTTTTGTCCTGAATTAGTGGAGTAAAAACATCGGGTAGATATTTCTGCACCGCTTTTTGCGTCTCTTCCCCCCAAATACCATCCTCAAAAAGAGGATCCTTACCCTCTTTTAAAAAAAAGGGGTTTAAAAAACTCTGTAACCCCGCTATTTTTGTGCAAAAAATCCCAGCGTTGTATTCTGCGAAAATGAGATCAGGGTCTTTATGAAGACCGATATCCTCGCAAATATGGCGAATTACAATCTCTGTAGAGGCATCAAAATTTTTCAATTTTCTCACAAACTCTTTTGGCGTATATGCAAAACGTTGGGCATGGATCTTATTAAAATTCCAAGGTCCAATAGTTCTAAAAATATAAGTATCCAACTTTAGTAGGGAGAGAAGTTTTTCAATATACAGTGTAAATTTTTTACCTTGTTCTTTGAGCTGTTTTTCTGCCCAAAACAGGCAGGGGAGAATTCTTTTTAGCCTGTTTTGCTCCCATTCACTAAGTTTTTTTACGTAGGAGGAGTTGAGCTTTTCTGCTAAAGCTTTTTTTTCCCTTTCTTGTAGCTGGGGTTTTTTTTTATCCAATAGTCTATGGGGTCCTGTTAAATCTAAAGATCAGTTAGTTGGCTAATTTGCTCATTTTTATCTGTATTCAGCTCATTTTTTCTTCTCAAACCAACGCGAAAAAAATATTGAATCTTTTAGTGTCATGTTTTAATAGAAAGATAGTCCACCTTTAAGGACCCTATTCTAAATAAGAGCTAAGGAACACTGGTTGTTTCTAAAAAGAGAAAAGTTAGCATGTTCAAAAATCTCTCCAGCTTGCAACAAAAAAGCATCAAATTACTGATAGCCGGTCTTACTTTCTTATATCTAGTGATAGGGGTTTTTTCTGTCATTATCATTCTTAGAGATCATGAACCTGAAATGGTAGCTGATCGATTACAGGAGAATGCTGTAGATTCTCTTGGTACAAAAGAAACGGGAGCGATAAAAGTTAGCACGGGGCTTTATTTAGATAACATAGAAACGGTTTCGATAAAAGAGTCCTATTGGATTGCTACTTTTTATGTTTGGTTTAGGTGGGTAGGCGAGGATGGATTAGATCCCGGGAAGGCCTTTTATTTAGTCGATGCCAAAATCGAGGACAAAGTTTTGGAAGAGAGCTATGTGAGGCCAGAGGGTTTGCATTACCAATGTTTTAGAGTAGTGGCGAGGATGACGAAATTTTTCAATACAATGCTACTGCCTTTAGAGAGTCATGCCCTCAATATCTCGATAGAGGATGCAGTCTTGGATAGCTCGAAATTAGTTTATGTTCCCGATGCTTCCAGTAATTGGAGTCCAAACCTTAAGATTCCGGGCTTTTTTATTAGGAATTCCTATCAATACTCACAGGCTCATACATACGAAACAAATTACGGTGATCCATTACTCAAAGAGAGTGACTATACCACCTATAGTCAATATAATTTTTCTCTTAATATAAAAAGAGTTGGATTTGGATTTTATATAAAATTATTTATTGGGATGTTTGCAGGTGTTTTCCTTACCTTAGGAAGTTTTTTTATTCGCCCCTCGGATACCGGCCCAAGGTACGGTATTCCCTCTGCTGCATACTTTGGGGCGGTGGGGAACACATATATGGTCAATGCGTTAATGCCCCCATCCGGAGGTTTTGGTTTAACCGATTTGGTGACTTTAGTCGGTTTACTAACAATAACTATTTGTGTAGCTGCGACTTTGCTTTCAGGGTATTTTTATCTTCGCAAAAAAGAAGAGGAGTTTTCCAAAGCAATAGATATGGCGTCGTGGAGCACCATAGGGTTGTGTTACCTATTGATCAATATTATGTTGCCCATACTGGCATTTACCTAAGAAAATGAAAACGCATCACCCGTTTTCAATCTAAAGATTTAGAGTATAATACTTTATTTTTATAAAAAAAATTTTCAAAAAAACAAAAAATATTGCAGCTTAAATCTGACTGTTTTAAGGAAGGTGTTATGCAGCGCACCCTTTTTACAAATTCTGTTTTTGTATTATTTCTTATATACACATCTTTTATGAGCGCCAACATCAAGGTCGGTGTACTTCATTCACGAACTGGAGACCTAGCACAAAGTGAGGTGCCAGTCCTGTTAGCTACATTAGCGGCGATTGATGAGATCAACCAGGAGGGGGGAATAAACGGGGAGCTTATAGAGCCTTTTATCGAAGATGGAGCCTCAGACCCGGCGCAGTTTGTAATAGGAGCAAATCGGCTCCTGGATAAAGGGATTACTACAATTTTTGGGACCTGGACCTCAGCAAGTCGAAAAGCTGTTAACGAGGTTTTGGAAAAAAGGGGAGGACTTCTTTTTTATCCGGTTCAATTTGAAGGATTAGAGGACTCTCCCCACATTGTATATTTGGGAGCCGTCCCTAATCAACAGCTATTGCCTGCTGCCAGCTGGGCCTTAAAAAATTGGGGAAAAAGGTTTTATGTTATTGGTTCTGACTATATCTACCCAAAAGCTTCCCTAGAGATTTTACGTTTGTATATGCCAAGTCAGGGGGCTGAAATTATTGGGAGTGAGCTGATTTCTTTAGGCGAAAAAAATTTTACTCAAGCTGTAGCCAAAATTCGACTTGCTAAACCTGATGTAATTATCAATTTGATTAATGGGGAGGGGAACCGTAATCTTTTCACTCTTTTAGAAAATGATGATCAACTCAAAAAAACGGCTATAATCTCTTCAAGTATTACAGAAGATCTCATACAGACATGGAGTGTAGAGCTGGAAAATCATTTTCTATGCTGGAGCTATTTTCAAAATCTTAAAGAGGAAATAAATCTTGAGTTTTTAACAAAACTTCGTAAAAGGATTGATCCAAAAATAGTCATCAATGACCC
>CAYFOX010000130.1:0-3060 GCA_964344875.1 uncultured bacterium
AAATTTTCTGCCCTTTCAATCGGGATTTTCTTGGAGAGAATTCTATCGATATAAGGTTGCAACTTTATTGATTCAGGAACCGAAAGTACCCCCATCAAATCCCCCCTTTTTTCGATCAAAAGTTCGTAGAGTTTTTGCATTTCGGGGTGTACGAGGTCAGTATTTTCGAGATTTTTGAGAGCGATATCTTTGGTCAGCTCATAAGCTACAATCAACCAGCGGACCAAATCCCCCTCTAAAATGAGATCAAAATCTACTACCTCTCTGTTAGTTTCGATTGGTTGTAGCTCTTTTGGATCCTCTTTTATCTCAATAAAATCTAAAGGAATTTGAAAAATTTCGGCGATCCTTTTTTTCCCCTCATGACGCATCACAGGATCAATCCAGGCATTGACGACATTAGCCATCTCCTTGATGATTCCGCTTTTTACAGCGGGCAAATGCATATCTTTATTTTTGACAAGGACAGACTTTAAAAAATCAAGGTAAGAGAGCGACTTTTCCAAAAGCTCGTCGAAAAACTTTTTCCCTTTTTTCAACAAAATGGTGTCGGGATCTTCCCCTTTCGAAAGCAAAGGAATCATCACCTCTATCCCCTGCTTCAAAAAAAGCTGACCCACTTTCAAAGCGGCTGTTTGCCCTGCAGTATCCCCGTCAAAAGCGATAAAGACGGTCTCTACCCCAAGAGCTTTAACCTGCTCGACATGGATTTCTCCAAACGCAGTACCTTGGCCAGCTAGAGTGAAGTCAAACCCCTCATGTATAAGACGCATAGCGTCGATTTGTCCCTCGACAATAAGGGCCTTTTTTTCTCTAACAATCCTTTTTCTTGATTCGTTTAACCCGAAAAGAATTTGCGATTTTTTGAAAAGGGGTGTCTCTTTTGTATTGATGTATTTTGGCCCTTTATCCTCCTCGTGAAACCTACGCGCAGTAAAACCTAAAACATTCCCATGAGAATCTTTGATAGGAATTGTGATTCGATCCATAAAAAAGGGAAGGTTCCCTTTTCCTTTCATAGCACCGGCTTCAAATAAAGCCTCTAAATCTATTTTGAAATCCTGCCTCCACGCGTCAAACAACCTAAGATCTTTAGGAGCCAACCCCATTTCAAAAAGGCGTATGAAAGAGAGGTCCATTCCCCTGTCATAAAGGTAGCTTAGTGCGGTTTGCCCCTCAGGAGTGTGTAAAAGGGTAAAATGGTAAAAACGGTTGAGCTCTTTGAGGACCTGCTTAAGAGGCATCAGACTCGGCCCTTTTTGCACCTCTTCAACATAACGTACCTCTACTCCGAACCTTTCGCAAAGGGTCTGCACAGCCTCCTGGAAAGGGAGTTTAAGATGCTGCATCAAAAAACTAATCCCGTCTCCATGAGCCCCGCAACCGAAACAGTGGTAGTGCATGTCTTTTCTTTGCACAACAAATGAGGGGGTGTGTTCAAAGTGAAAAGGGCATAGCGCTTTAAATCCCCCGGGTGCTTTTTGAAACTGGACGTAAGGGGATAGCACATCGACGATATCGATCTTTTTTTTCAACTCTTCCAGCATTGCTGGGTCATATAGGGGCATTCAGTAACTCTCCCTTTGCCGAAGATAGCCTAATTCATATAAAGAAAGGAAGTTCTCTTGATGCACAATTAGATGATCTGTCATTTCAAGTTCCAAAAAACCGCCCACTTTCTCCAAAGTTCTAGTCGCAATAAGATCTTCCTGTGAAGGGGTTAAAACCTCTAAAAGATGGTTATGCACCAAAACAAACCCTGCCGCATCGTGAAACAGAAGGGGTTGAAAAATATCTCTCATGCGACAAAAAACTTTCTGGCTATCCCCGATACCAATTTTTTCCACAAAAATGGACTCTTTTTGTTTATTTCGTCCCACCAGCACACAAATTTCAAGATTTTGTCCTAAAAACTCTGTCTGCACTAAATCAAAAATTTTTTTGGGGGTATCCAAAAGGAGTTTTTTTTCACTATTGGAACCCCTTTTTCTCATCTCTTGAAGAACCCTGCATAAAAGGGCCTTTTTTTTTGGAAAATAAGTCTCTAAATCCGACTTTTGTTTAGAAGCGCTAAAAAACGCTTTTAACCCCCCTGATCTTTCCAATTCGAGCTTTGCAGCACAAGGGGTTTGTTTCCCATTTTCCCAAAATAGGGACCAGAGCTCCTCATTTGTGAGGCAGCCTTCGCCGTACAACTCTAGTTTTTTTAAAAGAGAAAGCCCCTTTTTAGGCAAAGTAGACCCCCTTTCACCCCTTTCTATAGGGCAAAGCTTTGTATTCTAATGATTGAGGGATTTCAATCGTTAAAAGGATGTCGTTCCCCTCATATTCGGTTTCAAGAACCCTCCCCTCCTGCATCAGCTCCGAGGCCACATGGTAATGACTTTGGGGAATGCGCAATTCCATCACCTTCCTTAAAGATTGAATTTTTTCAATCATCAGACGAAACAGCTCATCATACCCTTGCCTTGTAACGGTAGAAATCACCACGGTATCGGGGTAGCGGTATCGAAGCTCCTCAAGATTTTTTTTGTCTTCTATTTTATCTGCTTTATTGATGACGGTAATGATCGGCTTATCCTTTGCCCCAATCTCCTCAAGAACCCGTATGGATTCTGCGGCATGCTCCAAAGCTTCCGGATGGGATGCGTCAACCACATGCAGTAAAATATCTGTGTAGACAGACTCTTCAAGAGTACTTCTAAACGCATCCACCAACTTGTGTGGCAACTTACGGATAAATCCCACGGTATCGATCAGTAAAACATTTTGGTGGTTGGGCAACTGAAAACGGCGAGTGGTCGTATCCAGAGTTGCAAATAGTTTATCTTCAGACAAAACGCCCGCATCCGTCAAACTATTCAATAAGCTCGATTTTCCCGCGTTTGTATATCCCACAATAGCAAAAGCCGGCACGTGCGTGCGAAGCCTCTGCTGCCTCTGCAAAGCGCGATGGGCTCTCACCTCTTTGATTTCGTGCTCGACCATAACCAATCGCCTATCCAAAATCCGACGGTCAATTTCGATCTGCTTCTCCCCCTCCCCTTTGAGATATCCCCC
>CAYFOX010000131.1:0-3004 GCA_964344875.1 uncultured bacterium
ATTTAGGAGATGGCTCTTGGGAATTTCTAAGGCTTATCTGGAGGATACCCTCTTTTTTTAAGGGGTATTAATAGGCTGCACCTTTAAGTCCATTTTGCTCAAGAAGGTATAAAAAGGGGTTTTTGAGATATCTGTCTGAAAGAGGTAGTGTTATATAAATTATTTTTTGTCTTTTACGCTTTGCCTGAATAATGTGCACCACTCCAAAGTGGAAAGATCCTCTAACTTTTGGTTAGGGGGGGGGGAATCGATCGAAAATTTTTTTAAAAACCAGCAAAGTGTGTGATTACGATGATTGTATCCCTGCTGAAGGAATTTTTTAAATAACGGGAGTTCTTCAAGTGTGATTTGGGGCGTGATAGGGTTGAGTTGAAGGAATTGGGAATCAACTTTGGGGGGTGGAATGAAGGCGTTCGGTGGGACAATTGGTCCGCTTTCTACAGAGTAGAAGAGGCGTAGAAGATGAGAAAGTCTGGTGCTTTTTGGGCCTGACGAGGCTAAGACCTTTTCTACAACCTCCTTCTGGAGCATCAAATAGACTTTTGTCAATAGAGCGCTTATGGGCAAAAGTTTTTCTAAAAATGGGGTGCTGATAAGATAGGGGAGGTTGCTGATCAAACCAAATCGGCCCTGAAAATGCGCGTAAGCAGACCGAAAATCATACTCTAGTACATCCTGATGGACTAAACTAACGTGCGAAAGGGGAGAAATTTTATCCAGAATAGGCTCAATAAGTTTTGGATCTTTTTCTACTAAAATCAGAGGTGTGGAGGAATGGATTAAAAGTTCAGTAAGAGCCATCGCCCCCGGGCCGACCTCTAAAATTCCATGAGATTGGGGAGTGATGGCCTTAACGGCATGCTCTATCACGCTTTTGTTTTTAAGAAAATGTTGCCCAAGGTAGCGTCCCATCAAGGTAAACAGTACTAATTGTTATCGCGAGACGCAAGCACATAGCCCTGCTGTAACTCTATGCGATACACAATAAACAATCCAAACGAGACCAGCGCTGTACTCAAAAGGATGATCGGATGGAACGGCTCATTGAAAAACAGGTAGGCATTTAATGAGGTAAACAGGGGGCTTAAAAGTCCAAAAAACGATAGAAGGGTCGCAGAAAACTTTTTGAGCAAATAGCCGTAGAGGTTAAAACAAACGATATTCGAGATAAAAATGATTAGAGCTAACCACCCAAAATAGGGGGGTGCATCAAGTTGAGACATCTGAGTCAGAGGGCTAGTTTCTATAAGAAAAGAGGTAATAAAAGCTAATGCTCCTCCGAAAAGCATGCTGAAAGCGTTCACCTTAACCGGATTCATTTGTTGATCTTTGACCATCAAACGTAACAGAATCCAGCCGTAGACGCCACAAAAAGAGGCAAAAATTACCGCGAGGGAGGGCCAAGAAAAAAAGGTGTTAATTTTTAAAAGATCTTCAGAACCCTCTTGTAGAGCTAACACAGGGAGAAACCCTAAAAAACCCACACACATCCCAAGCCATTTGGTCCAAGTCATTTTTTCTTTGAAATGGATGTAGGAGAGGAGGGCAGTGAAAAAGGGAGACATGCTGTAAATAAAGCAGGTTTTTGCTGAGGAGAGGTACTTGAGGCCCCAATATTCGAAAATGTTACAAAAATAGATGCTGAATAGAGAGAGGATGAAGGTGGAGAGAGCCTCTTTAAAAGATATTTTAGTAGAATGGGAATTTTTGAAGTAAAGCCAACCCAGCAAAACAAGAGAGGCTAAAAGCATCCTTATTGCCACCGTGAAAATGGGGTCTGCGTAAAAGACGAGCGTTTTCCCAATCGGAAACGCTAAAGACCAGATCCCGTAGAGCAGAGGAATTATCCAAATCATCATGGATATAGGTTACTCTAGTTATGGGTTAAAAGGGTAGTTTTTCCTTTGAGAACTATCCCATCAGGAGAAGTTTTCCCGGCGTTAAAAACATTTTTAAATCGTATATAAAGAAATTTTTTGTCACCATTCCACTCTAGAGTACATAATAAAGCTATTATTCTGCAGGGTAGGTAGAGGCAACATTCTCCTGTAGGACGCCTGTCCCTTCTATTGAAAACGCGCCCTAGGAAACTCCTAAGGCGCTATTGCTTAGAGAAAACGATTCCCTTTTCTACAGCTTTCTTGGGCTAAAACCTTTCAAAATTGCTGTTCATTCCGGTTCTATCCCTCCACATTTTCCTGCTTATTGAAGCAAGTTTATTCTCCTTAAGTGAAAGAGCTACTAACCTTTGGGGCAGTTTTGAACTATATTATCCGGTGCAACGTTTAAGAAACGGGCTTTTAGGCAGTGAAGGTTAGAAAAGTCTGGAGAGAGAATAGGTAAGGAAGGAGCCACGCGTTGGAACCTTAAATATTTTGAGTAAAAAGAGCCCTTGAAAAAGTTGTTAACTCTATTTTCTGGATCACTGGGCGAACCGTAATCGCGCTTCAAAACAATCGAATCTTCACAAAAAGTTATGGGGATTTGAAAGGGTAATTCATGAGATCCGGATGTAAGTTGTGTAGTTTGTCCAGGTAGGGAAAGTTCTTTATGTGCCTCAAAAGATCTTTTGAATAACGTATCCAATCTCTCATCTGCCATCTTAGCCATTTGGGTGTATAAACTGGGGGTATAAACGACAATTTGCCCAGCATTAGGTAGTAATGGGGTATCTGCCATTTCTGGGGGCTGACTTTCATCTGAAAGAATTTGTGCAGAAATAATGGCGCCATTTTCCCCTGTTTCAGCGTTTGTAACTGAACGGGGTAGAATTACGGGTGCCTGATTCCCTAGTGGTGGAAAGAGATTCTCAAATGGCACTACCTCCTCTTCCAGGACGGCCTGTCTTGGTCTTCGGGGTGTAGTTACAGCCTGGGTCTGCTGAAAAATGGAAGGGATTCTAGTGCTAAGTTTTTCTAGTTGTTGCTTGCAAAAAGTGGCAGCTCTTCCAATGAAGGCTGTAATATTTTTAAAGACCTGCCTAGCTTTTTGAATAATTTTCAGA
>CAYFOX010000132.1:0-2986 GCA_964344875.1 uncultured bacterium
AAACAACACCTGCCGCTGCGATACCTAGGAGAATGGCATTATTTGCGGGCACCTCGTACTTTGTCTCTACTTTTTCCTGTCTTTTTTTCCAGAGCATCAGCGCCGGAAGAACAACCACAAGAATGCAGGTAAATACAGCCGAGTACTGCAAGGCAAGGACAAACCCTTTTGGAACCATAATCACAAATAGAACTGGGGGAATAAAAGTGATCAAAAAAGTAAAGACTTTTCCCTTAACATCTTTTTTTAAGTGGAACCCGTCTCTTATGAAATCAAAAAGGCTTAACGCTACCCCTAAAAAGGAGGTTGTCATCGTTACATTCGAAAATCCATTCACCATAAGCGTTGCCCATGGTGAGACCCTATCTCCCAAAAATTCCAGCATCAGGGGCAAAGGCTCTTTTGAGTTATTGATCAGAGCAAAACTCTCTTTGCCCACTTGAGGCAAGATCCCCTGAATAAACAAAAACCAGCAAGCATAGATGAAAAAAGGGATAATAGAGCCTATTATAATAGCATTTCTTAGAGAAGCGTAGTTCTCCTTACCCATGTAATTCACTATCGAGGGGATAATAAATTGATAAGAAAAACAGGTGGCAAAAATAGGTAGAGATTGCGCCCAGTAGTTGTCATAGGTTTTGTACTTGAGAATCGTTGCGGTATTCACCTCAGGTAAAATAAATAAAAGGCTTAAAAGAATAAATATCCCCTTTGCAGAAAAAAGGAATTTATTCAAGGTATCCACAAAGTAGGTACCCAGAGCCACTACAGTACCAAAAAATGCAGTGATTACAAGGCTTGAGGTTAAACTAGATACAGTAAACCCGAGTTTCCCCAAAAGATTGGCAGCCAAGCTCCCCATCCCCTCAATATAGGCTGCAAGCACCATGTAGAGGAGCATGATGAAACAGATCCAGCAGATAATTTTTCCAGGAATTTTAAGAAACTTTTCCGCCATCGAGCTAAAGCTATTCCCGTCTTTGTGCATAGCCATATTCACTTCTAACGTCATCAACCCCGTGTACAACATCAAAATCGCAATAAAAAACATGACTAGAAGAGATAAAGCCGAACTACCTAAAGAGGTGACGAGAGGCAAGGCAAGTATGCCTGCCCCAATAGCAGAGCCCATGATCAAAAATATGGACCCTATGAATTTAGCACGTAACATAGTTTTTTCCAGTAAGTGTTCCTACATGATAGGGTAACAGGCGATTATGATCCAGAGTCTATTCAAACAGAAAAGCCCAACACAACTCCCCTTTCATTACCCTTCTAATCACCTGTCTAAGGTTTTTTCTTTTCATGTATTAAAAAAAGGGTTACAAAAAAAATATGTCCGGCCGCAAACCCTTTTTCTCAAAAGATAAGGAGTCTTTTCTCCCCCTTTTTATCCTCTTGCTCCTATTGTTTGGACTGATTATCTTGTATCTTTCGGTTGAATTAGTCTCAAGAGACTACTTTTTAAAAACTGAGACCAAACAAGTAAGCTTTTTTGGTAAAAATCTTTACCTAATTTTGCAACCTAGGCTTTCTTTGTTATGGAATTATTTTTCTTGGCTTAGCATGAAGAATTAAGGATTTTTTCCCCATGGATTATTTAGAGTCAACAGAGGAATCAGTATGCCCTATATCAGGTGAAACGCCCAACGAGGAACTGTGGAATTATAGAACACACCTTTTTGGTTTTTTGTATAGCATCATTGAATCAGTCTATTTAATCGCCCACTCCTTTCATCAAATAGACAACTCGCTATTCTGGGGTATTTTCCTGTTTTGTTTATCTGAAATTTTTGTTTATTTTGCCTCAAGCAGGTATCATAAACAAACGGACTTGAGAAAAAAAATACTCTTTCGCAAAATCGACTATGTCTCCATCTATTTTGTTATATTGGGTTATTCCGCCCCTTTTCTTTTAGGCCCCTTGAAGGAGTTTTTCGGTACAGAGATGTTTTTTCTACTATTGGTTCTCACCGGATTGGGCTCTATTTTTAAGCTCACTCTTTTTGATAAATTCTTACCCTTTTCGTTATCAACCTACTGTCTTATATCATTTCTACCTGTATGCCATGTTGTCTATTTACAAAGTCTACTTCCTGGATGGAGTTTATTCTATATAATTTTGAAAATATTCTTCAGTCTAGTAGGATTGGTATTTTTCCGATGGGATTCATTACCTTATAACCACAGCATATGGCATCTCATGGTTCTAGCTGGGTCATTCAGTTTTTTTATGTCGATCCTGCACCTATTGAATATTTAAGTACCGCTTTTTTTTTGAGGTATTAAACAAAATAAAGAAATACTTAAAATAGCCGCAGCAAAACACCACAAAGAGATCGTCCAGTAAATATCCACCAAATGGGAGATTATACCGGTTAAAGCTAATAAAAAACCAAAAAGCTTCATCCTAAAATCAAAAGAAAATAAAAAAGGGAGGGTTGTGGAAAGAAAATAACAACTTCCTAATATAAAAATAGAGAGCTCAGGGAAAATATTTTTGATTAAATAATGCAAAGAAGAGCTACATATTTCTAACTCTACAAACGGGATAAGAGATAAATACATCAAGGCCGTCACTAATCCCATTCCCAAAAAGACAAAATGTCGCCCGCTAATCTTTACTGCCTTTTCCATTTCCAACAGGGAGAAGGGTATCCAAATAGGCCAAAAACAAAATGCTATAACTAAATAGGCATAAAAGGGGAAATTTGCCGTGTTTTGCTCTAACCAAACCATTCCCTCAATAAATTGCTGTAAAGCGAATACAAAAGGGTAAATCGCTATAAAACGGTATTGCGGTTTAAAACCTCTCTTGAAAAGAGCAACGCCCGTAACAACCAGTACAATACTAGCTGCGAAACTCACATTAGCCGAAAAACACACTTATCAGCCTCCCTCATGGTATGAGATGCATCTTGATGGGGCTCCTCTTTATATTCAATACTCATTCGTCAATAGCAGGAAATAAACCTATGCACAAAAA
>CAYFOX010000133.1:0-2040 GCA_964344875.1 uncultured bacterium
CTTTTTATCTTAGATATTTAAAAAAAATTTTTAATTTTTTCTTGTCATAATATACTAAAATTTTTTAAATAAAAGAAGTAGAGAGGTATATATGAAAAAGTTTTTAACTTTAGCGACTTTCGCTTTAGTGTCCGCAGGTCTAGTATCATGCGCTAATGGACAAATGAATAAAAAGAACAGCAACACCAAGTCACAAAATTGTGATAAATGTGACAAATGTTCTAAAAACGGTAAAAACAGATAATTTCTGTAAAAAAGTTTACATCTGTCTTAAGAGATTAGGGCAGGTGTATACCCATTTTTTATTATTAGGGAACTAGTTGATCGAAGAGAACTCTTTTAAAAAATTCTCTGTCTGTAAGCCATTCTCTTAGTTGATACATCCCTAAGTGGATAGCAAAAGCTATTGCTTCATCCCCGTGTTGCATTTTTTGAGGCTCAAGGGGGTGTTCATACTGCAAATTTTGGGCGTCTTTTTTTAAAATTTCGACTTTTTCTGTCGGGTTTTGCATCGTATCTAGGGATACATGGACTAAGTGCAAATGGTGAAGAACACGCTGGTAGTTGCTCCCAAAAATGACAGGTTTTCTTTGTTGGCCTGCATCCATCACATCTTTAACCAGTTGTTTGAAGACCTGCTGAAAATTGTACGGATTATGATCAAACTCGGGTAAGTCTAATATCTGTTCTTTGAGTCTTAAAAAAATCTCTTCTTCGTCACTACTCTTTTTGGGTTTTAGTATTTCTGTAGCGATATAGGTGCTTAGGGCATGCTCTAGATCCTGTATAGCAAGAGGTTTTTGCACGCTAAGCTCTAATTCGAGGGGATTGGTGTTGGAATTGATTTTTTTTAAGAGGTTACCTAGGCTGGTCTCCATCATTTTAACCGTTTTGGGGTGTATCATATTTTCCCAAAGCATACTGACCCCATCGGTCGCTTTGTCGTAAATAAATCCCCTTGCAATCGAGGGAAGCAGCATAAAAGGGTTCTCTTTGAGCCCCGAAATATCGGTGCCCTCATTTTTGGGGATGAGCTCAATTATGCTTTTGACCAGCTCTTTTGAGACTTTGGAATCAACTCTTTTTCCCAAATCCAGATCTAAAAGACTTCTATTCCCCTGTCGAAAATCTTCCAGTACTGTCTCGGCTAAGGATCTATACATTTTTTGCAATCGCTGTGTGGTTAACAGCTGATCTAAAACTTTTTCAGTGATCAGATAATAGGGAATAAAACTCAAACTGACACGAAGAATTGCCAAGAGCGCTTTTTTGAGTAACCAGTTACTTATAGCAATGATTTGGTCAAGTATTTTGCAAATGGGGGCGATGATGGGATTTTGGATTTTTTTTGCCGAAGTGGGGTTAGAGGGTTGCGCTTTAAGAGTCTCTACTAAAAAATCGGTCAAAAATCCAGCGATTTTCCAACCCGTTTTTAAAGAGGAAAAAATTCCCCTTTTATTCTTAATCCTTTTCTCCTTAAGGTACTCCTCCCTCATCAGGACCGTGTGTGATTGGCTATAGCAATCTAAATCTCTGGACAGCTGGTTCACTGTTTTTATTAACTTTTTTAGTGGGGTGATATTGGCAGCACCTTGTCCCAGTGCATCAAATCCTTTAAGATTATCTAAGATTTTAGGAACCCAGAAACTGGAAATTTTTTGGATGAGAGTTTCGTAAACAGTATCAAACCGTTTAGCTAAAACCTCTTTCAAAGGGGGTAGGACTGTATAACTGCCCTCAACAAAATTCAGGGATATTTCATGGCTAATTTTAGTAAAATCTTTCCCGTTAGAGGAAAAGTTTTTGGGGATTTCCACCAGTTTTCCCACAAATTGGAGATAAACAGAGGTTTTGTTCTCTTCTAGGAAAGATCTGATTTCATAAGAAAGATTGACAGGAGGGGGGTCTAAAGAATCCACGGCCTCTTGAGCGGCACCCGCCTCAATAGAAAGGGGTACTCCTTTTAATTTTGGGGTAAACCCGCGGGGAGAATTTTGGAGCTCAACAAGATTGGTTTGGGAAAAATTGTAAGGAATGGCC
>CAYFOX010000133.1:2050-2938 GCA_964344875.1 uncultured bacterium
AATAGAACTAGGTTATCGAGATAATCCATTAAAGTAGGCTGATGCATCTGGGGCTTTTGGGAGTTGAGAATGTTGCGCAAAAGAGCCATGGAGTTTTCTATTTTTGTGCGTAGGGGATCGGCCTGTTTAAAAAGCCCTGTCCCGACAGTATTGAGGCAATCGGATAAAAGGAGTTGGGTTTTGCAACGGACATTTTCAGAGCTCTGTGCAAATGCGCCATTCAATTCTGCCTCTTTTTCAGACAAAAGGAGATGCACTCCTTGCCAATCTACAGCCCCTTCATCAGAGGAAAGACATCTGACTGCATTTTGTAAGATTTCTTTTTTCTGAGAACTCCAGACCTCTTTTTCTAGGCACAAAAGAAGCTGTAAACGCAAATTGTCTTTGTCAAAAGGGTGATGCCTATTTTTAAAAGAGACCTGTTGTTTAGCATCTACAATATGCAGGGGTGCAACTTTCAAAGCCTGATTGAGAATTTGGCTCATGTGGGAGGAGAGATGTCCAATCAAAGGAGTCTGTAAGAGAATCGTTTGTTCTATTTCATTTTGGATTTTTTGCAAAATTTGGGGAATATCCTGCTCATCAGTAGATAGAATAAGCGTATACCAACCCTCCAGGGTTTTTTTGATGGCAAGGTTTTGCGGATTTTGCGTTAAATTCTGGATCCTTGTCGCAAGATGTTGCACCTCTTCGGTTGTGCGGGATGTTTGACAAAGCTGTAAAAGTTCCTCCATCCCTTTCGGTACGGGTCCGGCGACACGTTGCACAATATGCCCTCCAAGTTGTCTACCAAGACCTGTCAGAAGATGTGTTGTGGTGCTCCCTACAAACCCTTTGATACCTTGCAGCATAAAACCCTTTTTTGCGGTATTTTAAAAGGTTTATTAG
>CAYFOX010000134.1:0-2930 GCA_964344875.1 uncultured bacterium
ACTGGCCCATAATGAAAGTGTGGGAAGAAATACTGCATTATTAAAACCTTTATGGACCGAAGTAGTAAAACAATTATATTTTTATAAAAATATTATTTTTTTGAAAATAGCTATTTCCAGCGTAACAACCTAAGGCTGTTCAGCCCAACAATAACGGTGCCCCCTTCGTGAAGGATCAATGCAAGCCATAAAGGAATCAGCCCAAGTAGGGAAGGGGTTGTGGCTAAAAGGATAACGGAGAGGGCTATCGTAAGATTTTGTCGCACAATATTTTGGGTTTTTCTAGCTTGGCGTACAATTTTAGGAATAAGGCTAAGATCATTTTTCATAATCACGATATCTGCGGCTTCGACAGCCGTTTGAGAGGAGATCCCAGTCCCCACAGCGATTCCACAAGCGGAGCGTACAAGAGCAGGGCCATCGTTAATTCCGTCTCCAGTCATGGAGCAGTTCTCAAACTGGGAAAGTTCTGCAATTTTTTCTAATTTCTCTTCAGGACTTAAGTCAGCAAAAATTTCCTCAATTTCCAAGCCTAAAAGACGACCTACCGGCTGTGCCACTTCTCTACGATCCCCAGTTAGCATAAAAACTCTACCTAAAGCCTTAAGCTCCTGAATTACCCCACAAGCCTCGGGTTTAAGTTCATCTTTAAAATGGAAAATAGCCTCTTGCCCCCCAATTTTGAGAATAGTCACAACCTCCTCAGTCGAATGCTCCCTTTCGGAGCGCCCTATGAAGACCTCAATCCAGTTTCCTTGGACCTCTACAACCCCTTTGACCCCTTTTCCCGCAATAACCTGCACCTCTTTTGTTTTTAACTCGTCGCTGTGTTTAAGTGCAGCCAAATTCACAATCGCTTTTGCGATAGGGTGTGTCGCATTTTTTTCTAAGCTGGCGCCTACGGCAAGGATGGTTTCAAGTGGGTAGTCTGTTTTGTTATCGATACGAGTGCAAGAGAGCCCACCCGTTGTCAATGTGCCCGTTTTATCGAAAAGGAAGTACTTGCAACGGCTCAAAGCATCTAGCGAGGTTCCCCCTTTTGGGAGAACTCCATGCCTTGCGCTGGCGCTTAAGGAGCTGAGGTATGCTGTGGGGGTTGCTATGATTAGAGCACAAGGGGACGCGGCAATCAAGAAAGCAAGTGCTCTATAGATTGACCCCTCAATTCCAAGAAAAGCGATACCAAAAAGAGGGAGCATAAGGGCAAAGAATAGAGAAAGACCGATAATTGTTTTAGCATAAATCCCGCTAAACTGATCCAAAAAAACCTGGATTTTGGGTTTAGCATGTTGTGCTTGCGTGATCAATTCAATAATTTTTGCCAGAGTTGATTGGCTGCTTGGTTTAGTCACCTCTAAATAAAGGGGAGAATCAATCAGTAGCGATCCTGCAACAACAGGATCGCCCACCGTTTTGGAAACGGGGATACTTTCACCGGTTATATGGGAAATGTTTACAAAAGAGGAACCCTCTATGACTTTAGAATCCAGAGGGACAATTTCCCCCACAGGGACAAATATTTTCGTCCCGACACTAATCTCTTGGACAGCTTTCTGATAGCGAGTATTGTCGCTTTGGACCACAACCGCCATGCTGGGCACTAGTGAGTTGAGATGACTTAAAGCACTTTTTGTCTTGCGGTCTACCATCTCCTCCATCGACTCGGAGAGGGCAAAGAGGACTAAAAGAAGGCCCCCTTCGTGCTCAGCTCCGATGCAAACAGAAAGTAGAGCTGCCAGCGTCATCAAAACATCGATGTTAATGATCGAGTTTTTTACATCCTGAATTGTTTGGATAAGAGCGGGTGTTCCTGATAAAAAATAGACAAAACCCAGAAAAAGAATGGATAGGCTATCAAATTGAATGAAGCAATAAGATAGAGCCAAAAAGATTCCTGATAGAGCCGAGACTTTTAGCGAAAGATCTTTACCTGTTTTTCGGGAATCGGGTTTAAGAAAAGGGTTTTCCGACTCTTCAAAATCTTTGGCAAAAAAATCATCATAGGAAAAACTCATGGATTCATGAACCTTGTAATAAGGGGATTTAAAAGATTTTTGAGGTTGTATACGGTAAGCAATACAAGAAAAGCAAGGCTAAGTGACCATGTGTTGAAGGAGATAAAGGAGCGTTTTTGAGGGATAATCGACAGCGATGTCGAAAGTAAAAAAAAGATAAACACCAAACCAAAAAAAATGAAAGGGGAAAAAAAGCTCGCGATTAAAAGGGGGATAGCTGCGCAAATGACCCCTAAGAATGCCCCAAGACCCTGTTTTAAAGGATGCTCATACTCTTCCAGGCGTAACCCTAGCTCCTCTTCAAGCATCACTGTAAGGAGTCGATTTTCGTCGGCCATCAATACCTGGACAACTTGATCCAAAAGAGGGGATTCAAACCCTTTTGCTCGGTAGATCTCAGTAAGTTCTTGCTGTTCATTTTCACGGGAATGTTGAATTTCAGCATGTTCTTGAGCGATCAACTGATTAAGTCGATTCAATCGGGACCATCCTAAAAAAGCGGCTCTTCCCGTTTTCCAAATACACAAACCTATAGCGAAAAGGGGAAGGGTTTTTGGTGCTAAGATATAAAGTATAGAAAGATAGAGTCCGGTCTCTTTAACCGCATCACATGCGGCGTGTAAAGATCCCGATAGCTCCACCCCATGGATTTGCTCACTCGCTTTTGCCCCCTTTTCCCTTGCCTCTTTGAGGTGGTCTGGGATGCTTTTGCCTTTAAAATGATCTAAATCGGGTTCCATTTTACACGTTTCGTGGTGGTCAGATTTACACATACAATTCCTTCATCAAGCGGCACAGTGATTCTAGATCTTTTAGGTGGAGCGACTCGCGCGCTGAATGCATCGATTGTATCGCAATACCAATATCGGTTGTAGGGATTCCATAACGTACAGCTACATGGGGACCGATAGTGGA
>CAYFOX010000135.1:0-2893 GCA_964344875.1 uncultured bacterium
TTTTTCCCTTTTTTTGCGATTTATTTACTTGCTTTTTGGGATTACTTGTTGTCTTCTTTTTTTTCATAAAATTCCTTTGATTACCACTAGGGTTTTGTTGGGATCAGTGACTAGCACTTCTTGGGTTTCCAGAACTAAGCAAGTCCCTTAGCAATATATAAATTTTTTGACAATATAGGACAAATATAAATTATAACCCGCTTGCTGTCAGCAAGATCCGTCGAGATAAAAATCATAATTTGTAATGGAAAAGGGCTTTGGGTGCAGACCCTTTTTTATTTTTGGACTAAAGGCGCCCCCTAAAATAGGGGGCGAGAGAGGTTAAGAGCTTTATTCGTGGATGTATTCTATTTTTTTATCCTCAGGGAGTGTTTTTATAAACTTTTGTAAGTTTTGAACACCCATCTCATAGGTTATGTATTGCCGCTTTTGTTCATCCTGCAACTTAGGCAAGGTGTATACCAGCCGAGCATTTGGGGCATCAGCTTCGAGCTCTACTGGGTCTTTTGTAAGAACATCCAAAGTGATCGACCTTTGCCCTCCTACCTTGACAAGAGAGACAGAGGGCTTTTTGGCAATGAGTTGCATTATCTCTGTGAAGGGGCGGTAACGAGGTAAAAGAAGATATTTTCGTCTAGTTTCCAGCGAAAAAATCACTTCGATGTTTTTATTTGCATCGTGGGACGCTCTTTTTTCTGCCCATTCCCTTTGAATTTCTTCTATTTCGTCATTAGGATCGTCGATTTCGACCGCAACTTTATCGGGCTCGAGGTGGGCTTCGTTAGTAAAGATCGCGCGCACCGGCAAAGAAATTGCAGATTTCGCTAGTAAGGTCACAGTTCTACTGAAAGCGCCCGGGAGATGGGAAATTTTCGAAAAAATGGACTCATTTGCTCCTAGAACCGTTTTCCAAAGCTCTTTGATCTTCTCTAAATGAGGAAACATATAAAAAGGGGTGTGGTCAATAAAAGAGGCATACTCTTTTTCTACTTTAGCATCCAATTGATCCAATGTGGAGAGCTCTACTTTACTCTCCCAATCCTTCCCATAACGCAATCTTGCGATCAGTTTACTAGGGATCGAAATCAGGCTGGCGAGGGAGCATTGTATCGCTGTGGCAAAAAGGATGAAAAGATTCATTGCCATATCGCTAGAAAACAACAGCTCGCCCCAGGAAATTTTATCCTTTCGACACTCTTGAACATAGGTAAAAAAGTGCTGAAAATGCTGTCGTAGATGCCCGATGTAATCGAATCCGTAACTTGGTTTATTTTGTATATACTCCGCATATTGTTTGGAAAAACGGACATTTCCCCACTCGATCCAAGTAGCTCTTGTCCCCTGTTTTGGCCGCATCGGATCGTTTCTATATGAGATCGCCTCCTCTAACTCCTCATTTGTCTGGGGTTGACGAATGAATGCTACCATAGCATTTTTAGTGGGATCATCTTTCAAAATAAGAGCATCGGGACTTACGCGACTAAAACCATTTCTAGAGAGGGTTTCGGCATAAAAATCCATGCTTTTAAATTCTCTTATCTCTTTATTCTCTTCGTTCCAATCCACTTTTGCCGTCGCATTTACAAACGTGTGTACAGCACTTGCGATCGCTTTTACATTCTCGTCCCCTGCATCGTGGTCTCTTAGCAAAACGACAGCGCCGGGTCTAGCAACTCTGTGAAGAGATTGGACAAAAGGCTCTACTCTCTCTGGGGGGACGTGGTGCAGGCCCCCTAAAACATTGATTAGATCCACACTTTTATCAGCTACTTCACTACCGATGGGCTTGCACGTCTTTTTAGGCTGCAAAGCCGGATTCGTACAATCCTCATCGTTTAGGTCCACATGTCGTTGATAGGGAAAAGAGGATAAAAGACTCCCTGCCTCCAATTTTTCTGGAATAGTGCCCTTCGGTAAAAAATCTGCTACGGCAATTGTAGACCCCTTCAAAGGGAGTTTAGCCACCTTTCGCATTACATCAAGGTAACGGCGATTATAAACCTCAAGATAATCCTGAAATTTTTCGCTTCTAAACCCTTTAAGGAGCTGTTTTGCTTGACTTGCCATACCAAGTTTCACAACTCTCAAAGCCCATAGTTGGCGTAAAGGGGCGAATGACCTCTTCATCAGGTCGATTCTATCGCAGATCTCTTTATACACCTGTTCATCTGTTTTTCCCGGATCAGCCAAAATTTTTTCCATTTCCCGGATAACTTTTTTCTCGTCCAGCTGGAAGAAAATAGTTTTCAAAAATTTCACAAACTCCGCTTTCATCTCCGCAGTTGTTTGAAAAACCTGCCTCAAAGGAGATCTATTGTTGGAAGCCTGTATACAGACTAGGGGTAAAGTAGGCTCTACAAGAGCTGGATGATGCTCCCCTAAGGCCGCTAATTGAGAAGAAACTGCACCTAATACCATTGTTTACCCCTTTCGATCGTAATATTTTTTTGTATGAGCATTTCCAAAACGGTGTTCCGGGTCGTATATCTGTTTGAGATCGCGCATTTTTTCTACCTGCTTTTTCCCGTAAGACCGCTCAAAGTCTTCTCTTGAGGCAAAAGGCATGTACGCCTGATAAAAAACTCCCTCATGGTCTAGTAGGTAGGCATTCACCTCTTTGATCCATTGTTCGGTTTTTGCCATCTCTTTTTGGGTCTTCTTCTGGGCAAAACTAATCACAACAGCGAATCGGTCCTGTTCAGCATAAGGAAGAATGGAAAGCTCGTCTTTTGGTGTAGGTCGAATGGTTGCGTTGATAAGGCGCACCTGGTTGCTCTTCAATTTTTGCCCCAAGAATCTCAAGAAGGGCTCCAGCTGATCCTTTGTTAAAAAATACTCCTGTAACCACTGTGCGTGTAGATGGGAACGGTGCAGCATAAAAAAGGAATTGATA
>CAYFOX010000136.1:0-2866 GCA_964344875.1 uncultured bacterium
AGAGATCCTGTCAACCAGGAGATGTTTACAATTATTTTGAAGGTTTATTTTGTTGTTTTTTTCTTCTGAGTTTGGGCTTAGATGCCTCTTTTCAAATTAAGATGTCGGAAACGGAAAAAAAGGCGGCCTACCAGATCATTAAATCCATGGGAGATTACAATATTGTAGGGCTACTTTTACGGCAAAGGGAACTAAGAAGACTAGGCAAAATGATCGATCACGTTCCACCAACCTATTTTTTGGGCTACGTTTTTTCAGACCCTATTTTAAAATCCTCTATGCGTCGTATTAGGGAAAACTATTTTAAATGGACCACATTTATTGAGGGTCTATCCCCAAAAATGGATGAAATGGCAAGATCGGGGGTATTGTATCAAGAACTTCCCCTTTTTGCCGATTTTCTACGGATAAACTATGACAATTTATATGAAAGGTGCAGGCAACATGATTGGGAAGAATTTGTTAAGCAGCTTATGTAGGGCTGGTATTTTTTTATTTTTTCTGGGATTTTTTGGTGGAGCCTCTCTACAGGCTTTAAGCACAAAAGAATCCAAAGAGATCAAAAGTCTACTGAAGTTTATGGCAAGCCACAGAGTGATTACTTTAGGTTTGCGTTTCAATGAGCTGAATGTGCTTGTGGAAAAAACAAAGCTAATCCACCCTGTCGAGCTTGTCTGTTTTATTCTCACTGATACAGAATCGATGAATTATTTTAAAAAAATATCTAAAAACTTTTTTAAGCAGCAGTACTTGATGAGAGAGTGGCAGGAGATTTTCAACTACTCGTTTAGATCAGTAGAATTTGAAGAGATTCAAGATGCGATCAACTCAGCTGGCTTAGATCAAGACCTTATAAAAGATTTGATCGAAATGAATAACTACCAAGAGCTGTTTTCGCTTTTTTTTAAAAAGGGGGCAAATTAGGGTTTAACGATGTTTTGTATGATTTTGGCTCTTTTATTGATACAACCTTACCAGGGATCGGTTCCGGCTGAGGAGGCTAGTGCCGTTTCTGAAATAGTGACCGTGATGGCAGAGTCGAATCTTTTGAGCCTTGCCTCGAAAAGAAAGTACCTAGTTCGTGTTGGCAAAAAGATCGAACATTTGCATCCTCTTGATTTTTTAAAGGTAGTGGTTGTTTCCAGGCCGTTGCTTGAGCATATAAGAAACATCCAAAAAAGCTCCGTTAAATGGAGGGCGTTTGTATCCGGTATCTCCAAGGGTTTTGAGGAGGCCTTCTCAAAAGGGGAGTTTGATAAGGAGATGGTCTCTTTTTGTGAGGTTGTCAAAATCGCACAGACCGAGCTGATGCCCCTTATTCAAAAAAAGGATTGGGAATCTTTTTTAAAAACGGTGATTCGTCAGGTGCAACTGGCATCGTCGCCTCAAGAGATCGAAAATGAGGCGATTGCTAAGCTTCCTGTGAATCCTAAATCGGCGAATGAAAGCTAAAGTGGGGTAATTATTACCCCATATTTAAATTGGGCGATTTTTGCCTGGGATAGTTTGGAAGTATCCCCAAAAAACACAGAGCTTTTTCTATAAAAGGGTAATCAATATCCCACACTTAAGTTGGGAGCCTCTTGAAAGGGGACAACAACCTCTTTACCGCTAGAAAAGTAGGGTTTAAAAGCCTGCTCAAAAAATTGGGGGGAAACGAATCTAGCGCCCCGCTTTTGATTCAAGTAGAGGGCGTTTCCATATTCCCAAAGAACCATCCCATGATGGCGTAAGCCTAGAATGGAACGGGGAGTCTCTTGGTGTATCCAAATGTCTCCGAGGCTAGACTGGATTAGCTCCATGGTTGTTATCCCGCTTGCACGGGTAATTGTTGCGTTTGAGCGATTAAACAATTTGGATACCACAGTGTCATCTTGGCGTGAAATAGGATAAAAACGGAGCCTTTTTGGTGCTAAAGGATGGCTCATAATTTGGGATACCAGATCATCTACAAGTCTCTTTTCTATCCATTTTCCAGTTTGGGAAAGGATGAAAATATGGACAATAGGTCCCTCTTTGCTCTTCACAAGATGAAAAAATCCCTCAATATAGTCATGGAGGGCCCCTTTGCTTGGATGAGAACCTAACATGATGGTAAAAACTAGATCTTTTGGTTGGATAAGGACTTTTGCTCTAGATTCCTCAAAAATGGGGGGGTTCCTATGGATTTGAGAGGCCTTGATCAACCGCAATTTGGCGACCTCATTTTCGATGCACAAGGGGATTTCTACCGCCTGTTTTGGGTCAAGTGGAGGGGAAAAAAAAGCTTTTCTTAGAGGGGGGGAAACGATATGAATTTGACTCAGAGCGAGCCCTGTTTTACGCTTCCAAAAAATTTCGGCCATTTCTCCATAAAGAAGCGGCGCTTGCGCATAAATCTCTATACTTGTTCTTTCAAACCGATTCAACGATTTGATCTCTGTAAAAAAATGGGCCGTATAGTCGGTAGGCAAGTCGGTGAGGACTTTTTCTATAATAAGGTTTTTTTTCTTGATCCAATTATAAAGTCTTACGGCGTTTAGTATCGCTTTTGTCCCCAAAACCTGATTGTCTATCACTCGTTCAAAGTCATAGTTCATCAATAAACGGAAACAGTGAAAAAAAATGGAGGGGGTCAAAAAGATCGAAAAGAGGGGGTGTATGAAGGATTGGATCTCCTGCATGAAAATCCAACCCTTAATTTGCGAGGTATTCCATATAGAGATAAAAATCTTGCCAAATAATGTACCCAACCAATCTTCGGATACATCCTGTTGCATCACGGCTCTAGGATTTTGGGCTGTTTCTAGAGCCTCTTTGATTGCCTTTGCGGCGATAAGGTGACCACTTCCC
The DNA here is from genome assembly GCA_964344875.1 of uncultured bacterium. GTDB lineage: Bacteria > Chlamydiota > Chlamydiia > Chlamydiales > RGXB01 > RGXB01. The sequence continues at coordinate 2,833 of CAYFOX010000136.1, forward strand.
CCCGATGAAGTGATCAAAAGAATATCGGGATCTC
>CAYFOX010000137.1:0-2846 GCA_964344875.1 uncultured bacterium
CCTCCCATATCCGCGATAGTAGTAGGGAATATTCAGGTGCTTCTTTATCCAAAAAAGAGCTTCTCAGCTATAAAAATGCCCTTAAGCGAACCTTAGAGGAGCTCAAAGAGAAACAAGTTCACTTGCCCTTAGAGCAACAAATCAACATCCTGAACCATTTGATCCAATCGAGAGCTATTGTTTTGAATCTAAACGGTCACCGGGTTGAGGATTTGATGAAATCGCCCTTTAAAAATTTTTCTCTAGAAACACAAGAGGCGGTTTTACACGCCACTTTTTTCTATGATGCTTACGACCAAACACTCAATATGGAGTCGACTTCTTTGGATCATCTTCACCTTACCCTACATAAACCGGTTCTGGTGAATTGGAATATAAGCGAAGATAACGCCTCTTTTCGTCGTATTGCTGTAGCGATCAAAGCGAGCCCTAACTCTCCTACTAACCCGAGCTCAATAGAAATCAAAGGAACAGGCTAACATTTATGGAAATTAACCCCAATCTCCCTCAACCACCTGAAAAGCTCCCCACAGCGCCACAAAATCGCTTTAAGCAGTTATCAAAGGACTCTATTATCATAAATATTGCTACAAAAGGCTCTGCAATTTCATTGGGAATTTTAGGAAAAAATTCCATACCAAACCCCCATATTAAAGAAAGCTTAAAGCACGAAAAAAGACCCCTCGAGAGAGAAAATTCGAAGCCTAAACACTCCTCATCGCCCCCAGTAGCCCCCCCAATGACGCCAAAAGAAGAGGAGGAGTTCAAAAAACAAGTACAAGAGGTATTGAAAGACATTTTTGGAAACGAGGTACCCCCACAAGAACCTGCGAAGTTAAAAAATGCACAAGAAGATCCCTATTTTGAGGTTAATCCTCTCCCTTTCGGTCAAAATGAAATTGATCTTATCAACGAGGTGCTTTATCGGGTTCAAAAAGGGTTTTTAGCGCTTCAAATCAATGAATACGAAATTTTTTCTCAAGAAATGCTCTTAAATCTTTTGCAACAGATACCCAATCCGGTGGACAGGCTAGAGCTTCTCTCCAATTCCTTAACCTCGTCGTTTGCCCATATGGCTGTGTGTCCAGACGGGGAGGAAAATGTGATCCATGTTTTGGATCTCGCCAGCCCTCCGCAAAAGGTATTGAGCGACTTACCCCATCTGTGCATAGTGAAATGGCACGTGTACCAAAATGGTGTTAGCATCGAAAAAGAATCGGAATATGTTCTTGTTACACCCGTTAAAAAAGAGCCTACAGATATGCCGATCCCTCTTTACCACTATTTTGAAACTATCGACTTTAGAGAGGGTCAAGAGTCTCACAATATCCAAATCGAGGCCTCTAATAAAGCCTTCGACCCAGTACGTCACAGATTGATCTGGGGATAATATTTTTAAAAAGTTTTAGCAAAAAACTTTTTAGAATTGTCGTAGGAAACGGGCATCAGATTCCCAAAGCATCCGAATATCAGGGATATTATGATAAAGCATCAGGGTACGGTCAACGCCCATCCCAAATGCCCAGCCTGTGTAAATTTCAGGATCATGTCCACCCGCCTGAATCACATTTGGATGAATCATCCCTGCACCTGCAACTTCAAGCCAACCGGTATGCTTACATATAGGACACCCTTTTTGCCCACACCGGATACAGCTGATGTCAATTTCTACACTGGGTTCAGTAAAAGGAAAATAGCTTTTCCTAAATCTCAAAACCACATTATCTCCAAATAATCGGCGATAAAACAACTTTAATAAAGAGTGCAAATCCGCCAAACTCACCCCTTTTCCCAAATGAAAGGCGTCAATTTGACTAAATTGTTGGTGGGATCTAGATGTCACCTCTTCGTTTCGAAATACTCTTCCGGCACAAAAAAGGGCCATTGGAGGTTGAATACGGCGCATCATTGGAACTTGAAAAGTGGTCGTATGGGTTCTCAAAAGCATGCTGTCATTCAGATAGAAAGTATCCTGCATGTCTTTAGCCGGATGGTCTGGGGGAAAATTCAAAAGATCGAAATTGACCTCTTCAGCCTCAATCTCGTTCGAATGAACCTCTTTGAGACCCAAAGAGCGAAGGATATCGGTCATTTTCTCGATAAGATCAAGCACTGGATGGCTATGGGCTCTCGAGCGAGACCTACCGGGAAGAGTAACGTCAAACTTCTCTTTTTCCATACTTAAAGAAAAAAGCCGCCCCTCTACATCCTGTTTTTTGGTTTCAAGCTCATGGCTTAACTCTTCTTTGAAAAGGTTGATCTCTTTTCCTAGCTCCGGGATTTTTTCCTTAGGAGCCGAACGTAAGGTTCCCATCAGATCTTGGATAACCCCTTTTTTCCCAAAATAACAAACCCTTATCTCTTCTAACCCCTCCAAGCTTTCAGCTTGGTGAAGTCTTTTGTGAAACTCTTTTTTTAAAGAGTGAAGATCAAAGGGCTTGTCAGTCATCATAGGAAAAAATTTCCGTTCGTTAAAACAACTCGAGTTTAAGCTACTAACGCAGCTTTGGCTTGCAGTGCGATCTGTTGGAACGCCTGTGGATCCTCAACAGCGAGGAAAGCCAATACTTTTCTGTCTAAATCGATGGAAGCTTTCTTCAGTCCATGGATGAACGCAGAGTAGGAAAGTCCGGCATAAAGACGGGCTGCTACATTGATACGTACAATCCAGAGGCGGCGGAAAGATCTTTTCTTGATCAAGCGGTGGTGGTAAGCGTAATACATCGCTTTCATGCGTGCATTTTTCGCGTTTCTGTAGTGGTTCTTACGATCACCGAAGTAACCCTTACAAGCTTTTAACAAGCGTTTTTTACGTCTACGGCTGTAGACAGCATTCGTTGCTCTCA
>CAYFOX010000138.1:0-2842 GCA_964344875.1 uncultured bacterium
AAAAAGGAGCGCTTAGATTTCTTAAACTACATACTAAATATCTTTTTGCTTTTTTTCCCTTTTTTAGTAAGGAAGATAACATGAAGAAGTTATTCAGTGTTTTAGCCTTTTGTGCTCTTTTGTCTTTACGGCAGTCCGATTCTAAAGAAATAGTTGATCAATTTGCTTTTTTAGCCGGAATACAGCTGAATGGCCCCGATCCTACAGACATACAAGTCAAAGACAATCGTTTTTATGACCGGGTTTTAAAAGATAAATCTTTAGGTTTTGGCGAAAGCTATATGGCTGGCTGGTGGGATGTAGACGAGCTGGATGAATGTATGTTTCGCATCATAAGAGCAGATGTTGAGTCACGTTTTAAAAAATCTCCCTCTTTCTACTGGGCTTATTTAAAAGCCAAGCTACTCAATAAACAAGATAAGGCGGGTAGTCTTGAGGTAATTCAAAAGCACTATCAGTTAGGAAATGATCTTTATAGAGCTATGCTTGACCCTACGATGACCTACAGTTGCGGTTATTGGAAAAATGCTAAAAATCTTGAAGAAGCTCAGCTCGCAAAATATGACCTCATAGCAAGAAAGCTAGGGATAAAAAAAGGGATGCGTGTTTTAGATATCGGTTGTGGTTGGGGGGGATTCGCAAAATACATAGCTGTGCATTATGGAGCAAAAGTGACTGCTATTACCCTTTCTGAAAATCAGGCGATCGTTGCTAGAGAGACTTGCAAAGATTTGGATGTTGAAGTTCGTGTTCAAGATTATAGAGATATAAATGAGAAATTTGATCGCATAGTTGAAATAGGGATGTTCGAGCACGTTGGGCAAAAAAATTATCGTGAATTTATGGAAATATGCTACAAATCTCTGCAAGATGGTGGTATGGTCATGCTCCATACAATTGGATCTAACAGAACTATAACAGTATCAGATGAATGGACAAATAAATATATTTTTCCAGGAGGACATCTCCCATCGATAGCGGAGGTCGGTAGGTCGATTGAAGGGCTTTTTGTGATGGAAGATTGGCACAATTTTGGTACCCATTACGATAAAACTTTAATGGCTTGGTTTAAAAATTTTGATTCTCACTGGGGGGAACTCAAGGATAACTACTCACCGGAATTCTACAGAATGTGGAAGTATTACCTTTTATCTTGTGCTGGGAGCTTTAGAGCAAGAAGTATTCAGCTTTGGCAGGTAGTTTTAGTCAAAAATGGTGTGTTAAGCGGTTACGAAACAGTAAGATAAAAATCCCGTCAATATTTCAAAGAGGGGCAGGAGATGCTCCTCTTAATTTGTTAACAGGCTTACAGTCGTTATTTTTATTCTTTCTTCACCCTTCCCTCTACCTGACTTATCTTACAAAGGTTTCAATTTAGGTTGGAATATAGACAAAGTCCTGGGTTTTTTCTGATGCCTTGAAGGATTTTCTTTGTGTTTAGGTGAAAAGATCCCTTAATCAGGGGTTTTTCAATAATAAATAGCTTTGAACAGCCAAGCCGTATTAAAAAAAGCTATTGTGATTTTGGACATAGGCTACAGATAACTTTTATAAAAAATCAAAAACCTCTTAAAAAAGAGGTTTTTGATACGTCTTGGTTATAAATGTTGTTTGGTCTATATCAGACTAGAAAAAGAGACTGCCACCTACAGTAAGCCCTTGAACAGTCATGTTTTGGCCACCCAATGGGAAGAATGATACAGTGGTATATTGCCCATAATTGATCCAGGATTGAGTGTCCCAAGTCAAATGGATCTCGACGTTATAGCGATCTTTGTTGTCTCCGCCAAAGGTGTAATTCCAGCCAAGCCCAAGAGATAAGTCTACAACTGGAGTGATCCTGTAGAATTTTTCCTGCGTATTTTGGTAAACTTGACTAACAGTTGAAGAAAGGTTTTCTCCAGAATACCAGCTGACCGTTGTTGGGCCGTAGATACCGCTTAGAGCAAAAGTTCCAGTCAGAAAAAGGTTTTGTACAAGATTGTTATTTGGGCAAAGATTGAATCCAAAATCGAATCCGCCACGAATACCGGCACCATTTGTTTGTTGTCTTACATTCACAAATGAGGTTACAATACTACTTGCAATATCCGCATCGAGAGCTGTTCCTATATAGGTTGTGTCCCAGTAACTGGTTTGCCAAGTGCCTCTAATACCCCAAAAAGGGCGAGCGGTAAAAATGTTTTTTGCAATACCGCTTAGACGTCCCATTTCGAAATCTAAAACATTATATTCGAATTTGAAAACCGAATTGACATTCCTTGTTTCGCTTGCAGTATCATTGTTCCCACTAGCAACCGGGCCCACTGAAAGATTTGGGTAGGTGAAATCGGGATTAGTAGCGCTGGAAGAATTAGGGGCGCTTCGATCTAACCAGATATACTCCAAAAAAAGATCCACGTTCTCATATGTGGACAAAACTAGATCCGCATGCACTTTGAACCCATTTCGAGGCTTAAATCGCGGTGCATAGGCTGTTCCTACTCCCGGCACTGAAACAAAACTTTCTCCGGCCCCTGGTACGACAGCAGCGTTATTGAGCGCTACTTCTAGACCCTCTTGATTGATCACCCAGAGGATGTAGTCTGCTCCAAGCTGGATGTTGAACGCTTCATCATTCAGTTTAGGGCCTTGGTACATCAACCCCTCGGCCATAGATGAGCTTGGAGCTGGAGTAGTTGCTGTAGATCCCTGTGTTTTTTGGGTGTCCGCAAACCCTGCAGAAAATGGTAAAATAAGTAGGCTTAAAAAAGCTTTTTTGAGATTTCTTGATGTTCTCATATTTGTCCTTGTTATATCCAAGAACTAAAATAAATAAAAAATTTATGCAACACATATTGGG
>CAYFOX010000139.1:0-2778 GCA_964344875.1 uncultured bacterium
GTCCTGCTCGGTTCAATTTTAAACTCTTCTTTTTTTAAGAGAGAATTTTTGGCTCTCTTTCTTTGGAGCTTGTTCTTATCGACAAGAATTTGGGCCATAACATATCTAGACAAAATGTCAACGAGTTAAATTATGTTGCACGTTTTTCCATCCCTTACCAAGTTCCTTATGGAACACCCCTCCCCCTGTTTTTTATTGCATGAGGTGGTCAAGCAGCTTGAAGGGAAGTATGCAGAGGGTGTACAGCTCTCGATTTCAGACTATGAATATTATCTAAAACATCGCAGCAACCTCACCAAAGAGGAGCAGATGATGGTGCGTCAAAAAATTATGGGGCGAAAAGGTCCTCAAGAGATGGCGCAAACCCTTTTTCCTGTAGCTGCAAACGGTAAATTACCCGGTTCGATTGTGGTTACCGCGCACATGAGCCCCGATATTGACACCGTTGTTTCTTCTTTTAATGGATGGATGGATGCCTTTGAAATGGATGTGGCTGAAAATCTGCATCGATGGAACGTGCCGAACGATCCGAAAGAGATCCTTGAGGTTAAGCTCCTTTTCATCAACCATTTTGGACCCAATTTCTTCTCGATTTTGTCTGATAACCGCACCGTATTGACCTTGACAGCCCTCGATCTTGCTACCACGCAGGGTTTGAAGACGTACCATTTAGACGACAGAACATTGGATGTCTCCTCTGAAGAGTCGAAACATGCGTGTTGCGTTGTAGATGAAGAGGGAAATTTTATTGGCGGCTGGCTTGCTGAGGATGTCGAAAAGGTGCGCGTTGTCATCGATGGTCTCAACCACTGTATTCGTTGGTTACAAAATGCGTTTTTTCAGGCCTTAGTATCTAAAGAGGGCAATACGCAGGCGCTTTTAGAAAAAAAAATCGAAGAGTTGGAACCCTACAAGGAATTTTCCCCAGCAAGGCGAAAGCATCTGGACGCTTTTTTATCTAGAGTTCTGGACGTGCCTCAAGGGGTTTTATCTACCGTTCACGATCTTTTAAACATCTTAGAGAAAAAATCCAAATTTGGATTCAATCCTTTTTTAGAGGCGATGAAGCGTCATATAAAGGGGGAAACGGATGATTTGGAAAAATTGTTCAATCTTCTTTCGGATGCTTTCAAAAGATTACGCTTTCATTTAGATACCTTTAGGATTGCCCTGCTTGTGAAAGAAAAGGTGTACGACGAATCTAAAATGAGTGTCCATCCTCATGCCGCGATAGAGGAGATCCATCTGCGAATTCAAGACCACTCGGCTATTTTTGTTACAAGGGAAAGAAAAGTGGAAGGGGTGATTTATGCCTCTAGATTACGCAATCCCACTCAGGGGTCTGTGGTTTTAAGGGACTTTAGTAACCCAAATGAGATAGGCATTCCTAGGTATATGGAGATAGCCTCCGTTTTAGACCACCATAAATCGGAGATCAAAACACACCGTGTTGCTACAATTCACACGATGGATGTGCAATCTTCAAATGTGATTGGTGCTAAAATTGCGTTTGAATTCAATAAAAAGCTGGTAACATCGAATCCGTCCGAGAAAGAGCTGGACGAGATGCTTCTTTTAGGGGCTCAACAAACCCACGATAAAAGGGAGTTGAGAATTATGGAGCGCGTTTTAGAGGAGAGGATTGCCAGAGCTATGCAACTGGGTTGGTGCGACTCTCGAAGAGAGCTTAGCGACTACCGGATGTTTTTATATGCAATTTTGGACGACACCGATCTTTTAGCCAAGAAAACGCAGCTGGATCATGAAGTTGTAGTTGAGCTTGTCAATCGTCTAGTCTCTTTGGAACATAACAAGATCACTGAGGTGATTGATCCCACCTCCTCCAAACCGCTGATACAAAATCCTGAGCTTTATCGATACTACAAAACTGTTTACAGCCTTAAAGAGGAGGACGTAGAGAATCGTTTAGAAAGTCTAAAGATTTTTAACGATACCAAAAAACAGGGGGGTGCACTCGTTAGCCAACTCAAGGTTTATCCAAATAACATAGCAACCTTAACAAAAAATTATGCTGCCGTCGCCAAAACTTGGTACGAATATAAGACAGAGCAACCGCTTAAAATTCTCATGCTTACTACTGTTGAAGGGGCGGAGGATCTTTTTAAAGGGGTCAAACCTAAACAGGATCATAAAGATGAAATTTGGATCAGCTCCCACGATACAGATGAGGGGAGAACCCAAATCTCCTACTTTTTAATGATGTTTTTTCAGTTACAGGCAAAAAAACAGATTGAAGCAAGTATGCCTCAAAATTTACGAGCGATCTTTGAAGAGGTTGTGGGAAATGTAATAGAGATTAAAGAGCATAAGCATCCTTGGATTATCCTAAAATTTGAGGCCGGAACGATTACATCGAGAAAGAAAGACATTTCCCCCTGTCTTAAGTAGAATAAATAGAAAACCCCGGGTCTACCGGGGTTTTTATATCATCAAACGGTTGAATGCGCTGTTGTTAACGCATCTGCTTCCAATACCTCGAGAGTGACTCGAATTCCGGCTCTGCTTGCTACAGCAACGACGAGAGCGCGGATAGCTTGGATAGTTTTTCCTTGTCGACCTATCACTTTTCCGGTGTCATTTTTCGCGACCTTGACCTCAATAATCATTGTATTATGTCCTTGAATCGCTTCCACTTTCACCTGATCAGGATGATCAACGATGTTCTTCACGATGTAAGTGATGAACTCTTTCATAGCAGGTATTCCTCTCGAAGTTTTCGTTAAAAACTTAACTTACTAGAAAGGAAATTATTTAGCT
>CAYFOX010000140.1:0-2623 GCA_964344875.1 uncultured bacterium
TCTTTAAGTAGCATCCGATCCAAAGCCAAAGCTGCTAGATAATACTCCACAACAGGATTATTAGAGTCTATTTGGTGATACTTTAAAAGGGCTTCATAAGCCTCTTTTGTTCTATTCAGAGCAAGCCATGCACCTGCAAGATGAAAAAAGCCATCTCTAAACTTGGGATACTTTTCTACTTTATTTTGGAGGCGCTGGATCTGTTTTTCTATAGCATTACGCTCGTTTCCCTCTTTATCATACAATAGTTTGATCCCTTCAGCATCGATATTTTTTGTAAGCAGATCGTCGATCTGGGAATCTTTACAGGTAGACCCTTCAAGCGTAACGTGACGAATTTTTTCCAAAATTTTGAAAGCGATCTCTTCTTCTCCTAAAAAGAGGTGTTGCAGCCCCTTAAAACGCATCAGTAGAGGATCCTCTCCCAAATATTTTTCGGCTATGGTATAAGCTTCGATTGCTTTTTTATGATTGTTTTGTTGCCAGAACAGGGCCCCCTGGTTCATAAAATTGAGCCCAATCACCTCACGAATCGTTCTTCTTTTCAAAGATTTGGTTTGGACGGAAAGGTAATGGGAATCGGGAAGATGGATTCCCCTTGCTGTTGTTTCGATATTGATTACAGTATTTCTGTTTTCGAATCTAACAAAAATATGCCCTGGCGGAGTAATAGGGACTAGAGGGAGATCGAGTCTTTGGGCTAAAGCTAGGTATAGGGTGCTTACCCCAAGGCAAACCCCAAATCTGCTATCGAGAATCGTCGGCAAAAGGGTATAAGAATTGATCTCTTCCGCCCAAATCGATTGGGGAGGGAATCTATACTCCATGTCGTGAAAAACGTAGGAGGAGATTTTTTCCAATTTTTCCTCTAAGGTGGCCCCTTTTGGTAGATGAGCTAAAATTTCGAGTGCCATCAAGTCGACGGTTGCCTCATAAAAAAGGCGTTGTTTAGGGTCCTCAACCAGCTCAAGCAAAAGAAAACGGGTCAGGTCAATCTGATCAGTTTCGATCTCATTGGCCTCTTCAAGGTTTTTTACATAAAAACCTTTCAGCCTTCTGTTGCTAAGATGCGATGCCATTTTTTGAATGGTTAATAGCTCTCCTTCAGAGATGTTTTCCATCCCTTTTTTCGGGAGTTGTGAGGATAAGCTGATGATTAAATTTGGGTTGAACGGAGGAATTTTTACTTTGCAATCGATTTGGTCAGACAGTGGGCGATGGATATTGATAAGATCAAGAGCCCTTTGCAAGGCTTTTTTTCCCATTTGGGTTTCTGGGTAAAGCTCATAAAAAGCGAGCTGTTTGGAGATAGAGTAGGGATCAATTTTGTGATAAAGGGTATCGATTTTCTCTTTCGAAGTGATAGATAAAAATACAAATACCAGGGACCTAAGGATCATGAACTGACTCTAACAAAGATGTGATCTTTGTGGCAAGGTCTGTATTTTTTTGGATCTCTTCCAAGGTGGTATTCATACGCACCGTCCAGTTTGTCGGTAAAACAGTTGAAGGGATATTGATCTGTTCTAGTTCGTCATACAAAAATCTGTAGTCGGGGTAAAGAGCTAAAAACTCTTGGAGAAGATTTATTTTGTACATCGAGGGCACCTCTAAAGATAGCTTGAAAAGGGTAAAACGCTCCTCATCGTTGATATTGCGCCCCGTCTCCTGACGAAACCAGGAGGCTAAAAGCGCGGTGTCGTGTAAAGAGAGGGTGGAAAGGCTTTCAACTGGGTTGTTTTTTGGATCTTCCGTCCAAAGAAGAACTGCCATTCCTGGAATTTGTAGCTCTTTGAGGAGCTTTTCCATTCCAAAAGGTTTTGCGCCAAGATCCTCTGCAATCGGCTTGATTGTCACCGCTTGATCGGCACTCAAGGTATTCTCAAGAAGTGCCTTGAGCCTTTTTTTAGCCTTGGGCAGATATTCCTGGGGATCGGTGGAACTAAATTTTCCGTCAATCCCTTTTTCCCCTTTCGGTATTTTCCAAAATCGGAAAAACCCAATCATATGATCGATGCGATAGAGGCTAAAAAATTCTTGTAAAAAATCTCTGCGCTTGAGAAAGAAGGTGAATCCATCCTGTTCGTGTTTGGGCCAGTTGTAAATTGGATGCCCCCAGTTTTGCCCCTGAGGCGCAAACGCATCGGGTGGCGCTCCAGCATCATAATTTAGGTCAAAAAGTTCCGGATGAAAAAAAACTTCGTGACTCTCTCTTGAAACTAAAATAGGAAGATCCCCCATCAACTGTACCTGTTTTTGACGAGCGTAGGTCTCGATCTCTTTCCATTTTTTAAATAGGTGCTGCTGCAGTTTCAGGTGAAACTCTACTCTTTTTGAAAACGAGGAATCTTTTTCCTTCAAAATCTCCTCAGGAGTGCAGTTTTGCAAAACAAAGGTCTCGTGGCTTAAAAAATGGGACTCCTCTTTCAAGGTCTTATAAACGGCATACTCCAAAAGAGAGGGGTATTTTTCTAAAAATTCGGGATCTAGTGGCTCGAATTCCAAGAGGCTCAAAAGCCGCATTTTCTCGTGGTAGACCGTTTTGTAGCTCACTCGATCTTGTTGATTCAGATAGTCTAAAAACGGGGTGGACTGGGGAAGTCTTAGGTAAATCGGATGAAGA
>CAYFOX010000141.1:0-272 GCA_964344875.1 uncultured bacterium
CCTCTTTCATGAAAGGTTCTAAAATTAACCCCTCAAGGCCTAAAAGGCGTTGAACTTTGGGGTTTTTCAAAGCTGAGTACCAAAAATCCTGAGATTTTGGCCCTGAAGGTTGATTAGATTCGTAATCTTCCACCAAAAGGTTCGTTAGCGCTTCTTCCTGATGAATCAAATCCAAAAGAAAAGATGACGGCTCCTCACAGTCCCATGCGGTTAAAGTGGTTAAAAGTTGCTCTAAATCGATTGGGTGTTTTTTTAAAAGGGCTCTCCAAAAA
>CAYFOX010000141.1:376-2595 GCA_964344875.1 uncultured bacterium
CTAATCGTTCCGTTTTCAAGGATAGCTTTAGCCATCCCTACCGGCGATAGCCGTTTAAAAAAAAGGAGGTGCTCGTGTTCCTCTTTCGCTCTTAAATAGGCCGTTAGCTCCTCAAAAACCTCTTGATGCTCACCGTTAGAGAGCAGCTCAAGAAGATTTTTTCCCACCCTCGCCCCTACGGGATTACAAATAGGGGATTTTCTCCCCTTCATACTGATTGCTTCAATCCAATTTTTTAGAATTTCGGTCAGATCTTTTAGTCCATAACATGAGGTTTTACAAATTTCTAAAAAAGTCTCTTCAAGAGATTTAGACAAAAAAAAGAATTCCCCATTTAAGAAAAAACCACACTGCTTTTCGTCATAGTGCATCCCCGATCGAAGGGCTGAAATCACAAGCGAATGGATCTCTTTCTTGGGGTCTATCAGGGGCAGTCCATCAGCGAAAAAAGCTCTATTCACTAGAGAAATTTTATTTTCATTCCCTTGGTATCGTTCTAATAAATTTTGTAGATTTATGAGAAATAGGGCCCTATCCGTGCCCCAGTAAAAACAGATCTAGATTACGCTGAAATGTCTCCGAGCTTTCTTGTTGCATACAAGTCAAAGCATTTTTTAAAAGAAAAGGATTAGCGCTCCAACCTTGCGTACATCTTAGAATGGTTCTTAAAGAGAAGTTTTTGGCTCCATTTGGATCGGAAAGGACAAGGGTTTTTTCCCTATTGATAGCAATTGCATACTCTAAATTCTCTTTTCCCTGTCCAAATATACAACCTGGAACCAAAGTCATTTCTACCTGCGATGAAGTGACATCTACCACCAAAGCATTGTCATCAAAAAGATGACTTCTGTCTGTAACGGAGGGAAATTTTATGTCCAGGTCACAAAAAGAGAGGATTTGGTAATGGGGATTGATTCTTATAAAACCCAAACCCTTAGGATCTTCAGACTGTAAGCCCAACGAATACAGATAAGGGAGAAACTGGTGGTTAAAGAGCTCAAAAGTCCCCGGTTCCGCATAGAGCGCGATATCCAGATCATTTTTGGGATAATCGAAAAGAATTTTTTGGGCAGCTCCCCCAATTATGAACATCCGGTACGGGGCCAACTGCCCCATAATGTTTTTGGCAACCTCCAAAAGTTCCCCCTTGGAAATCGGGTAAAAACCTATAGGTTCTCTGAGAATTTCCTGATATTTTTCAAAAGCCTCAAGATTCAAGGGTGTACTCGAGTTCATTTCAGCACAGCTAAGCCCAGACACAAAGCTTAGCGACTGATGAGGGTAATGGATAGACAAAAGAGGAGTCCTAACGGTTTAATTCGCGTAAGATTTTATCAAATCTGACAAAAAAAACAAACGAAGGTTTTCGAGTTTATTCTAATGCTGAGTCATCCATAAAAGGGGACTTGTCCTAAAAGTTTTTTAAAAAAGGTGGTATTTGTAGTAAGCCTATTAGTTTTTTATCGTTTAAAAAGCAACCTGTAAGGGATTCTGATTTCTTTCTTCAAATTACCGCCAAAAATTTCCCTTTTTGATTCACTTAGTTGCTTAAAATTGTTCCCAAGATCGCGTGGGTTTGAAAAAAAAGAGTGTTACTGGCAGTATTCATAGTAGTTTTTTTTAAAAAAAGCAAAGAGCCTATTTATGGTATCCATCAGTTTTAAGGAGCTTTTTTGGGCTGAGTTCTATCATGAATCTCCCCTATCCCCCTTTCCGCTGATGAAAAATCCTGAACAAATAGATCAAAAATTCCATCATATCAGTGTGGAATGGTTCTCACAATCTGAAAACGGAACTTTTGTATCCTCTTTGCCGACAAAAGATTTGTTTAAATACGATTTAAGAAAACATCTTTGTTTGAAGGCGTGCCAATTGCGTCTTTTTATTGATCTTCCACAACTTTCTTTGGATCCAAGCAATTCGCTGAAGCGAAAAAACATCCTCTCCTCAGAGCAAACAATCCAGAAAATTGGCGAACAAAGCGATGATGAGCAAGAAAATCTTGCGAGAACTCTTCTTGCCTTTGCAACGGAAATCGGATTAAGCTCTTTAAGTTTTGACGATTTTCGCCTTACCAAAGGGGATAATAACTGGGCGTTAGTTGCTTTTAAACCAAAGATTTTCCAAAACCCGCAAATCCTGCATTCAAGAGAGAGCACACAAAGATTTTTAGCCACCAGTTTGATGAAAAGTTTGAGTAACCCTTACCCCGATAACCC
>CAYFOX010000142.1:0-302 GCA_964344875.1 uncultured bacterium
GATATATTTAATACACGATATTTTAAAGTAGATAAAAATTCAATATCTAATTCTTTAAATTCATTGACTATCAAAACGGGAAGGTTCTTAAATAAAGGATCCATAGAGGAGGTTTTGACTATAGGAATAGCACCCATCAATAAAGCCTCCCATGTCCGATGACAATCATACCCATTTCCTCTGGGTGAAAGTACAAACATAGATCTAGATAGATCTTTAAGAAAAGCTGGATACGCTTTCGGGGTAGATACTACGTGGGATATGTCATTCAAAAGGGAGAAAACCTCTTCCCTCTCCTCCGG
>CAYFOX010000142.1:341-809 GCA_964344875.1 uncultured bacterium
TTCTAGACCTATAGGTATGGGAATCAACTTGGGATGAGATACCTCGTATGCATTTTGGGCAAACCAAGCGATTAATCTGTCTTCCTCAAGTAGCTCTCTACAAACTGACGAGGCACTATGATCGGAATTATGGGTAATAAGAATATAATCTGAAGGGATTTTTGGGTGGATATTTTCATAAAAATTATTAATATAATCTGATTTTACGAAAATGGTATCACCCTGTTTTACCTCCCACGGCTGAAAATTTTGACCGGTTTCATCAAAAATATGGGTACATATTGCACGAAAACCATCACCGGTAATGAAAGGATAAGAGGAGCGCCTATCAGCAGTAAACCCAACTTCCGAAAAGCCTAAGAGTGCAAAAAATATAAGTGCAAAAGTCTTCATAGGTTTCCTGAGAAAAAAGCTTCCAAATTTTTACAATGAATATGAAGATTGTTTATTTTGATTTTTTGCCCTTCA
>CAYFOX010000142.1:819-2579 GCA_964344875.1 uncultured bacterium
GAACTTTTCTTCCCTGAGGATCAATTTGCCATGTAAACTCTAAAAAAGAGGGATTGAAAAGACAGGATTCATTAATGAAACCAGCAGGTAGGTGTCCGTTTCGGGGGTCTGCTCCACCGAGGTACTGACCTATAGCTGCTCCATCAAATATCGAATTAAACAGGTCGTAATTCTTGAAAAATTTACTCGAATTATCCGTTCGGTGTTTATAGGAACTAATTAATGGATGTTTTTCCACGTAACCGGGAAAAATGATGGGAAGATTATCTATATATTTTCCATTTTCTACCGATTTAAATGCTGCTAGAGTGACCATGTCATTTTCTCCGCTACTGGATCTTTTTGCCAAAAAGCTAGTAAGGCGACCAATCGAATGAGCGTCACAGATATATAAAAAGCCAGGTATCACACGTTCTTCATTATCAAAAGTTGCAGCTATTCCTTTATATTGAGTAGAAAAAACCTCTAAAAGCTTCTCAAGGTCACAGTAAATCATCACATCATTTTCCATATGAAATACATTCTTCAAACATTTTGAGGAAATGAGCGCGCTTAAATAGAAAAAACGTTCCGTAGCATAACGCCAAAAACCGTTGCGATAGAGGTTATCGAGTTTAGATTTTTTTTGGAATTTTGCATGCTCGCTTGATAGAGGAAGAGACTCTATAGGTACAAAAATGGGATTGTACTGAGAAAGATCCTTAGTGAGACAAAGGTTCTCATGTGCCTGTGCTTGAGCTACTAAATAAATATCCGCTTTTGGATTAAAAAGCCTAGCTTGTTTTATTGCTGTTACTGTGTATTCAGGTATACATGGGCCAATGTGCACAAATGCAATAGAATAATCGGTTACGTTTGTGCCGAAAATTTTGAAAAAAAGGAATAAATTGAAAAAAATAAAAGTCAATTTTTTATACATATCAAATAACATAATAAACACATACGCGAAAACAAATCAAACCATAAATTTTTTAAAATTTTAAAGCCGGTAGGATGAATAGAAGGAACGATCTCTAGTTCATTACAATTTTAAGGTTGATCTTTTTCAAATCACCCTTTACGTACCATACATTAGGGTGGATCAAAATTTCATAATCTTTCAAAAGAGAAGGAATGATAGAAAAATTCGATTCGGGACGAATAAGGCAGTCAAATTCCAACATCGAAAACATATCCTCAAGGATATTTTGATTATGAGAATTTCCCTTTGTTCTGAACCCGACAGTAAAAGGGGCAGATCGCAAACTTTTTACATGCTCTTCGACTAAAAGAGCTATTCTTTTTGGATCGGCATCATCGGTAAAGATATGGAAATAGAGCTCATCAGTAGGACGAAGTTTACATAAAAGCTCCAAAGCATCGAGGTAAAATTTTTCTGGGGGAAGTTTTCCTAGAAATAAGGGATCATTTCCAAGCCCTTCACGGTCAAAACCCCCACCCATTCTCACATGAATTGCGATGCTGAGCTTATCCTTTGGGAAAGTTAAAACCTCTATTGGTTTTTTAGGCTTGAGCATTTCTTTTAGAATTGCTCTAAATTTTTCATCTCTCCACTCAACTTTAAAATAAGGATAAATAAAATGGGAATGGTTTTTATACACTTCTCTTTCCCCAAAAGACTCGGGGAAATAGGGCACAACAAATGTACAGTTTCTTTTTAGGAATCCATGCCTTTTTTCAATTGATGATAGACTCCCTTCGAGAACTATTTTTTCAGTATTCGTTTGAGCCGAATATCTAGTTTCCACCTCATCAAAAGT
>CAYFOX010000143.1:0-2577 GCA_964344875.1 uncultured bacterium
GGATCTACTATAAGTCGTGCAAGTTTGCACAACGAAGAAGAGGTAGAGCGCAAAGATATTCGCGTTCACGACACGGTCATTATCGAAAAAGCTGGAGAGATTATCCCTCAAGTTGTCAAAGTGGACTTTGAAAAACGACCAGAAAATTCTGTTAAGTGGCATATGCCGAATCATTGCCCTTTTTGTCATACAAAAGTGGTGAAGATCGAAAGTGAGGTGGCGGTGCGTTGTCCAAATCACAGCAGTTGTCCCGCTCAAGGGGTACGAAGGCTCCATTTTTTTGTGGCAAAGGGGGCAATGGATGTGGAGCATTTAGGAGATAAAGTGGTCGAAAAACTGTTTGAGTCTAAACTCGTGCAAAGACCAAGCGATTTTTACAAACTTACTAGGGAGAATCTACTTACTCTTGCTGGTTTTAAAGAGAAATCGGCACAAAACTTGGTTGAAAGCATCCAAGAATCCAAAAAACGATCGCTCGATAGATTCATCCTTGGGCTGGGAATTCCCCATGTAGGAGCGCAATCAGCGCACCTTTTGGCTAATCGCCTAGGCTCACTAAAAAAATTAATTGAAGTTAAAAAAGAGGACCTTCTTAAAATTGACGGAATCGGGGAGAAAACAGCCGATTCTATTGTCTGCTTTTTTGAAAATCCGATCCATAAAGAGGAGATCGAACTTTTGATAGAGGCGGGAGTGGAGCCAACGCAGGTTCAAAAAACCTTTGATGCAGACCACCCTTTTTGTGGAAAAACTTTTTGTCTGACAGGGACATTAGCAAAATATACCCGCCAGGAGGCTACCGACCTGATTTTGCAATATGGGGGAACAGTTGTGAATGGCGTGACGAAAAAAACCGATTATCTTCTAGCAGGAGAGGAGGCGGGGTCTAAGCTGGAAAAAGCTAGGGCCGCCGGAGTAAACATCGTCGATGAGGAGTGGTTTGAAAAGCATCTTAGCTAGTATTTGAAGTACAACGCTTCCTCTAGACGCGTTGTACTTAGGTGAGATTTGCTAAACGAGTAAAGGCTTTTGTACTGTTCCAAGCAGAGTGCTATGGTTAAATCCGCTTATGTCTACCATTTGTAGGGAGCCAATAAGAGAATCGTCCCCTTCAAGAATCACGTTTTTCCAGCAACGGGTTGTTCCCTTGAGCTGCCCATTTTTATTTTTTCCCTCTACAAGCACCTCGATAGGAGTATTGATGAGTTGTAGCCGTTCTTCTTGCGCTTTTTTCTCATAAAGTTCCAAAAGACGGTGGAGGCGTTGTTGTTTTACCTCTTCAGGAACATCGTCTTCCCATCGCATCGCCGGCGTCCCTTTTCGTGGGCTGTAGGCAAAAATAAAGGCGACAGAAAAGCCAATTTCATCGAATAGCTGGTAAGTCTCTTCAAATTCTGCATCGGTCTCCGAGCAAAAACCTACAATAATGTCGGTCCCCAGTTTGGCATTTGGCACAATCGATCTAAGAAGTGCTACTTTTTCCAGGTACTGCTCTTTTGTGTAAATTCGGTGCATTTTTTTCAAAATACGGTTAGAGCCCGCCTGTAAAGGGAAGTGGACAAACTCGCATACAGTTCTCAAATCTCTGACCGCCTCCATCAATTCGACGCTGATATCGATAGGGTGTGAGGTCAAAAAGCGCACTCGCTCTAGACCCTCGATTTTATCTAACCTGTAAAGAAGATCGTGGAAAAGCACTCCGGTCTCGAGCCGATCCTTTCCATAGCTGTTGACATTTTGCCCTAGAAGGGTTACCTCTTTGTAGCCTTTATCTACAAGATCGCGTACTTCGCGCTCAATTTCCTCATGAGGGCGGGATACCTCTTGACCCCTGGTGTAGGGTACAACGCAGTAGGTGCAATACTTGTCGCAACCCCGGATAATGGATACATACCCTTTAACTTTATGTTCTCTTTCTGCAACGGTGTAGTCAAGGGCGTCATATTCCCCCTCAGTGCGTATTTGTTGTCTACCCGAATCGATCACATCGTCAAGAACAGTATTTAACTCGGAGAGATTGTTGGTTCCAATCACAAAGTCCACATGTGGGAGTTTTTTGAACAGGGTCTCTTTTTTGGCCATCGCCATGCAACCGGTCACACCAATAAGCTTGTTGCGCATTTTTGAACGGCCTAGTTGGCCCAGTTTCCCCATTACTTTTCGTTCGGCGAGATCTCTAATAGAACAGGTGTTGAAGACCAAGAGATCGGCTAGCTCTTCGTCAAGAACTCTTTTTAATCCGCGTCGCTTTAGCTGGCCTATCATCACTTCGCTCTCAAGCTCGTTCATTTGACAGCCATATGTTCTAATAAAGAAAGTTTTTGGATCTTTTATCTTCATGGCGTTAAAGATTAACTGAGATTCCTTTTCTTCACAAGATCGGCAAGGGAGATTCAAGAAAAGAAGCTTGTATTAAATGGAAAAAAGGGGTACCATAGCCCAGAAAAAAGGATCGAAATGCAACCCAATTTGAAAATGACAAAAACTTTTCAACGGTCTGAAAGTAAAAAAAATACTTTTTTGATCGATGCTAAAGGTAAGACCCTTGGGCGCTTGTCTTCAGAGATCGCTAAAATT
>CAYFOX010000144.1:0-2546 GCA_964344875.1 uncultured bacterium
GTTGACATGCCCTTGGGCTTAGAAAAGTCGGCTGTGTGCGTGAATAGGCTTTTGGGCCCTATTTTTCCTCAAATAGCAGGATGGAGCGAAAAAGTTTGTGCAATTTTTGAAAAAGATTTTGAGGCAAGTGGGCGAGTAAGGCCCAGTTTCGTCACAAGTAATCAGGGCGCATGTGGTTCTTATTTTGTTTTGGATGATCAAGAAAAAATTGTAGCGGTGGTTAAACCTGGCGACGAGGAGCCCGGTGCCATCCATGGGAGAGGGGATTACCAGCTTTTGAAAGAGGGTATAGAGCCGATGTCAGCTTCATGCCGTGAGGTTTTGGCCTATCGTTTAGCCCCTGAGATTGTGCCTCCGACGGTTATGATGGAGCTAACTTCTAGACAATTTGTTCAAGAAGCTACCAAGCGCTGTTCAGTCCAGATGTTTATAGAGAATTCGGGATCTATGCATTCGGTGGAAAAAAGTAAAAGAAAAGATTTCATCTGTCATTTGGAACCGACCATTTTTATCGATCTTTGGTTTTGCAACAGCGATCGACATTCTAGAAATCTGCTGATCCAAAGGAAAGGGGAAACTATTGAGGGTGTTGTTCCTATTGATCACGGTTGTATACTCCCCAATAATCTAGTTACCGGAGCCCTCTTTTTTTGGTATTCTCTGATTGATCCTGCAGAAAAATTTGGTTTTTCCACTCAAGAAAAAATCGATTCTATCGATTTAGAAAACGTTAGGCGAGAGGTTTCCGATTTACAACTGGGGGACAGAGTTTTCCATGGGATTGCTGCAACAACGCTTTTATTGAAAAAAATGCATAAAACGCACTCTATGCGCCAAATCGCAATGTACTATATTGAAGAGCCTGAAAACTGGGAAAATAAAAAATCTATTTTGTTCTACATTTTAAGAATGGCAGCAGTAAAAGCCGGCAGAGATTTTGTCTCTCCCAATTCCGGCTTTTCCCAAATCCCCCTACCTATTTTGTCCGATACTTTAGAAGAGGTTGTAGACTTTATTGAGGGTCAAAGGGAGATTTTGGATACCCAACTCCAAAGCACAGGCCTGGATAAAGAGAGTGCGCTTACATTTTTCGAAAAAAGATACACAAACCCCGATCAAAAAATCCATTTAGCTTTAGAGATCACCCGAGATTTTTTCCAAAAGAGGTTCAAAGCTTACGATGGGTTAAACCCCACTCAAAGAGATCTCTCGGAGGGGGATTCTTTGTTTAAAGCTCAATGGCAAAACGAGGCTGGAACGGCTATTCATGAGGCTTTTCAACAAAGGCTTGAACATCCCGAACTAGAGTTTGAGCAACCTGAAGAGCTTTGGTAGAGGATCATGGAGATCTTTTGTTCTCAACTTTGAATTTTCTGCCAAGTTTCGTAGGTTTTTTTGACTGCATCAGAGGCCGTTCCTTGTAAGACAAGGTCTTCTATTCGCTGAAGATAGCCGGAATTGGCATCAAAAAATTTGAGCTCTTCGGAAGCAAGCCCGATCTCTACTAAACGATGAGCTAACATCTCAAGGTGGCAAGCGTCAGGAAATCGTTTGATTCCCCCAGTAAGCTCAATACAGGGAAATAGCGGATCTACGCGGTCCGTATTTCTGGGGTGGACAAAATAGACAATTGAAAAGCGCTCCTTTCCAGGTTGAGATACAACTCTATGCACACTGCTTTTAAAGTACCCGTTGCTCATGTTTTCCAACATGTCTCCACAGTTGATAATGAAGGCATCTTTTGGAACTTTCACCTGAACCCATTCCCCTTTATGCAAGATTTCTAACCCTTTCTCGGTGGACATCGGTAGGATGGTGAAAAGATCAATATCTGTATGAGCTGCAGCCCAAAATTGTTCGGGGAGAGGATTTTTAGGGTAGTATAAAGCTCTTAAAACGCAGTCTCCATCATCGGTCATCTCGAGCAAGAAATTCTCTTTTTGACCCATGAAAAGGCTCAAAATACGTTGCAGTTTTTCACTGTGCTTGTCTAAATGCCTGATGAGATTTTTCATCGGTGTCTTGAGATCCATCCAGACAGGCCAAAAGTTCTTTTTTTTCCCAAAATGGAGAAATTCTTTGAAGTCTAAGGATTTTTTCCCTTGGGCATTCTCTTTAATCACTAATCCCCGTTGGCCATTGAGATCAGGAAAATGGAGCTCCATTTTCTTTTCGCGGGGACTTTTGAAAAACTCGATGGAGGCTTGATAACTTTTTTCTAGCGCTTCTGAGTCGAATCCGGTGTTTGTTAACGCACAAAAACCAATCTCATGCAACGCCTGGGTAAATTCCTGGCTGAATTGCGCTCTCGTTTCTGGATTTTCATAAAGACGCATATCAATAACAGGGATGGAGCTTTTGCAGATAGGGTCAACAGGTAGTAATGAGGAGTTGGCTAAAATCTTCGTGCAAGCAAAGGCTAAAAATAAAAAACGCTGTTTAAGAGTGCTCATATATATATTTGGGATCAAAATTTTAAAAAGATTTTAACAAAATTCTCTGATTCGAATCAATTTTTTATTTTTGGATTAGGATAATTAATGTTC
>CAYFOX010000145.1:0-2543 GCA_964344875.1 uncultured bacterium
ATCTATTTGATGATGACAGCTTAGCTTTGGAATTAAGACCGGGACCCTTGAATAACTGCAGTATTTGTCTTGTACCTGAGGCTCTCAATCCCAATCTTGATCATGTTTTGGAGCTGTCCAAGTACAAAATCCTAAATCTCTCAATACCCGAAACTGCCTACGGATTTCATTTTAGGGTATTCAAAAAGTTTTGCCAGGGCTACCTTGTCTCGCAAGATCTAATAGATCTTGCCATTCAACACATGCATCAAAGCTTTATACAAAATCCCCACTTTAAAGAGAGTTTACGTTTTTTTTGTTTAAATCATCTCGATAGGGTAAACATCCTAAATTTCAAATTAAATCTCCATAATGCTCTCTTTTTTTCTAAAGACATACCAGAGTCCACCTCAGAGAGAGTGCTTGCTGCAATCGATGAAGAGCTGGATCCATTTTTGGGTTACTATCCTTATGCTGTAGCCTGGGATCCCTACAAAGAACTTTTAAGTGTCCTGTCATCTGCGCTTCTGAACAGTCCAGAAAAATTGGTTGTCAAAAAGAATGCATTTGCTCTTTTGGACCATCAATTTTATCTCCCTAAATCGTTTGGGGCTTCGGTCGAGGATATTTTTCATTTTCTTTCTCAAGATCCCCAAACCAGCCTAAAAGTTTTTTCCAATGCCCTCCTGCTATACGCAGCCGAACCGGGGATCTCTATAGAAAAGGTTGAGTCTTTCTTTGAAAAACTTTATGACCTCTATCTACAAAAATTCCCCCTTACAGAAGAGCAACAAGCCGAATGGGAAAGGATTAGAAAAAACCACAGTCTTCCCCCTTTATCTCAAAAAGACCCCCTTGACTATCTAAAAAATTTGAAAAAAACCCATCTTCTTACCCAAGAGCTTTTTCATCAGCTTATGCCGATATGCATTCTAAAAGGGAGATATTCTCAAGAGGAGTTGAAACAATTTCTTCTTGAATTCCCCTCCGATAAAGCGCTTGAAGAGAAAAGGATGTTTTTGCGGAAATTCACTTTGGATCTGGCTCAAAGACCTGTTTTTTCAGATTTAGAGCGTCTTTTAAGGCAATTTTTTGGGGCAAATTTGTATGAGGAGTTTTTAGACCTATACCCCAAAACTTTTTTTGATCAGTGCTCGCGCTTCATTGAAGATGACGTTCTTTATGTTGAAGAAAAACTTCCTTTATTGAATTGGATAGAGTCAAAAGGGCTTTTTTCAAACCTCTCTTGGAAAGCCTTGGAACGATTCGAGATTTATGCACTCTCGATGCCTATGTCTAAAGCGACCCCTTTTTTCTTAAAGAAGGGGCTTACCACCCGATTTTTTTCTTGGATACAAGACGCATATGATCATAGCCCTAATAAAGACAGGTTTTTTAGAGAGTTGAAGAATGAGGCGGTCAAAACAAAAGATCTTCTCTCATTTTACAGACTGATTTTGAGTTTAGAAAATCGACAACCTTTTTCTATCGATAGATGGGAAACACTTTCAACCCAAAATTTATCTCCATTAGGAATAGAGGCTTACTCCTTTTTAACCATTCATCACTTTTCTGAAAACATGGATGAAGAGGACCTACTAAGCAATCTATCTGCCTTGTCTCAAGACGAAATTTTATTTCTTAAGGGGTCTCTTTTCGCTTATTTAATCAAGGCAGCCAACGAGGAAAAAACGGTTTCTAATCGTTTACTAGGTTCGCTATTCAAAGATTTGCAACTGGAAACTGTTTTAGCTGGGATCCCAGAAGAGCACGAGGAGGATTTGGCTTTAGATAGGGTTCTCTATTTTTTGAAGGACAAGATTGAGTATCCACTCCCCAAGAACAGAGATTTGATCCCTCTGGGGTTGAAGTTTTTAAAAAAATGCCCCTCTATTTTGCAAAAAGATCCCGATTGCCGTTTTGTGGAGAACCTTTCTCGTGTTTTGCAAGAGGGGCAGCTTTTGGAACTAAAAGGGCAGCTGGAAGAGAACGCTTATTTCATGCTTGTCTTAAAAAGGGGATGGAAAACGAAATTTTCTGGCTCTTTAGAGCTTAAAAAAGAGTTTCTTCAAGCCTACCTAAAAATCGCCAAAGAGGGGTTAGAGGTTCCGGAGATTTTCTGTTTAGTCGAGGATCTACTCTTTCGCTACGACCAAAAAAACTTATGTATTCCCTTTTTGAGTGCTTATGGGGGCCGATCCAAAAAACAGGCTCTTGAGATATTTGAGCTTGTGGCTAGACTCGATAGCTGCCCCACGGAAATGCATCCGTCTCTGGAGATATTATTAAAAAAATATGCGGATCTGCAGTTTTCTCAGGAGGTCAAGCTGAAGCTCAGAGCTCTTTTTCAAGGGCAGCGATTAGCCTGTTTTTTTGAGGCTTTTGAACTCTTTGATACTTTGAAAGAGGGGATTGAGGTTTTAAAAAATTCGCCTGCTGATCTTTTAAGAAAGGATCCGAGAGTTTTGAAAACCCTTTTAGAATGTCTCGAGGAGAAAGCTGAAAAAGGGGATGTAGAGGCTCTTTTGCTTTATTTGAGCTCCAATCCTTCTTTACCACAGGAT
>CAYFOX010000146.1:0-2536 GCA_964344875.1 uncultured bacterium
CACGTACATAGGTGATAAGCCGGAAAATTAAATTTCGTGGAAAAAACGAAAGCATCTCTGCTACTCCCGAGATATCGTTTGTTAATTACTTCTGCAATAAGGTATGAAGAAATTATAAAAGGTTATTATTTTTTCTTTTAAGGGCTGTTATGAGCAATTTTCCATCATTCAAAGAGCTGCTACAAATTGTAGTCAAACCTAGAGAGGTGATCCGTAAAATTGTGCAAACGGATGCTCGAAAGCACTTTATCCTCATCGCGTTTATTTTAGGTCTATTAGGTATGTTAGATCTATCTGCTATGAGCGATTTGGGAGATAAATATGATATTTGGACCATTGTTGGCTTCAGTCTCATTTTTGCCCTCCCTTACGGATATGCATTTCTGTCTATCTTCAGTGTAGTTATTTTTTGGGTCAGCAAGCTTTTTAAGGGAAAGGCTAACTACTATGAGACACGCGCCTCGATCAGCTGGGCATTTTTTCCAAGATTTCTCAACCTAATTCTCTGGGCGGTCAACATCGGCATACTGGGAGTAGCAGCCTTTTATCTTCAGGATCCAGTGACTATGGTGGGTCCTGTTTTTTACACTTACCAGGTAACAACATTTCTGATGGCATTAATCGTCGTTTGGACGTGGGTAAGTTCATTACAAACATTAAGTGAAGTGAACGGGTATTCCGCTTGGGTTTCCCTTGTCGTTGTCGTGTTATCTACATTTGTCCTTTTGGGCTTTTGGATACTTCTTTCGATGTTCGCAAATATATTCTCAGCGTAAGGACAAGAAAGATTATGTCATTATTTACCCAAATAGCACTGCTGGTTACCTGCTTGACTGCCGGGTTAGCTCCCGTAGCACAAGCCCCTGCTGAAGCTTTAAAAACAAACGAGCTTAACCAATGGAAAACGATTCGCTCAAAGCGATGCAGCCTAAAGATGCCTGCAATTCCTTACGCTAGCTCGCATACTAACCAGGTGCGTGGTGAGCAATTTAACTACGATGTCCTTGTGGCACCCGTGGATAATAAGGCGGTATATATTCTGTTAGTAGCCGAATATCCCAAGCCCATTGCACAAAGCAATCAACAAACAAGTTTAGAGCAATTTTTGACCTGGATCACCAGCCAAAACCCCGAAAACCGTTTGGATCAAGCTACCCTAATTCGCCACCAAGGGCACCAAGGGGTCGATTTTGTGATTCGTAATGGAAGTATCTATTTTTCCGGGCGATTGGTGATCGCCGATTCTCGAGTCTATTTGATGGCTGTAGAGTGCGAAGAGGTTCAGGTAAAAAATCTTCCGGTTAGCGCTTACGTTGAGTCGTTGGAGTTATTTTAAAAACACCTAAAGCCCATTCGCTTGATATGGCCGATCCAAAAGGATCGGCCGCATTTTTTTAACCCTTCATAAAAAATTCGGTAAATATGGGCATGTGGTCAGAGGGGAATTCACCATCGACTTTACCCTTTTCCACTCCAAAAAAGAGGGGTTGAATATTTTCAGCACCATAAAAACGATCCAAGTAGATTCCAAATACACCCTCACCGGAAAAAGGGGTGGTATCGTTTGGTGAGGAGTTTGTATAAGTTCCGAATGGGCCAAATAGTCCAAAAAGAATTCCCTCTTTCAGATCAAAAAGTCCGCTTTGCACAAGTTTTTGATGACAAAGATTCCCATCCCAAAAGGGGAGATTTTTGTGTGTAATATAGGGGTCAAACGCATTCATATCTCCTCCTAGAACAAAATTTTTTGGAGAATTTAGCTTTTTGTAGGTCAAGATAATACGGTCAAAAGTCGCCCTTCTTTTCTCCATGTCTTGAAACTCTGTATGGACATTCATCAGGTGAAGCTCTTTAAAAGTCTTTTTGTCTTTAATCCTTACATAACGAACCCTTTCAGAGCCATCTGCACAGAGATTAAAGCTATCTAACAACTCAAATCGGCTCTTACGCAATAGAATAGGGAGGTTTTCAAAATAGGCATAAGTTCCGGATACAATAAGGTAGTCTTTAGAAAAGTGCTCCCAAAGCCAATTTTTTTGTCGTCTTGAGCACTCCTGAAAAAGGTAAATATCTCCATCCATATGCTCGATAAGCTCTTTCACACCATTTTTTCTTAAATCCCATCTGTGCTCAGATTTATGATGTCGGTCAAAGTTGGAATGTAAAATGTTGTAGCTTACAAGGCGAATTTTTTCATCAGATTGGTACAGTTCTTGAACAAACTCATGGTGGCCTTTAGGAAATTTATCTTTAAAATCCTCAATTTGTGAAAAAATCGTCTTGACCTCTACAGAAGTCGAGTCGGTGACTGTAGCGGCTAATAGGCCAGCAATACAACAGCTAATTAAAAAATGCATAATGGACATATTTTTAATTTATGTCGCATTTAGAGACAATAAATTTATTAAATACACCATCAATTTTATTTGAGGTGTATTTTAGACGTTAAAACTAATGATTTATTTTTTCGTGCCCTTTCCCGATTTGCATGAAATCCATTCTGCCTTTGGCTATCTTGCTAATTATCGCTTAATTC
>CAYFOX010000147.1:0-2178 GCA_964344875.1 uncultured bacterium
AGTTTTTTAAAAACCCCCCTCTACGCCAAAAAAAACCCTAGCGGCCCATAATCATCATTTATGATTAAGCTGGACAAAACTTTTTTGAGCCCCTAAAATGGGCTAATGGATATTTTAGAAACTATTTATGCGCGCCGGTCTATAAAGCTTTTTGATCCCACGCACAGTATGCCTAACCAGATCTATGAAAAGCTCATTGAAGCAGCTCGTCAAGCTCCCTCCTCTTACAACTTGCAGCATACTCGGCTTGTCCATGTAAAAGAACAAAAAATCAAAGAGGCTATCTCCAAAGCGGCTTACAATCAGCCCCAAATTTCAAGTTCTTCTGTGTTATTTGTCATTACAGCGGATACAAAAGCTTGGACCAAAAATCCTGAGCGCTGCTGGCAAAATGCTCCACAAGAAGTACAAGATTATATCCTGAAATCTATTCCCCCTTTTCATAAAGCTCGACCTTATATCGAAAGGGATGAGGCTATCCGGTCAGGGGCGCTTACAGCGATGACACTGATGTTAGCTGCAAAAGGATTAGGGTATGACTCGTGTCCTATGATCGGATTTGAAGAACCCAAAGTTCGTGAGCTGATTCGACTTCCTGATGATCATGTCGTAGTGATGCTTTTACCCATCGGCATAGGGATAAAACCGCCACTATCCAAACCGGGCTTTATCCCTATGGAAGAATTCCTGTTCACCGACTTTTTTCCCAATCACTAACGATAATTTTTTAATGGAACTGCTATGCCCTTTTTGAATTAGAACTGCTAGAATTGCGTTTACATCAGCATGCACCTTTTGTAGATGCCTTTATTTTAGTTGAAGCAAAAGAGACCTTTAGAGGCGATCCAAAACCGCTCTACTATGAGGAAAACAAACAGAGATTCCAAAAATTTCACGATAAAATCATCCATATTGTTGTGGATAAAATTCCTGCAGACGGGCACCAAGGAGCAAGCGCCTTTTGGCACAGGGAAGCGATTCAAAGAAATTCTATTTTTGAGGGATTAAAATCGGCCGATTTAACAGATATAGTTATTATCTCTGACGCAGATGAGATTCTGCATGAAAAAATTTTTCGTTTCCTATTAAAAAGAGATTTATCTCGAAAAAGTGGGATCAAATCTGTAGAACAGGATCTTTTTTACTATCACATGAACTATCAAAGCAAAGAGGGATGGGTTGGACCGGTGATCTGCCGGAAAAAAGATCTTCTGGTTGAAACCGCCCACGATTTAAGAAGCCGCAGGCACAGCTTTTCGAGAATACATGGCGGGTGGCACTTCAGCTACTTGGGAGGAGGCGAAAGAATTCAAAAAAAAGTGGGTGCTTACAGCGAGATCCTCTTTGACGATCTTCTCAAATTAGACCCCAAAGCTGCAGCTCAATGGATTTATGAAACAAATAAGGACTCCTGTTTCTTTAGAGAAATTGACGAACATTTTCCTAAATATCTGCTTGAAAATAGAAGCTATTATGAAAAAATAGGCTTCATTCACCCCTAGGAAACCCCTTTTAAAACCCCCTAAGATCATTTTTAGGGGGTTAGGTATCTAAGAGACACTATCCAAGTAGGCTATCAAAGACTCCAATTTCCCTTTTTCTTGTCTTTGCTCTTTGAGAATTTTGTAATTCATAACAGAGCTCATTATCTCTTCGCTATTAGCTATTACAACAACCTCAAACCCCTTTCGATCCGCATATTTAATTTGGTTAGGTAGCGGTTTGTCTTGTAAATACACCTCAGCTCCATACCCACGGGCCCGAATTTTTTCTGCTAACTCGATGTAGTGGGATAGGTAATCCCGATTTTGGACGGTAACTAGCACTTTAGCGTTCGTCTCTTTGGAGGACTCAATAAGGCCCTTCTCCAACATTTTTGGAATTAGACGGGAAACGCCAATCGAGATGCCCACGCCGGGCAACACCTTACGTGTGAAGGTTTCCGCTAGGTTTTGATATCGCCCTCCGGCGCAAATAGTGCCAATCTCGAGACAGTCGAGCCACTTTGTTTCGTATATCGTTCCGGTGTAGTAATTAAGTCCCCTTGCTAAAGTGGGATCGATCTCCAGAATAGTTTCAGGAACACCATAGGATTTCGCAAGCATCAGGACCTCTTTAAGCTCTTTCAGCCCCTCTTCAAGTAGAAAAGAAGCAGTTCAAGCAAGGAGCCGCAAGGGG
>CAYFOX010000147.1:2188-2512 GCA_964344875.1 uncultured bacterium
CTTTAAGCCCCTCTTCAAGTAGAGCAATGTGGTGAAAGCTTGAGAGATATTCCAGCATCTCGTTATTGGTACCCCTTTTTTCCAAAAAAAGGAGGACTTTATCTGTTGTCGACCGATCAAGACCAAGATCGCTGAGCCCTAAAGCCATAGAGGGCTGATCGATTTTTTCTTTTTTATCGATTTGTCTTATTGTGGCCTCCAGATGCGATGTAGGAACACCAAATGCCTCCATCAAACCCATCAAAATTTTTCGGTTATTGAGTTTTATAAGATAATTTTTTAGACCTATGGATTGAAAAATTTTATGAATGATCCCTAAAAGCT
>CAYFOX010000148.1:0-2500 GCA_964344875.1 uncultured bacterium
GACCGGGGCAAAGAGATCGAGCTTGGGGATTTAGAAAACGGCGCCTCTATCAAGAGTTGTTGCGAAGAGGCAGGAGTGCCGTTTGCATGTGAAGAGGGAATTTGCGGCACTTGCATCATCGAGGTGGTGGAAGGGGGTAGCCATCTTTCACCCTACAATGAGGCAGAAGAGGACTTTTTGGGTCCCAAACCAGAGCAGCTTAAACCAGGTCAAGGGGTAGAAAGGCTTGCATGCCAGTGCAAAATCGCCTCCGAGGGCACTGTTAAATTCAGATTTTAAAAAAGGGCTTAACCCATGATTACAAAAGAGATGACGATCGAACAGATCCTCAACGGCTTTCCGGAAAAGAGCCAAAAGCTTGCGCAGTCTATAACAGACGCGGGTTTACACTGTGTAGGATGCCATTCAAGCAGCTACGAAACTTTAGAAGCAGGAATGCTTTCTCACGGATATGATTCTGAAGAGATTGAGAGTCTGGTGCGTACACTCAATGCTGTTCTTGAACAAAAGCTCGAAATGAATGGAATTCATGTAACCCTAAAAGCTGCTGAAGCCTTCAAAGAGATCGCCAAAACCGAAGGATTGGAAAATGCCGCCCTAAGATTCGATTGTATTCCTGGCGGTTGCAGCGGATTTCAGTATGTCCTTGATTTTTCTCAAGAGGCTGATAAAGAGCTAGATACAGTTTTTCATTCCAATGGGCTTGATATCCATGTCGATAGTCGCAAAGTCGGTTTATTGCTTGGTGCCGAAATCGACTACCACTCGGGTTTGAACGGAGCAGGGTTTAAAATCTCTAATCCAAACGCCAAAAGCTCCTGTGGTTGCGGAAAATCCCAGTCTTACTAATTTTGACCTTTTGAAGAAAAAAAGGGTAGGATGAGCCTTAGCCAAGGGCTCATTTCAACCCTTTTTAAGGGGGGAATACAGATTCACCTGTTTTTCCTATCCCCTCCATAGTCATGGGGCATTTTTATCTAATTTTCAACTAATTTAACCTTAATTAGTTAGGCTGCTATTGTAAAATAATATATATTATTTTATAATATTATCCTTATGGTAAGTGTATTACA
The DNA here is from genome assembly GCA_964344875.1 of uncultured bacterium. Classification (GTDB taxonomy): domain Bacteria; phylum Chlamydiota; class Chlamydiia; order Chlamydiales; family RGXB01; genus RGXB01. The sequence goes on from CAYFOX010000148.1 coordinate 1,074, forward strand.
AAGAATCATAGATCTCGCGAAACCCCCTCCCCCCTCTATTAAACCCGAGGTTTGGGAGAAACAGAAGAAAAAAACCGCTGAGAAAATAACCACTGTTTTTCATTCGACTAAAGAATTGTCGAATGTCTCTTCACGACACTATGTAGGATACAATATAGCAAATCCTTTGGCTCAACAAGTGCAAAAAGAGAAGAATTCCGCTGATGATTCTAATAAAAAGATGAATCACTTACAAGCAACAGGGGACATATTAGTAGCCGCAAAGGGGGTAACTCCATTTACTCCAAACAAGATGTTTAGTCAGGAGGTAGATCTTTCCTACTCGATTATCAATTTCGGTATTTCCTTCTTTGGCTATCTCTCGCAGTTTTTTTCTAAAAAAACATCGGAAAAGACCACTTTTGGAAGGGTAAAAGGGGATTTGAGCGCGGACAAAATTGCCGAATATGGCAAAATGCGTTTTGGCTCAAGATTCTTAAGCGCTTCTTTCGGGCTGACAGCAGGAATTGGCGCTTTTACAGGCTTGAATGCAATATCGGGTCGAGCGGTCCTTTTAGTCGGAAGCTTCTGCTCCTCGCTAGCTATGGGCTGTTTTTTTCTGATCGCCAGAGAGCGCACTGACTGGACAAAAAAAGTAGCAGAGGAATTCCAACACCTTGGGGTAGAAGGGTTGAGAAAAAAACTCCATACTGTCGAGGAAGAGGATATTCAACATCTTGAAGGATTTGCGAAGTCCTCTAATTCTCTAGACAATGATGAGAAAGCTGAAAGATTCAACGGGATCTTGGAGCGTGCAGTTGTTCCGGCCTCAGTCAGGGAACGTTTTAAAGAAAATATTGAGCTCTTAGAGGTTATTGAAACCTTTATGTTGGCCAGACGCGAACACTATGGGCGTTTTATAGGCCAAAAGAACGTTCAGCGGCTTCTGGAAAATCCGGCACACGAATACAACAGTAGAAATACCTCCTATTTTCAGTCGCCAGAGCTGCTTAAGCGTAAAATTGAAAAAACGCTTCAAGTACAATCCACTTTGTGGAAAGTTGTTCAGGTCTTCTCTTTACTGACCATCACCGTTTATGCTGCAACAAATTTTATTACGGCTGGTTTGCCCGATCTGGTGTTTGCGATACTTAATCTTGCGATTGCGATAGGCTGGTCTATCGTAGATACCTACTTCTTTATCTCTGATATGCTCGAGGGAGGATACACTAAAGACCAGTTTTATGCCTTCTTGGTAACTCAAGCCTCATTTCTACTTTTGGCAGCGGGGGCTTTCTTCATCCATCCTCTCGCCAGCCTAGCAGGACAAGCGGCTCTTATGGGGGTAGGTTTATCGGGCATCTTGTATAATTTAATCACCGACCTTAGAAAAAAACCTGCAGAGGCTTATCGAGCTCAAGAACTCTCGGAATCTTCCTCAGCCGGGG
>CAYFOX010000149.1:0-2489 GCA_964344875.1 uncultured bacterium
TGAGTATTAAAAGGGCGGATTATAATGAAAAAGCACTCAAAGACCAGCAAGAAAACTGCAAAAAAAGTTCAAGATAAAAAGTTAAGTAAAAGATATAAGAGTGGGGGTTGTAGCACGGATTATAATTTAAATTCTCATGGATAGTATTTAGTATAAAAATGTTGCAAAATAGAACTTTCCAAACAAAAGTGAACAAAGGGTAGTATGGCCGGCTATAAAAGAGCCTCTAAAATTCTAAAAAACTAGAAATACAAGTACCTCCTGAAAAAGCAAATATTAGTAACCTATGAATTTTATCCTAGATCAGCATATCTTTCGAAGTTTGTTTTCCTGTTAACCCTGTTTTGTTGTATAGTGGAGATTGTGACAACAAAAGTAAAAGCTATCCCAATCAGGGCTATCATCTTTGATCATATGGATGAAGATATGCCCCTTTTTGTGGAGCTTTTTTGTCCAAGGGCGATAGAGGTCCCAAATCTTGAGGCTCTTTACGCCCAAGTAGAAAATCCCACATTTTTTGCTGAGAAAGATCCTGTGTACGTACGTATAGATTCTTTGCCTAAAAAAATGGATTGGGATCTATTGCAATTTTCTTCTGTACCGATCACACTTTTTTTCTCTAAAAGTTTAAAAAGTATCCCCTCGGTAGAATGCCATAATTTTTCAGCAGAGAAACCGTGGGAACGGCAAAGAAGGATCTTTCAGTGGATCGATCATGTTTGCCAAAAGCAGAAAAAAACCTTACAGAAAGAGGCTTTTGATCGTCTGTTTCGTCTATCGGAAGGGTTTGGTCTGTGTATTTTGCGTCACGTAGAACAGATTCTTTTGACCCATTCTAAAGCTCAAATCACCCTTGAAGACCTGGAAAAACATCACCTTTATGAGTTAGGGCCAAACGATTGGGAAAAAGCGAAGCATATGCTTTTAAATCCGCAACACAATTTGCGCCCGACACCTTTAGATATGCTGGGTTTTATCTCAAAATTGCGTCAAGAGGTTTATTATAACCTTTTTAGTTTTGAAATCGACCCCGCAACTCCTATTCCCCCCTTCAGAAAAAAGGAGCTCGTAGCGCAATCAAAAGAACGAGAGGACCTAGGTATAGACTATTTTCTTGGCCTTCTCCCCCTTTTATTAGAGCTGGAGATGCTCGCTAAAAGCGCCAGTTTTTCCGAAACAATGTTGTTTGATCTGCTCTATACGCGTCTTCTCTCCCATCGAACCCTCTTTAAATAGACCTCTTTGTGTTTCCCCATAGGCCTAAAAATGTTAGAGTTCCTCGGGCTTACAGCTATAACATCCTAAATTGTAAATAAAAAGCATTTATCTTATTTGTCAGTTTAAAACGAGAAAAATATGAAGAAGGCTTCCAAATCAAGCAAAAAATATCAATCCTTAGAGGAAAGAACTAAAAATACAGGTAAAAATAAAAAGTCGGGGGCGAGATGTTTCTATCGTGGTACCAATGAACAAAGTCCCCTCTAAAACCAACTGTTTGATATTGTAGATAAAATATAAAAATTAAGCGGGCGTAAGTGAAACAGCCCTTACTAGTCTGTGAATTTTGTCCTTAGCTGATACTTAAGTAACTCCTATAATAACTGGGGTCAAGCCTCTAAAGAGGAAAGAGCTAAATATACAGGTAAAAATAAAAAAATTTCTGGTGCCGGCAATGTATATGATGACGGCGAAATAAGTGATTTCTAGATTGCTAGACCTTTGTAATTATTTTAGCTGTGAAGCAGCTTACTTTATGAATTAGAGGGGGTTAACTTTTAAAATCGACAACAATCTCATTAAGGTTTAGTTAAAACTTGTAAAAGAGGGTTTAAATGAAAAAGCTACCTAAACCAACCAAAAAAAATCAATCCTTAGAGGAAAGAACTAAATATACAGGTAAAAATAAAAAAATTTCTGGTGCCTTGTTTTCGGTAAATGAGTACTCGGATTGTTTTGGTTGAAAAATCTATCTAATTGACAAAAAAACGTCCCCACCTGATCTGCCAAGCAGATCAACATTTTTCATCTGTTCGTTAAAAAGCGTTTCTGCTATAGGTTTTCTACTATCTTACGTATTTTTTGGGGAGCAGCTATGAGACGCCACTTACTTTGTCTTGTTTTTTTCAGCACTATGGCTTTTGCAGAAAATACAACCCTAGAACAAAACCCTACTTGTTTAGTTATGGAAACGGCTGTCGTGGCAGAATCGAATAAAACCGCTCCCACTCAAGAGGTGAAAAAAATACAAGAGCCCGAAAAAGAGGATCAAAACCAGGAAAGTCAGGAAATCCAAACCCAAAATAAAAATTTTCAAAATGCCATACTCAAGACTCTTTTATCCCTTTTTGGTTTTGTAACCCTTATCCTGTTGACGATTTGGTTTCTGAGACGAATGTCTCACAGTCGGCATACGTTCGGAATGAAATCCCACTCTTTGCAAATTTTAGAAAAACGGCTTTTGAGCCCTAAGACAACTTTGTACTTAATGG
>CAYFOX010000150.1:0-2431 GCA_964344875.1 uncultured bacterium
TTTTTCCGCCTCCTTGATCTCCTCTTCAGGTTTATCCAAATCCAGATAAATGATGGCCCCTTCAATACGATCTAAATAAAAATCTCTTTCATCGTCCGATCGGGAAAAGGCCTCTAGTAATCGATGATAGCGGATGATGATTGGACACTGCGGTTCTGGGTATGCATTCATAACACTTGAGTCTAGCAGTTCACCCGATTTCACCGGTAGACAAATTTGAAATCAATAAGCTATACTTGAACCTATTATGCTAGATATCAAACTTATCCGTAAGGAACCCGAAGTTGTTCAAAAGCGGCTGCGTCTTAAAGATCCTAAAATTGACCTCTCCCCTCTGATTAAAGCCGACAAAGAGTGGCAAGCAATTACCCCTAAGCTGGAGAATTTGAGAGCTGAAAAAAATCGCCTTGCAAAAGAGGTGGGTTTTAAAAAAGCTAAAAATGAGGATTCGTCTGCAGAAATTGAGCGGATGTCTGCATTAAAAACCCAGGAGGTCGAGCTCTCCAAAGAGCAAGCCCTTCTCGAAGAGACGGTAAAAACTCTGCTAAGCGAATACCCTAACCTCCCTTTTTCTGAAGTTCCCTATGGAACGTCCGCTGCAGACAACGTTGAGATCCACCGGTTCCAAGAAAAAAAAGAGCTTGGATTCAAGTTCAAACACCACGTCGAACTCTCCGAGACATTGGGTCTATTTGATTTTGAAAGGGGTGCTAAGGTTTCGGGGCGTGGCTTCCCTATTTACAATCACGTCGCCTCTAAAATCGAATTGGCTCTCTGGAACCTGATGCTGGAAACACACCAAAAAAATGGGTTTCATCTGCGGATGATGCCATTGCTAGTGCGCCCAGAGACTATGTATGCCTCAGGACAACTGCCGAAGTTTGAGAATCAGCTATTCAAACTCAAAGATGAGGACTTTCATCTCTATTTGATACCCACCTCAGAAGTTCCTATTAACAGCCTCTACCGGGATGAGATTTTAGAAGAAAAAGAGCTCCCTTTGCTCCTCACCTCTTTAACTCCCTGTTTTCGTCGCGAAGCGGGAGCTGCAGGCTCAAACGAGCGTGGTTTGATTCGCACCCATCAGTTCTATAAAGTTGAACTGTTTGCACTAACTACACCCGAAACTGGACCCCAAGTGCATGAAAAGATGATCCAATCGGCTCACGAGATCCTCGAAACGCTTGAACTGCACTACCGCGATATGCTCCTTTGCAGTGACGACATGTCTTTTGCTGCTGCGAAGACAGTAGATATTGAGGTTTGGCTTCATGGGCAGAATCGCTACTACGAGGTCTCGTCTGCATCCAACTGCTCTTGCTACCAGGCGCGCAGATCTAATATCCGCTATAGAAAAAATGATGGTACTCTCGATTTTGTTCACACACTGAATGCCTCTGGTCTTGCTACCTCAAGGTTGATGGTTGCCCTTTTAGAATCGAATCAAAAAGAGGATGGCTCTATTCACCTCCCACAAAAGCTTGCAAAAAGGGTCGGTTTTGAGGTAATAAGAGCTGATGGTACCATTACATAAAAAGCTTGATTCTCTTATCCAGCGCTCCCCTGATCCCTATCACGCTGTAGAGACGATACGAGAGACGCTGGGATTTATAGAATTTTCCGTTGACTCTTTAAAAGATTTAAAACCCGGTAAAAGATATTTTTTGCAAAAGGGGGGCTTTTGTTTCGCCTTTATTATGCCGACAAAACCGATAGAAAGTTTTCGTCTCATAGGCACTCATATCGATAGCCCCGCTTTAAAATTAAATTCGAAACCTTTTATAAAAAAAGGGGAACGCATCTATTTTGATGTCGATCGCTCAGGGGGGATTATGTATACCTCTTGGCTCGATCGGGATCTTCTACTGTCGGGAAAAATTGTGACAGATAAAGGGATGAAAATAGTTCGACTCGATTCGCATCTTTTCTCCATACCTAACTGCCCTATTCATATCGATCGGGAAAAAAACGAGCGGCACGCTTTTGATCCTACTAAAGAACTTCTCCCTTTTGTAACTGCTGACGAAAAAGAGGTGAGCTTGAGCAAGCTTTTAAAAGAGAAAACCCTTTTGGCTTTTGACCTCTATTTGACCCCTGTTCAAAGCGGCTCTTTGACAGGACTTGACAACCAGATTTTTTCCTCTTACCGGCTGGATAACATGTGTTCGAGTTTTGCTGCGATTGAGGCTATCTTGCATGCTAAGCCTCATAAATCGGCTTTGCTCGGGGCTCTATTTTATAACGATGAAGAGACCGGCTCGATGTCGATTGAGGGGGCCGAATCTCCGTTCGTAATTGATGTTTTAGAAATGATTTGCCTTACGCAAGGGATCAGTCGGCTACAATTTCTTAAAATCAAAGACAAAAGCGCCTTTTACTCGGTGGATGTAGCGCATGCTTTTGTAGATGGTCATGACGGGAAATTTCATGC
>CAYFOX010000151.1:0-1051 GCA_964344875.1 uncultured bacterium
AAATCACCCCTAATACAACTCCTCCCAACAAAAGGGGGACTGTCCCTATCGCAAAATGCTTGGCGATCGTCAACGGATTCTCTTTCAAATTATCAAGATCCACCTTCAGGTCAAAAGCAAAAAAAGTGGAGCCGTAAAAAAGGATAAAAAAGGCAAATAAGGGGAGGATCGTCATGATCATCATAAAAGCAAAAGGGAGCATGGAAAATAGTACCGCAATAATAGGACCGACAAAGGGTACCCCTTGCAAAAGATAAAATAGACCCATGAAGACCCACAAGATCACGTGGGTCAAAATCAAAGGGAGTGCCAGAAAAACACCGTTCCACATCCGATTCATCGAGGCTTTAAAAATCTCTTTGTAGTCAATCGTCTCCCCTTTTAGCTCATGGTAGTAGAGGCGATGGATAAAGACCGATAGTGATCCCACCAAACCTATGCTCAAATAGACAGGGACGCTTATAGCTCCAAAAACCACCCAATCATGGGCATTGTCCAGGATGGCAAGCACAAAAACCGAGATCAGCGTAGTCAAAAGAAGTATTGGATAAGCAAGAAAAATTTTTTCCTTTTTCAAGGAGGCCTCCAAAGCCCGTTTCGCCATCTCGTCTAGGGTCATCATCCGTTTTCATCCCTTCGTCTATAAAAATAATAGGGGTGGATTTCCAATTTTTTTTGCTGGCTATCCTCTATCAGTTGCGCCCCGATCCCTACAATTCGAGCTAAAAAAAGCAGCACGCTATACAAACGCACCTCTTCAAAACCTCGGTAAAAAAGATACAGACCCGAAAAAGCGTGGCTATGGGGAACTTTTTGCATCTTTTGTTTCAAAACTTGAGCTTTTTGAAACAGGGGCTCATCCATAAATCGCTCCATGAGCGCTTTCTCAAAAAGTACAGCTCTAGTATCGATTTTAGTAAAAGGGAAAAGGTCGTAACCAAAAACAAGCCTCTGGTCTCTTTTAATCCCCTCAATTTCCTCCTCCATCGCATCCTGATCAATATTTTGCAACTGCCTAAGAGCATTTTCCATCTCTTTTCCTATACGAGGG
>CAYFOX010000151.1:1061-1951 GCA_964344875.1 uncultured bacterium
AATGCTTTTATAAGCGTTGCAACCGTTAGAGGCGAGAGTTTTGGCGACAAAAGCGGGCGGAGATCCCCCCCCTTCATCCAGGTGGAGCATAAAAAATAGGGGATCGATAGGTAGCGGCCCAAAAAGGATCTCTGCCACCTCTTTTAGGGAGCCTAGAACAACTTGCAACTGGTCAAAAAAGGTCTCTTTCCACTCCTCAATCTCCAAAATTTCGAGCGCTTGGTGCAGCTGCTCCAGGGGCTCAAGGTGTCGATCTATTTGATCGATAAGCACCTTCGTCTCCTGCCTTAGAATATGGACAGGAATCTGCCCAAGAAATTTTTCCACAAGCTCATCGAGAGGCATATCCACAAAATTTTCTACCGGCTCCCCAAAATACATGAGTCCCAGCTCCGGATCTACATGCGAGGTTCCGCAAAACCCCATGGGGATCGAGCGGGGTCCCTCAAGAAGGTGATCCTCCGTTAATTCGAAAAGAGTATCGTGCATGCGATTTGTCGCTCCTTTTTCATCTCATCTTCGGTGATAAGTAACATCTCTTTTTCCTCTTGGGATAAAGGCAATTTCAAAATACCTTTTTTATTAGAATAGGGAAAAGAAAAAACTAGATCTTCGTCCACCCCATAAGGGTTTTTTTCGCTGTAAAGGGCGGCGCTATACTGACGCTCATCTTTGCTCATCCAATCCTCAAGATGATCCACAATCGCTTTCGCAGCTGACGCTTGTGACGAGACCCCTCGTGCCTTGATCACATCTGCACCCCTTTTGCGTACAAATTCGGTTACCTCACTTGTAGCTTCATGGACAAAAATAGTTGGGGAATGGTTCCCAAAAACAAAGATTTGATCTTTTTGCTTTGCGGCTAAATTAAGAGCGCTTTTTGCTCTATT
>CAYFOX010000151.1:1961-2318 GCA_964344875.1 uncultured bacterium
CGCATCAAAGCCTGGATCTGGTTTTTGAGCCTATAGTCCCCCCCTCTGATGAGCATTAAAGCATTCGTATTGGCAGGATTGCCCACCACTATCGCCTTAACATTAGGGCTTGCAACGTCAGCTAAAATTTTACCCTGTCTATAAAATGTGGCCGCATTTGTTGTAATCAGATCGCCCCGTTCCATCCCCGGCCCCCGTGGTTTGGCACCCAAAAAAATGGCGACATCCGCCCCTTTGAAAAGGGCTTTCTCATCGGAACCCGACACCACTTTTTTTACTTGGGGGAAACAAAAATCTTCAATCTCCATCTCCAGCCCGCGTAGCTGGCCCACTTTTTCCTCAAGATCAATCAAATAC
>CAYFOX010000152.1:0-762 GCA_964344875.1 uncultured bacterium
GCCCCATTGATTGCCAGTGGCTTTACCCTTTTTTTGCTCTTTTCTTTTTGCTGATGCGGCATCCTTTACTTCACTAGGGGAACCATGGCTGTTAAGCATTCGTATAGATTTTCTTTGTGAATCCCTAAATTTGCGATATTCAGGGTACATAGGGCTCCTATGTTTACTGGGACTGCTTAAAGAAAGAACAAAGGAAGGAGGGTCTGGTTCTTTTGTTAGAATTATTTGTCTTATACGTGCATAAAAATTCTTGAGGCCGTTTATATGAACGTCATAATCTTTTTTGAACTGGTCTACAAGGTTGAGGTAATCTTTTTCTGTGGCTTCCAGTCGGAAACACTTTCCACAAAAATCATTTAAAGAATCAACGTTTTTAAAATATAACGGGAGGGGGAGGTATCTATTTTTTCCGATCCGCTTGTGCAATTGAATGCCAGCTCCCAAATTATGTACTAATGCAAAATATTGTCCACCTGATTTAAAAACTTCTGCGTAAACTGCATGACCCTTAAATCCTCCATGCAAGATTATTGAGGGGCCTGTAGAACTCATACTTAGAAGGCTATTAAAATTTTTAACCGTGCAGCTTCCGGAAAATTGTAAGTTTTTCGCTCTTACACATGGCCATGATTCTTTATCAGTTAGATCCGTTTCCTCAAGGGTTTTTACGGCCTCTAGAGGGGGGAGAAATAGCGTGCGAATTTTATCGATGAACTTTTTGGAATCAGGGCCTAAATTAGCATAATCTCTTTCAAGATCTTC
>CAYFOX010000152.1:772-2286 GCA_964344875.1 uncultured bacterium
CTTCAGGTTTCAATAGGAAAGGAGAAGGTTCGCTAGCTTGTATTTTTTTTTGTATTGTGGGATAAATTGTACCCACCGAAAAGAGCAAACAAAAGAGAGGGTTGGTGCTCTCTTTCAGAGCACTGTCCTGGTTTTTCCCGATGTCAAGGATGCCATTTTCGAGGTTATCTAGAGCCTCTTTAGGAGCCTCAGAGGAGAAAATCTCATTCCAAAAACAACATAAGGCTTTTGTTACAAATTCCTCTTTTGTTCCCCATTCGGCTTTACAAAAATTCACGCATAACTGTTGAAAATGATCTAAGTGAATTGATTTGAAGGAATATGGTTTGTCCCAATTTATCCACAGTATCGGTTGGATTGTATTTAAATAACCTCTCAATTTTACTCCATTTCGATAGGACGATTCTTTAAAAAAAAATTGATTAAGTTTGAATCCATCAGACAGAGTATCTCCATCCCTTTTATAAAGTTTTTTAAGAAAAAGAACCATAGAAAAAAGGTCATTTTCCAGATGAACTTTTTCTAAAAAATAATCGAAATCTCTTGGTTGTATGTTGTCTGCTATCCTTTTTCTTAGTTTGTCTCGTTGATTTGTCCCAGGATCAGAATAAGCTAACCATGAAAATTCTCTATAAGCTAACCATGAAAATTCTCTATTTTTTTCATAAATTGCCTGAAAAACATCAACCAATACATCCTCCAATGAATCCTCTTCAGGCTTTTGAAGCAGCTCAATCCAGATCTTTAAAAGGGCATCAACATTTTTTATTTGTTTGATAATTCCTTGAAAAGCTTCTCGTGATTTTTGCGTTTTAAGGTAGAGTACTGTTTGTTCTGAAGAATGTGGGAACAAAATACGTCGATTCGGCCGATCAATTGCTAACAGAAGTTGACTCAATGATTTTGGATGAAGAATAGAGGCTGCAACCTGATGGGTTGTTTTTGATGGATCAGAATTAGGGTTGATATCCAGGAATGCGGTAGATCTCGTGCTGTCTGAAGTTGGAGTGAATCTATTTTGAGCAACTTTACCGGTTTTTGAGGTGGTTGTGTCGTATGTTCCCGGGTCAAGAGGGGAGGGGCTAAACGGTCTATCCGGGGGTATATTATGCATAAGCCCACGGATAATAAAAAACTATTTTACTGTAAAGTCGAGGTTAGTTTTTTGTACCCGTTGATCAACCATCGGCGTCGGTTTTCAAAACATCGATGAATGTTTCCTGAGGAATTTGTACGCTTCCAAATTCCTTCATCCGCGCCTTACCCTCTTTTTGTTTTTCCAAGAGTTTTCGTTTACGTGTGATATCTCCGCCGTAGCATTTCGCTGTGACGTTTTTGGCTAATGCGCTGATCGTTTCGCGAGCAATTACGCTGCCCCCGATAGCCGCTTGGATGGGGATCTTGAAGAGGTGTTTTGGGATCGATTCTTTGAGCTTTGCACAAAGACCACGTCCGCGACGCTCTGCTTTTGAGCGGTGTACAAGAACAGAGAACGCATCTACAGTCTCTTCATT
>CAYFOX010000153.1:0-2230 GCA_964344875.1 uncultured bacterium
AACTTCGATAATCAAACCTGTGCGATCAATCACCGGTTTTTTCAAAATGGCTTCAATATTACGCTGCTGATTAGGAGAAATCTCCTCGTCAAAGATCATACAATCATAGCCCTCGGCATCCATTCTCTGATGGATTTCCTCCACCTTCCCCTCTCCAATGTAGGTGGCCGCCTCGACTTTTTTTATGGGACAGGCCTCAAATCCACAATTGTCGATTCCGTAGGTCTCTGCCAAAGCTTTTAGCTCCTCTAAAGACTCTAAACAGGCATGCTTTTGGGAGGTTCCGCTGTAGGGGCCCACCAGAAGAGCTTTTTTCAATACCGTTATCATGGTTTCTCTTTTGAAAAATCGATAATTTTAATTTTTTTAGGCTAGTTGGATCATTATTTTGCAACCATCATACCCCAGTTCTACATTGGGGGGCAACCGCTTTGAGGCGGTCTCATAATCTACTGTGTGATCTAAATGGATTAAGATCGTCCTCGGATTGCCCACAAGCTTACTGAATTGGAATGCCTCCTCGAAGGTGAAATGCGCTACGGACTGTCCGTCGCGAACAGCCCCTAACACCATGGTTTTTATCCCTTTCAATTCTCGAATCAAGCGACTGTCGTACTGTTTTATGTCGGTCAAAAAAGCAAAATCTCCCACCCTAAATCCCATCACCTCGGTAGGACTACTGTGCCCTTCGTTCTGTTGGGAATAGCTTAAGGTTTGCACTTTCCATCCATGAAAATCGATTCTCTCCCATTTTTTTACCTGCTTTAAATTAAAGGGAGGCAAAAAAACTGTAGATACCTGTTCAAGAAGGTAACGTATACTTTTTTTCAGAGAAGAATGTGTGGGACGATTTACATAGACCAAAATAGACTCTTTTCCGAAATCCCCGGCCCACTTCACATCGTCAATACCCGCAATATGATCAAAGTGGTTATGTGTGATAAATAGACCATCAATTTTTCCAATTTCATGCTCAAGCAACTGATTTCGGATATCGGGACCGGCATCGATAAGAAGTTTTTTTCCGTCCACCTCTAAAAGCCCGGAAACCCTCTGGCGACGATTTCTAGTTTGCTGCTGTACACCAGCACATACAAAACAGTTGCAACCAATACGGGGAACTCCTGAAGATGTTCCCACCCCTAAAAGGGTAAATGTAGCGATAGTCATACGTGAGGATCTTACACCCTTTTGGAATTTTTTAACGATGGGGATTTCTAGCTAAGCTGCTCACACATCTCCTTTGCGTACAGGGCGTGATATAAAAGACCTTTGGATCCGAGAGCCGTTAGTGCGTAGCAGTTCTTGGTCACCAAAACCACCTCCGGCAATCTTTTCTCTTGTAGAGAAAAAACTCTTGTTCCGGCCTTCACACTCACTACCTCTAGCTCCTCAATTTCGGGCAAAATCTCTCTATTACGCTCTTTTAACTCTCGGATAGCCGCATCTTTGTCTGGAGGCAATTCCAGATTTGTCCGCTCATAGGTCGACCCCACATGATACAAATCTTTATTGCTATCCAGGGCCACGTACCCCTTGTGCACCTTGGGTCGGATAAATTGGGTATTTTTTTTTCTTACCTGCATCGCCTGGCCACGAGTGAAGCGAAACTGGCCGGGGACAAAATTTTCAATTTGATCACCCACTGCAAGGAAAATCCTTTTTACATGAGGATCGAGCACAACTTTTTTTGCCACGAATTCCACCCCCATTTTCGTCACCAAATGAAAAAGCCCCTCCAAATAGTCCCCCGAAAAAACGTTTATCCCCTCTTTAACAAGAAATTCGTTCTCTTGTGTCCAACCAAAATATTCGGGATACTCAAGCGCTTTTTTTTCAAAAAGTTGGCGTTGCTCCTGATTGATCGGGGGATGGAGAATTCCCCCCTCCCTGTACACTTTTCTATTGAGGTGCTGGCTCACAATTTCTAAAAGTTCTTTAGTGGCCTCAATTCCCTCACTAGCCCTAAAAGATCGGGCCGCAAGCCTTCCGCCGATTGGCTCCAAAAGCCCAGATGCCGCTCCAGAAGCCGATTCTTTAAGAGGGTGGGGATCAAAAAGGGTTACTTTTGCGTCAGGTTTGAACTTTTTTAGATAAAATGCGATTGCAAGGCCGGCAAAACCACGTCCGGCGACGTAATATCTATCCTTTTTTGTAGAAATGTCTATAGCTTTCAAGTCCAAAGTGAAAAAAGAATAGCACAAAAGGGGTCAAATAAAAAGAGAAGGGG
>CAYFOX010000154.1:0-2176 GCA_964344875.1 uncultured bacterium
ACCCAGATTCTAGGGTATTTCTTGCTGCGGGTGCTGATCTTCAAATCCGCATGCAGGACTGGCAAACGCAACAGAATTTTTTTGCTTTTATCCAAAATCGAGGCTCTGACAAAGGGGCTCAAACAACGAATCGGATTGTATTAGAAGAGTCGCAAGCTTTTACAAATATATCCTCATCAGAGATACGAAAAGCTATTTTGAGTGGGAAAGAACCCTTGGGGATTGGTCCCCTTGCGACAGACTATTTGAAAAAAATAGTCCCTTTACCATTCCGTTTCCAAGATTTACAAAAACGTTTTGGTTCCTATGAACATTTGCTAGCCGAAATTGAAAGGCGTTTCCCAAATTTAAAATCTCTTACAAAAAACTTTTCCGTAACCCCACACCCCGATTTTGGAGCCATGCAACTACCTGTTGCCATTTTAGAGCGGCCTTTGGCACCTACATTAGAAAATCTTCGGCAAATCTTTAACCTTGCAAACGGGATCTCCATCAATCGCTCTTATCCGGAGCAAAAGCACGATATAGAGTTTAATGAAAAGGGGAAGACCTATACCTGTTTCAGACCAAACCACAACGGCACCCATTCTTATAGACAAGTACGCTACCTGGAGGTTCTTTTAGATCTAACAAAGAACTATGGTCGCAAAGAGGCAAAAGATTTTTGCCAAAGGTTAACAGATGAAGAAATCGTCAATTTGAAGCTTGCTACTTTTTTTCTTCGCGCAGGTCGATTGGATGAATCGGGACCTGAAAGTCCTGATCCAAAAAGGCTCCGTTCCTTTGAACTCTATCAGCACTATGCAACTTGCCTAGGGGTGAATCCAAAATTAATTGAAGAGACACAATCCTTAATCCTTGATAGCTGCACACCAAATAATAAGCTTGATTACAAGAATAAAGAGCCTTGGAATCCAAAGGCCTTTTTACAAACTCTTTTAACCTTAGCCCATGAAATAGATCTTGTACGCTGTTTTCCTAACTTTGAAACGAGAACAAAACCAAATTTGGTAGAAAATTTATCGGGTTGGGTTCTCGATCCAAAAACAAATGCAGAAAGTGTAGCTAAAGACTTACAAGATTTTGGGATCGAAGCCAATCAGTTAGTGGGACAACAAGTACAAGTCACAAAAAAGCCGTACGATCTATTACGATTTTATGTCCACAGCACCTATGGCGAATACTGCCGTTATAGGCTAGAAAAGCTTAAGTTTTCTATCAAAGCGACAAGCTCTTTACCTTCTGCGGCTGGCCAAGCTACATCTTTTTCAAAACCCCAAACAAAAGGGAATTGCAACATAATGTAAGTCTCATACGAAAAAGAAAAATCACTCTTTGTCCAGTTCAAACCCTTCGGGGAGGAGGTGAGATCTTTGCGGAATCCAAAGGGGCATAGCAAGAGCCACCGATTTTTTTCCCTTTTTTGGACTTTTTTTTTGGAGATTTGCTGAGTTTAATAGGGTGCTAGACTATCAGGGGTATGACAATTTTGGATTGTACAAAGGTCATGAATAGGACCCGCACCGGAACCAATCCCTAAGGGTTCTTTCCCACTCAAAATAGCTTTTCGTATCTCTGATGAGGATATATTTTAAAAGCTTGCGACTCTTCTAATACAATCCGATTCGTTGCTTGAGCCCCTTTGTCAGAGCCTCGATTATGGATAAAAGCAAAAAAATTCTGTTGCGTTTGCCAGTCCTGCGCATTTGAAGATCAGCACCCGCAGCAAGAAATACCCTAGAATCTGGGTGTTGACTCTGTACGTCACGGTATTTTTGGATATGTTGTCCTTGACCTTCAAAACCGCAAAATTGTGGTATAACTTCGGGAGGAAACAATTCTTGACTATCACGGATTGTGAGTTGCATCAGTTCTTCACGTTGTTGCTGGCTCAGTTTGAAATTGTCAGAAGCTTGCTTGCCTTCTAAATACCGCTGGGAAGCCAAACTAAAAAGGACTTTACAAGCAACTGCTCCGGCCTTGAACGCTGTTTTAACCGCATCTGCAGCTACATTTAAATGACCTAAATGGGGTGGATTTCCCGTAATAGGAGTATAAATCACCACCTTTCTCCCTTGCAATAGACCTTCGCTTGATGATGTTGAAGGGGGAATAGGGAGAGAGCTTTTAGCTATCGCTGACGTCAAAATGCCTCAAAATAAACATTAATCTATGT
>CAYFOX010000155.1:0-2127 GCA_964344875.1 uncultured bacterium
GGCTGTATTCGGCTATGCAACTCCCGTTAAATATTGGACCGGAAAACCTCACCCCTTCCAGAATTTTAATGGGTTTAGGTGCTGCATCCTCGGTGCCTTGTTTGACCCTTTTTTTGGTTTATGTGAAGAAGGAAAATTTTTCTCGCGCGATGTATATAAATGAATTTTTAGAGATATTCACAGCTGGAATCGCACTTTCTGTTGCAAGGTGGGTCTATGAGGCGAGGCATGATTTCTATGAGAAGATTTTTCAGAAAAATCTTTCCATGCAAAATTTGCCTTTTGCGGAAACCTTAGAGACTCTGCAGGCACTAGGTTATAGCTATTTAGGAGCGCTTAAATGGCTCCAAAATATGATAAGCAATCAGTGCTATAACCTTGCTGTTATTGATTTTTATCTAATACCTATGGGGATGATGGTAATGACTCTAGGATTAGCTTTTTTTGTCCCTACCATCTATCAAACAACCGGTAAGGAAAATGAAATCTAAGCTTTTTTTTGCTCTAATATTATTCTCTTTAACCTCATGTTGCCGTTTAGGTTCCGGGTACGAACCTGTAGCAATACATTTACCCCCCGATTGGCAAAACATCTCTTCGACTACTCTAGACCCAAGCGAACCTTGGATAAGGTACTGGGAACAATTTCAAGATGCTGAACTTAATGGGTTTGTTGAAGAGTTGGTCTGTTCTAACTTAGATATCGAAATAGCAGCGGCAAAAATCAGGCAGGCTCGCGCTGACGAGATCAAAGGGCAATCGAATTTTTGGCCACAAATCGATTTTGTTGGAATGATTAATCGCTACAACCTAAGCTCCTCTATACCGATTATTTTCGACGACAACTTCTTTAAAACAAGTTTCAACACGTTCTACGGAGCCTTTAATGCTGTATGGAACCTTGATCTTTTTGGGCGTACACAAAATCAGATGTTAGCGGACAAGGCTAACATACAAGTCGCTAGGGAAAATCTTCACGTCGTTCAGGTTTCTATGATTGCAGAGGTTGTGCGTGCTTACCTAGAACTAAAAAATAGTATAGATGAGGAGAGGCTTTTACAAAAATTCTACGATATAGAAAAAAAGCTTTTGTTCTTTGAGGGCTCATTTTTAGAAAATGGGGTTCAAAACCAGCAACAGGTTCTTAAACGGGGAATAGAATTGGATCGGATGGGTTCTAATCTCATCAATAAAAAAAATGAGACCTTGAAATATCTTTTCCGCTTAGAATTTTTGCTGGATAAACAACCCAATACTTTATCGTATCTTCTTGAAAAAGAATCCGGCATGCCTATGCCTCCAATGACCATATCCTGTGGTCTTCCCTCCGATCTTTTACTCAAACGACCCGACATTCGCTTAAAAGAACAGCAACTTATCGCCTCTACCTATGAAAAAAATGTAGCTATCTGTAATTTTTTACCTGAGTTCAGTTTGTTTTCAAATCTTGGTCAGTTGTCGAATTTGATCCGAACATTCTTCAACCAGAAAAACGCAAATGCCATTTACGGTATGTCTCTATTAGCACCTATGTTTCATGGCGGTGAGCTAATTGGAAATCTAAGACTTAAAACCTATAAGCAAAAAGAGGCCTATTTTGCCTACCTTAAAGCGGTTTTAGAGGGTTTATTTGATGTCCAAAAAAGTCTCAACACCTTTGAAACTAGAAAAAAGACAGTTGATTTGGCTTCAAGTATGACAAAAAAAAGGGGAGAAATTCTTGAGTTGAGCTACGCGTTAAAAACGAATGCTCTCTTTTCTGAAAAAGATACCCTGGTAATAGAACAATCTGTTTTGGATGCCATCAAGAGCGAAAAACAGCAAACCTTGCAACTTGCTTTAGAATTTGTCCAGCTTAACAAGGAGCTTGGGGCTGGGTGGCAGTATTTATCTTCGGACATACAACAACTCAGCGAAGGGGAGTTCGAGCTATTCAAAGAGCTCACAAATTAACTAAAAATCTCTACCGCCTATGAGGGGAATTTTTTTTGGACGTTAACAAGTTGTATGGATGGAAATTAGTCGCTGTTAATCCTCTAAATTGCACCTTTTTAAAAAAGAAAAAAAGCAAAAAGCCCTTTAAAAAAGAGACTTATCTTGATGATCTTCAACGGGTTAGAACTAATC
>CAYFOX010000156.1:0-2079 GCA_964344875.1 uncultured bacterium
CTCCCCTTTTGTAGAGACAAGAAGTGTCCTTGAAAACCATCTGAAAGAAAAAATAGCTAATCGCGATTGGCTATATGATCTACTATTTTCCAATAAACTCCACCCCTCTAGCGACTTTCCCTACGCCCTAAGCAAAAAAGGGGCGGCTGTTTTATCGACAAAACGGTTTGCCCCCCTAAAAAGGCAAAAAAACCCCAAAACGAAAGTAGATCCGCAAGAGATAGCATACTGGGTGACGATTCCCACCTCCACACCTCCCCAAATGTCCGCTAATGCTGAAAAGCATCCCCTCTATGATAAAATCCAGAATCAGGTGAAACTTCTCACTGAGGAGGGTTTTTACGAAAAAGACAAAAAAAGCTCCTTATCAGAGGCAAAATCGAGACTTTTTGTCTGTTTTGGATTGAATCAATACAAATCGATCGACCAGGCCTTAAACGATGAATTTATCCGAGTTGTGAACAACCTTCCTGTGCAAAAAGGGCTACATTTTGAGGCTGAGGGGTTTTTCTGGAAAATTCCTTTTAGCTACAAAAAAGGGGAAAAAGCCGTGGCTTACCTTGATAAGCCACGTAAAGCCTTTAAAAAGGTGAAGGTGCTGGATCCGAAAAAAGCGGCTGTATTGCGTCAAGAACTGGAGCTTAACGGCCAAGGTAAACTGCACCCCAAAATTTTAGACAGAATCCCTTTTTGCAAAATTCGTAATCGGATTCTTAAAAGCGATGCAACAACCCGTTTGACCGACACCTTGATGAAAGTTGCTCCTGAAAATACCCATTACTTTTTGACGATGGATGATGATGCCCTCTCTTTAAAGGGGCAAAAGGGGTATTTTAAGCTTCTGGATGACACTATTTTGGATGCTCTTGTTGAAGCGAATCCCTTTCCCTCACTTGTTAGTTTTGGTTACAGCCTACCGGAAACTGCTGGAAAGCTTTCCAAAGTTGCCACAAGAATCGATATGGCTGTCCGCTCGGCGATGCACGCCCGTTTTCCCCTCTCCTGTTACATGCCGGAACCAGGGGTCGCCTACCTTAGCGGATACTGAGAAGATGATCTGAAAAACTTCCTCCAAAATGCTACCTTTGAACCCCAAAAAGTTCCTAGTAGAGACATGGAATCAAGGCGGATGATCGAAAGTCTGGAACAATCGGGCCTTTTAGACCCCAAAGAGACTATCTTCAAAAACGTTCGTGCTTTAACCACCTCCGAGCCCCCCAGAATGGCCGCAATTTCCCAAGAATTTGCTCTAATAAGCCCTGAAGATTTGAAAAAAACAGATGTGATAAAAAACCTCAAAAAACTGTCTCAAAATCACTTTAAAGCAAGAAGCTTCGCTCAAAACCTCTATTTTGCTCTCCCCGATAAATTCAAGTCTTTCGTAGGTGCCTATGGAGCCATCGTTATACCCGTTTCTAAAATTTTTAAGGTTTTTGATCCTCTGGAATTGCAAAAACTTTTGTTAAAAAACAAATTTGTTTTGGATGAAAAGACCGCTTTCAATGCAGCTTTTGAACTTTACCTGCCCTATATCTCAGCGCTTAAAGACGAAAACAACACCCCTGACGAATGGCTAACTCATTCTGTTTTGACAAAAGAGGAGATTCAACAGATTTTTGTCATAGGAAGACAATCCTTGTTTGACGCCTTTCAAGCCTTTGAGACGTACTTTTTGCAACACGATGTTGAATGGACCAACGAGGAAAAAGAAAAAGTCGAAAAAACGGCTCAAGCCGCCTGTTTGGCCATTTACGAAACGATCCGAGACATCCTAGAAAAAAATTCGTTTCATTTCTAAGCACTCTTCTTTTAGAAAAAAACCCACAAGCATTTTAATAAATTCCTGGAAGAATTTTGTAGGGGACTTTTTTGCAATAACGGTCCCAGTCCTCTTTATATCTTTTTTGGCATCTTTGGTCGTTTCGATTTGCTCTATCCACAAGCAGGGCCAATAAAAAAACAAAATAAAACCAAGGAAGCGCCAGCGAAAACCCTACAGGGATAGTCCATAAAAAAGCTCCCGTAAGCTCCAGTACATACCTGAAATTACGAGAAATACCCCATAGCCCCCCTGTAATC
>CAYFOX010000157.1:0-2017 GCA_964344875.1 uncultured bacterium
GGGTCTTTTGTTTTCATGTGCGTGCCGGTAATTGGGCTGATAAAAACACTCAATGATTCATTCACCTGAGGAGCTGCGATACCCAGCCCTTTTTTGGCAAAACAGACCTCTTTCATCTTCTCGATGAAGTTAAGAAATGAGGGGGTAATCTCCCTAATATCCTCTGTTTTTTTTCTCAAAATAGAGTCGGGATAAATAATCAAACGGTGCTTTTGATCCATGAGGAAAACTAACCGTTTTGCTCGACTTCAATAGAACGCGTATCGATTTTAGTGGGCTCAATCATGGCAGACCAGATCGAAAGAATCAAGCAGCTCGCCAGGAAAATTCCCCCAAGGATTGCTGTAAATTTTTTCAAAACATCTGCTGTGGAGGCTCCAAAAAAGGCGCTTGCCGATTCACCACCAAAAGTGGCTCCAAGACCCATGGATTTGCTCTCTTGAATGAGCACACTAAAGCAGGTCACCAGGCATATAAGAACAAATAAAATCAATGAGAAATAGTATAAAAAGATCATAATGTTTCAAGTTGTTGTAGGATTTGTATAAAAGTTTCTATGTTATTGGAGGCGCTCCCTACCAAAAGGCCATCAGCGACTTTCGCAAGATTTTTGGCGTTTGCTGCGTTCACCGAGCCCCCATATAGGACCAAAGCTTTGGGAAAAAGCTTTTTAATATTTTCGATCAAGGCTGCTATGGTTGAAGCCTCGGGAACTTTCCCGCTGCCGATGGACCAAATGGGCTCATAGGCGATAATTGGGGAGGTAAAGGAGGGGGGGATCACATCAAGAAGCTGTTGTGAAATCGTGGGTAAGGTAAGATTTTTTTCATGCTCTTCCTGGGTTTCGCCAACGCAAAAAATCGGGTTTAAACCTTCATTCACACAAAGAGTAAATTTCTTTTTTAGCACCTCCTTGTCCTCATGAAAAAGCTTTCTTCTCTCGGAGTGGCCAATCAGGCAATAGCTTGCCCCCAAAGATTTTAACAAATGGGCTGGGATCTCACCAGTGTAGGGGCCAGTTTCAAACGCGCTTACATCTTGTGAGCACAAAGGAAAAGGGGAGGGGATTTTCTGTAAGAGATAGGGATAGGGGGGAGCGAGGACAACTTTTGTTTTGAGTGTCGGTAAGTTCGATAGCCTCTCAATATAGGCTTCAATATCAAGGGAATGGGCTTTAAAATTAGCTACAAGATACATGTATCAAATCCATTTTAGCCCTTTTGAATCCCTTTTGCAATAGAGTTCTTTTGGCGGATCTTTTTTTGAAAACATAGCTTAGATAGAGAGAGGAATTTTTAAACAAGGTTCATGCTGAAAAGCACTTGAATGTCGTTAATTGATTTAATGAAAGATAAATTAATATCTAAACTGGAGCGGTAGATCGTCGAGATACCAGCGCGAAACTCTAGATAGGGGGGCTCGGTGCTTCGCCAAAAACCATTGTGGTGTTCAAAGCGTACAGTCCAGTTGGGTAAAAAATGCCATTCAACCCTGCTGATAAAAGTGTTTCTCCTGTCTGAAAGGGGGGTAAGAGCAAGAGTATCGATTGGGTAGGCCATATCAAGCTGATAGTTCTCTTTGTCGTCTTTTTTCCATTCAAAAGGGCCTCTATAAAGCCAGTCTAGGTGAAAGGCAAAATCTTTTTTGAATGTCCAGCCCCATTCAAGATTAAAAATATCAATCGAGTTTTTTTGGAAATTATACCCAAAAATATTTTTAAAAGTGCACCAGGGGGTTTCTGCTGTAAAAAAGCTTTTTAATTTAGGGAAGGCTACGTTAAACGTTGATTGGTGGAAAAAATTCAATCCGTAAAGATCCCATGTGCAAATCGCTTGGAGAGCATCGAGAGCAAGAGTTTGTAATACCCCTGTTTTGAGCTCTTGAATTTGGTAGATTCCATCACTAAGCGAGAAAATATAACGCTCATTCTGGGATAAAGAGGGGGTCGAAAAAGCGTGAAAATCCACATAAGGTTGAATCACATGTCGGTTTTGTTTAGACCTATTTTCGATCAAAG
>CAYFOX010000158.1:0-1987 GCA_964344875.1 uncultured bacterium
ACCCCTAGAAAAAAAAGGGAAGGATCTTTCAAAAAGCAAAATAAGAGTCCCTCCGCAATCAAAAGAGGCTGAAAAGCTTGTTTTGGGGATGATGTTTTCTTCTGTTAACGCTTTGAACGTTGCCGCTGACACTCTTTTGCCCGAAGATTTTTATTTCAAAGAACATCAACTTGTTTTCCATGTCCTACAGGAGGCCTATCGCAACGATCGCCCAGCTGACGTACATTTGGTAAATGAAGAGCTTAAACGAAGAGAACAGCTTAAAGAGGTTGGTGGAATTGTAGCTTTAACCGAAATTGCGCACTACGCGGGCACCTCAGCATACATCGAAGAATATGTGAATGTTGTTAAAGATAAAGCGCTTTTAAGACGCATGATTTTTACCGCTAATGAGATGGAAAAAAAGGCGCAACAAGAGCCCTCCGATGTCCTCTCTTTCCTCGATGAATGTCAGTCTAAACTCTACACAATTTCACAGGAAAAATCGGCTAAAGAGGGATTTTTGCTTCGTGATATTCTATCGGGTGTACGCGCTTCAACAAAACTCCCTTTTTTAAAAGAGCTGCAAGATCGCCAAGAAGAGTTTCTCACTCAAGGACCAAACCAAGCCCATTTTACCGGTCTTTCCAGCCATTTTTTAGATGTTGATAAAATGATCAACGGCTTATGCCCCTCACAGCTTTTGATTTTAGCGGCACGCCCCTCTATGGGAAAAACGGCGCTAGCTTTGAATATCGCGCAAAATGTTGCCTTTCGCACTAAAGAGCCTGTAGGGATCTTTTCTTTGGAAATGAACGCCGAGGAGTTGCTTCACCGTTTGATTTGCTCAGAGAGCGAAGTGGAATCGGAAAAAATCAAAAACGGCTCTTTGACCGGTAGTGAGTATCAAAAAGTGGTTGCAGCTGTAAATGAGATGCAAAAACACACGATGATTATCGATGATCAACCCGGCCTGAAGATCTCCGATTTACGCTCTCGAGCTCGCCGCATGAAAGAGATGTTCAATATCAAGCTTTTAGTGATTGACTATTTACAGCTTTTAAGTGGACCTAAGGCCAGTTACAATTCTGACAATCGGCAAAATGAGATCTCCGAAATTTCCAGAATGTTAAAAAACCTCGCAAGAGAGCTAAATATCCCCGTGATATGCTTATCTCAGCTATCTCGTAAAGTTGAAGAGCGGCAAGGGCATCGCCCCATGCTTTCAGACCTAAGAGAGTCGGGCTCGATTGAGCAGGATGCTGATATAGTTATGTTCTTATTCAGACGTGAGTACTATAATCCCCAAGACAAACCGGGCACTGCCGAGCTGATTGTGGCAAAAAACCGCCATGGAAAAGTGGGCGACATCCAGCTTGTATACAAAAAGTCTCTAGCCCTTTTCCAAAATTTTGTAGCCCCAGTGCAAGAGCCACCCCTGGCTCAGCAGTTCAATCCTGCTGCGTTCTCAGCCTTCCAACCAAAATAGCACTTTAAGACGGGGCAAACTCTTTAGCCCCCTTACTGCCTAAAATTCCCTTTTGATAGAACAATTTTTCAACCTCCCTCTACACAAAAAAAGGCAGCTAAATTGCGAAAAAAAAGGATTTTACCAGTCTCCTCTTTTTTAAAAAGAGGTTAAGAGACTCGTAAGGAGTCGGTTAAACTCCAATCGATCTCATGTCATAAAAATTTATTGCCCCTTTCAATAAAAACCCTCGGTTCCCCCTTTACGGTAAAACGTAAAGGGAGTATGCTTCTTGAATCAAATTGGAGTCAAAATGGCCTCTGTTAAAAAGAAGCGCAAGGCGAAGATGAATCGCCACAAGTTGAAAAAATTGCGTAAACTCAACAGACACAAGAATAGCCCATAGTTCTATTTTATGTGGACTTTCGAGACGTTTTACGATGTTCTCGTCGTCGGAGCCGGCCATGCCGGCTGTGAAGCTGCGCATGCGGCTGCAAAGATGGGGGCGAAGACACTTTTAGTTACCATGAACTTGGACAC
>CAYFOX010000159.1:0-1985 GCA_964344875.1 uncultured bacterium
TTTTTAGAAGTATTACCTATCGTAGATAAAAGATCTCTTTGGAGAATTTCCCCACTAATAAACGAATCCCTTTTTTAAATCATTTAGGTATGTGCGTGCTGTATCCCCTTCAGTAATTTCGTCGATTTATGCTTTATAATCATGCAGCACTCGCCCATAGGGTAGAGTACAATCGACAAGGACATGCATGGCCTTGTCGATTTGTCTAACGGGCAGATCTGCTAATGGAGCTTGCACATGTGGAACCAAATGCAATCTAGCAGGTCCCACCCAAGCCCCTTTTACATGGATATCTTGCAAGTTATACGCTACAAGCTGCTCAATTTTTGCTTTTCCGTTTGCATCCGGTATCCATTTATAATTCACCTGGGTTTTTCCCATCATTTTCAAAATCTCTTCCGTTTTTCTCCCTTGATCGGTGAGGTCATGGTGCTTATAGCCCATAGTGGCAAGAGCAACTAGATCTTCTCCCCACTTTAGTCTACCCACAAGCGTCTCCTTTTCTACATGAAGAGTGGGATACCCTAACTTCTTTGGAAAACCCCAAATCTCTCGACCTCCGCTTATAGGTGGCTCGCAATCTAAATACATCTGTGAGGTAAAAAGAACTTTCTCCCCCCTATACAATGCAGGAATCACGATTCCCGATTCGGTATAGTCCCCAAAACCGGAGCTGTCGGGCATGCGAATCACCTCAAAAACAACGGTATTGCTTCCGTCGGGCTCTAAGGGAGGAGGCAAATGCGCCCGAATTGCATCAGGGTCGGTTTGATACCAAATATAAAAATATTCGCGATCGATAAACCTGTAAGGGCCCTCAGGATAGGTGGGAGAGTGAAAAGGCATTCCGTGCTGCGTCATAAATTCTCCTAATGTACCGACCAGCCCCCGTCAATCACTAGGGATTGACCGGTGATCATTTTGGCTTCGTTTGTGCAAAGGTAGCGAACGAGCTTTGCGATGTCTGAAGGTGAAACAAACTCCTTAATCGCGTGCCCCTTGAGAAAAATTTTCTCGATCACCTCTTCTTCGCTTATTTTATGCATAGCTGCTTGCTCCGGGATCTGCTTTTTTAAAAGGGCGGTATCGCTGTAGCCCGGACACACAGCGTTTACTGTTATCCCAAACGGGGCCAAATCTAAACTGGAGGCCTTGGTCAAACCCGATATCCCATGTTTTGTCGTCACATAAGCCGATTTATAGGGGGATGCTATGATCCCATGGACGCTGGAAATTTGAATGATCCTCCCCCATCCCCTCTCTTTCATCTTCGGAATAAAACCCTGCATAAGATGAAAGGGGGCCGAAAGATTGACAGCTAAGAGCAGATCCCATTTTTCTTTGGGAAAAGTCTCTATCGTTTCTACATGCTGCACACCTGCATTGTTGATCAAAATATCTATCCCCCCGACCTGCGTGAGTACGTAACTGATCAATCCCTCTATCTCATCGGTATTTGCTAAATTTGCTGCTACAAAAAAAACTTTCCCCTTGGCTTTTGTTTTGACTTTTTCCTCAGCTGCCCTCCCCTCTTGAGCAGAAAGTCCGTGTAGGACTACATTCGCCCCCTCCTCTGCCATCAGTTGAGCTATCTCAAGGCCGATCCCACTTGTGGAACCGGTGACAAGAACCGTTTTTTTGTGCATATGGTCAATAAGTCTCCTCATTAAAAGACACATACAGTCAAAAAGATTTTTAAGCGAAAAAATCTGTATTTGTCTTAAAAAAAGAGCTATCCGGTTTGTTTAGAATCTCACCAAGAGAACTCAACTTTTGGGTTTTGATCGAGAATAGTAATCTCAAAACGCATTTGGCTTAATGCATAAAGGAAAGAAGCAAGCTGAGCCAGGATGTAGAGATTTGTTCCCCATGTACATCCATGGGAAATCGCCCTTTTTGTAGGGCTCAATCTTGGGATTTGATCCGTTTTTTTGAGAAAACCAACGGCTAGTGAAGCGATGGACAAGAGTGTATTTGTGTAGAGG
>CAYFOX010000160.1:0-1712 GCA_964344875.1 uncultured bacterium
CGGCTACGCTCATGCAGAATGGATCGAATCAAAAAGTTAGCACTTTTTGTCATCGGTTCCCTCTCTCTTTTTGTGCTATCTTCACTCAATTCAGTGTATATCATGAGATCATCCCCACGTCTAGCTCCCCTATTGGTAATGGGAAATGCCGTGGCAACTACTGATCTTTATCGACGAATAGTCTACCCTTTTGTCGCAAAAATCCAAGCCTGCAAAAAAGAGGAATCGAGACTAAAGAAGATTCTTGATCAGTCGGAATTATCGATAAAAGAGCTTGATGCGAATTCCGCTTTAAGCCCGTTCTGCCAAAAAATTTTCCAACAGATTCTTTATAAGGTGCGGGAAAAAACCTTAGTCCTGAAAAATAGAATGAGTACCCAACCCGATTTGCCCTTTTTTGAGAGTACTATACAGAAATATCACCTGCTTGCTTTAAAGTTTTACGCTATTAAAGCAATAGAAAATCGCGCAGACCGTCTAAGAATGAGTGTAGAAATCGAACCCCTTTTTAAAAGCTTCGGACACTTAGTGCGTGAAAATAACTTTTTTGTTGACCCAATTCAGTCCAGAGAATGTTTTCCGCTGCGTTTTGATCGCCTCCCAAACAATTACCGTAATTTATCGGTGCAAACGGAGCGCGTAAGAATGTCATTGATCGATTTTATCTCAGCCCAAAATTATCCGGAAAAGATTCAGGAAGCGCTAGCCAGGTTCAGTTAAGCAGTATAAATCACAAATTTTTATGGGTGGCTTTGGTAAGCCCCCTTTTTTTATCCCTGAATAAGCTTCAAACTTTGGATGTAGATTACATAAAAAGAAAAAGAGCTCAAGAGAATGAGAACCCATTTTTTCATCAAGGCGGACGAACCCTCTCGAATCCCTTGAATGTACCTGCCTACCCAGCACATGCCAATCGGAATGAGACCGCTTAACCAGGTATCCCCGTACCCCCCGGTCAAATCCAAAGCAGTAAGAAAAGCATTCGGTATCGAATAACACAAAAATAGGGTCACCGAGAGGATTAAAAAAGTGATCCCAAAAAGCGTATGCTTAGTTTCTTTCAAAGAAAATAAATCTCTTAAAAATCCCACTAATCCAAAACCAATACCAATAAAAGAGGTGCCAAGGGAGAGGAATGCGAAGGTATCCACAATCGGTGCTAGTAGACTGGATTGGGTATGAAAGTATAAAACCTCAGTGGAGGACAATCCCTTACTTAAAGCATATTTAAGCCCCATTTCCCCCTCGTAAGGGACGATTCCTAGAACCACAGTCTCATAGGCAAGATAAACCAAGAGCGGGATCAGTGAGCCTAAAAAAACCGCTTTAAATAGGGAGCGCCTGTCTTTATGCAAAAGTTCCACAAGGCTAGGAACCATAATTTGGTAACTGAAAGTGGTCAAAATCAAAGTTAAGTCAGGAAGAACAAGATGGCGTAAAAGGAATTTTTGAAAAGTCTGCTTTTAAGGGCAAAGATTTGAAAGAACTCCCCCCTATCACCAAAATAAGAGCGAAGCTTATAATCAGCCCTAAAACCAGGTAATGATTCAATTTAGAGACTTTGTTTTCCTTAAAAAGAAAAATCGCCCCAAATAAAATGGAGAAAATCAAAAGAGACGCACCGGGTGAAACTATAAAACCAAAAGAATATTTTAAAAATTTACCGATCAAAGGGGCTCCAGCAGTCACGTAGGCTACCAAAGAGCCTAATC
>CAYFOX010000160.1:1722-1969 GCA_964344875.1 uncultured bacterium
GATGGGGTTTTTTAACCCACAAAGTGGCCTCTACCAGTAAAAGACCTGTCAATAACATGTAGATCCAGGCAATAAAAAGACCCACAAAAGCGGGTAAAAACCCGGCCTCAGCCGTCTCGACAGGTAGGGCCAACATCCCTCCTCCGATACAAGTGCCCGCTACCAATGCGATTCCTCCCCAAATAGGGATGGATTGTTGATTTTGTGCTTTCATAAAGCTGATGAGAATAGATCAAGGGATAAAAAA
>CAYFOX010000161.1:0-1941 GCA_964344875.1 uncultured bacterium
CTTTTTTTCTATATGTCAGAAAAAAAGAGCGAGAAAACATTTGTCAGAGGATCGAGTACACGGTATCAACGCTACCGGGGATGCGGCGCAAAAAATTCGCCAGCAACAACAGGCTCAAGAAAATTCTGCTCTACTAGCCGAAGAGGTCATGATTGAGGCCTCCGATGAAGAGTTCCAGGAGTGGTGTGAAACAGCCGCTTTCAATCCCCTAGCAGCCAACAATCGCGCTCAGGAGCTCGCTAAACGACTACGCAATCCGAAGAAAGAGGAGTCGAGCGAGACCAAAGAAAAAGAGGTGGACCTACAGATCGTTGAAGAGATCTCGCAGGTAGCCGAAGAATTCTCCAGGAAAAATCCCGAATTCAATATTCGTGCTTTGATAGCACTCAGCCTAATCATATCTGCTGAAGATTCCATAGAAACGATTTTAGAAAAATTATTTGCCAGCTATCCCGATGCTTATCTTGTAGACGAAGCTATCGAGTTTTTATTAAGAATTACCAAAGAGTCGAATGCTCTTTTTGCTAAGCTTCTTGAGGCAAAAGCGCTTTTGCAAAAGAATTTTGAGCGAGAGATTCTGATTGGAAAAAACATTTCACAAGAAGCAAGGGAATTTTCTGAAAAGGGGCTGGGAAATGCCACAGGATTAAGAGATCTTTACAAGTGGGTCACAGGAACCGAGCAGGAGCCTCTCAGGGTTTTTGAGGATTTGGTGAAAAAATTCCCCTATGAACAGATGAAGTCGGTAATAGCGTTTCTTTTGCATTCATTGGGTTCTGATATAAAATCCAAAGGCCCGTCGATGGATCCTTTGGAACTGCAAAAGCTTTTCGCCGAGACGCGTACGATGCAGGCGATTTTGGGAGTTTATCTATTTTTCATGGGGCGTATGAATTTTCTTGAAAGGCAATTTGGGCGTTATGGCGAACCCAAACCTGAAGAGATCAACTTTGAAACTTTAGCCAAAATATTTATCCAGCTATTAGCTGAAAAATATCCTAGTGTAGGGAGAGTGCTTCAACTCGCCGCACAGCTGAAAATCAGTGATTCCCTTATAGCCCAGATGATTATCTTCTCAAATTACCGTGATTCTTTAAGGTATGTTTCCCCCCGCCTTTTCAAAAACGAGAAACAACGGCAGGATCTTTTGCAAGCGCTCATAGAGTGTATTAGCGAACTTGACGAACAGATTGAGGAGATGGACGAGGAGGAGGAAGAATGAACTTTACCCAACTGGTCGATGAACTGTCCGAGTTGCTTGGTTTGGAGCTGTCTATTGATAAAAATAGAGCCGTACGCTTTGTTTTGGATCGCACAATAAAAATGCAATTGGAATTCCACTCTTTCAAAGAGGCATTTTGCCTTATCATACCGCTTGAACAGCTTTATCAGGGGATACGCAGGGAGGAGGTTTTAAAAGCTGCCTTAAAATCGAATCACACCTTTCGTCCTAAAGGGGGGCATTTTGGATATGTGGAAAAAAAAGGGTATCTTGTTCTCTTCAGTTATATCCCCTTATCTATAGCAACAACTAAAATCGTTTTTGAAGAGATGGTTCTTCTTTCCCGACAGGCAAGGGCCTGGCTTGAAGCCTTCAGTTCGGGACAAAGCGCCCCCCAGGGCGCCTTTGAAGAGAAAAATTTACCACGCACTTCCCTTTTTAACGCGTTTGACAAAAGATGATTGGAGTCGCAACACCTATCTCCTTTTTAAGGTCTCACAAAAGCCAGGGTATTGGGGATCTGGAGGATCTCAAACAGCTGATCGACTGGACAAGCAACCTCAAATTAAGAGTGATTCAACTACTCCCTATCTCGGACACCGCTTATGAAAGCTCCCCTTATTCGGCCATCTCCTCAATTGCTCTTCATCCGATTTACCTAAGACTTCCCCAGTCCACCCCGTTTTTAGACTATCTTAATCAACAAGACCGGGTGAGTT
>CAYFOX010000162.1:0-1938 GCA_964344875.1 uncultured bacterium
GCGGAATTTTTTAAGATCGTCGAGGGTGAATTTATATCCTGTTAAAAAAAGGGTTGAGTAGAGCATCGCAGACGCGTGGCCAGCTGACAGCACAAATCGATCTCGTCCCAACCAGCGGGGATCATCGGGTGAATAGTTCAGAAATTCTTTGAAAAGATAGGCCATAACATCGGCAAGACCCAAGGGTGCTCCTGGATGTCCCGATTTCGCATTTTCAACCATATCTATGGAAAGAGCTCGAATAGATTTTGCGAAGCTTGATAAAAAAACTCCCGAGTCCAGCGCCATAATACCCCTTGCTTTTACCTGCAATTTGATTTATTTTTAACGCTAGAAGTCAATCTGTGCAAGGTAAAACTATGAATGTATCGCAGATAAGAGAAAAATTTATTCATTATTTTGTCGAAAAAGGGCACATACACGTCCCCTCATCCCCTGTGATACCGCAAGACGATCCCACCCTTTTGTTTGCCAACGCCGGAATGAACCAGTTCAAAGATATCTTTTTAGGCAAAGAAAAACGGGACTATTCACGTGCCACTACCTCTCAAAAATGTATCCGCGCCGGAGGGAAACACAATGACCTTGATGATGTTGGTTACACCTCCCGCCATTTGACTTTTTTTGAGATGCTGGGGAATTTTTCTTTTGGCGATTATTTTAAAAAAGAGGCGATCCAATTTGCTTGGGAAGTCTCTACGGAGGTTTTCCAACTCGACCCCAAGAAAATCTACGTGTCGGTTTTTGAGACCGATGATGAGGCTTTTGAGCTTTGGAAAAGTCACCTCCCCGAAAATCAGATTGTCCGATTTGGAGCTAAGCAAAATTTTTGGGCAATGGGCGACACAGGTCCTTGTGGCCCTTGCACTGAGCTTCTCTTTGATAGGGGCGAAAGGTTTTCTTCAGCCAAAAACCCTTACGAAGATGAGTCTGGCGAGCGCTACTTGGAATTTTGGAATTGCGTATTTATGCAGTTTGATAAGGGCCCCCACGGGCAAACTCCTCTGAAGCGTCCTTCTATTGATACAGGGATGGGGCTCGAGAGGATCGCAGCGCTTAAACAGGGTGTGGATAACGTCTTCGAAATCGACCTTTTTAAAAGCCTTATCCGTGATGCCGAAACCTTACTGGGCAAAAGCTATGAGGAGAATCGAGTGGCTTTCCATGTGATAGCTGATCATATCCGCTCCCTTTCTTTTGCAATCGGCGATGGGGCTATTCTAAGTAATGTCGATCGCGGATATGTTTTAAGAAAAATCTTACGCCGTGCGGTGCAATTTGGTCGCCGTTTGGGAAAAGAGGAGCCCTTTTTGCACAAAATGGTTTTGCCCTTAATTTCCCAAATGGGTTCCACCTACCCTGAACTCAAAACGCAGCAAGCTGTCATTGAGGAGATGATTCTTAATGAAGAGGAGGCCTTCCTAAGGACTCTGAAAAAAAGCGGCGGACTTCTACAAAAAGCTTTTGAAGAGGCTAAACCTAAAAATATTCTCGATGGGGAGGTTGCTTTCAAGTTGAAAGACACCTACGGAATCCCTTTTGATGAACTTGCTTTGATGGCTAAAGACATGTCGATCCAGATTGACACTGCAGGCTATCTTAAAGAGGAAGAGCGGGCAAAAGAGATCTCCAGAAAAGGGTTTGAGGTCAAAGAGCAAATCTCGATGGAACCTCTACTTGAATTCGTAGAAAAACATGGCCCCAGCGAGTTTTTGGGTTTTGAAACCCTTTCCACTAAGGCCACCGTGACGGGGCTTTTGGTGAATGGTCAGTTTGTGGACACCCTTCTAGAGGGGCAAAAAGGGGCAGTGATTCTCAGTGAGACCCCATTTTATGCTGAAAAAGGGGGGCAAATCGGGGATACCGGAACAATCGGATCTTTTATTGTAGAGGCGACAAAGACTCCTGTAAAAGGTCTTATTTTACACGAGGGTAAAG
>CAYFOX010000163.1:0-253 GCA_964344875.1 uncultured bacterium
ATTGTAAAGAACGAAGAAAAAGTCATAGAAAGATCTCTGGGATCTATTCAAGATTTTATCGACTACTGGGTCATTGTTGATACGGGCTCAACCGATAAAACGATCGAAGTAATCCAAAAATTTTTCAAGGATAAACCCGGAGAATTGCATCAAAGACCTTGGGTCGATTTTGCCTACAATCGGCAAGAGGCATTAGAGCTTGCCAAATCCAAAGGGGACTATATCCTCTTCATGGATGCTGACGATACGATCA
>CAYFOX010000163.1:263-1938 GCA_964344875.1 uncultured bacterium
GGGCTCATCCCCCGATTGGTGAATGCCAAATTACCCTGGAAATGGTTGGGCGTACTGCATGAATATATTTGTTGCGATTTCCCTACAAGTGGGGATGTGATGGATAAAATATCTTATAACTATCTTGGAGGGGGAGCTAGATCTCAAGATCCTCTAAGGATAGAAAAAGATATCCAGGTGCTGAAGTCGGGTCTTAACAAAGAGCCAAAAAATCGCAGATACCTCTACTACCTTGCCACTACCTGTGAAACAGGGAGAAGATGGGAGGAGGCGCTCAGCTGGTTCAAGCAAAGGGCAGCTTATCCGCATGAGGGGGATCCTGATGAGGTATTTTTGTCCCTTTACGGTATCGCAAGGCTTTACCAACAGTTGCGAATGGATGAGAATTTGATCTTAGCCAGCTTTATGAAAGCTTATACGTTTTTACCCACCCGAATCGAGCCCCTTTTCTACATTTTGCATATTTTACTCAGTCAAAACCGGCTGGATGAGGGATATGATTTGGCCACAAAAGCGCTATTGCTTCCCAAAAGGGGAAATTTCCAGCTTACAGATCACTGGATAGAAGACTACGGAGTTTTGGCGATTTATGCAGAAATCTGTTTTAAAAAAGGGCTTTTTAAAGAGTCTTTATGGGCGATTCAGGACCTACTGGCTGTAGAAAATTTACCTGAGGTTTTACGTGCACAAGTTGAAGCCATGCGTAAACAAATTTTGGAAGTGAAAACGCAACAGATTCAAGAACCGATTGTCGAAAAATTAAAAAATATCATAGATGAGTAGATTTGCTTCAAAAAACCCTTTTTAACCATTCTTTAATCAAAGAGGGTATAGCCCTTTCTTCATAATTGAATGTGTGCTATCCTCTTCTCATTTATGTACACAAGTCAAGACCATTTCTTAGGGCAGCTTTTGGCTGCATCGATCGAACTAATGGTAGGAGCAAAGGCCTTTATTCCCCATGCGGGGGGGTGCCCCTACGGATTTTATGCCGATGTCTACGCCCCTTTTCTCCTTGGCGAGGGGTACTTCGGGCCGCTTAAAGAGCACATGATCCGTTTTTGCCAAAACAACAGAATTTCCTCTTTTACCATGGAAAAAAAGAATGCCGAAGCGTTTTTAGAGCACAAGGGAAAAAAAAGGCTCAAAAAAAAGCTTGAAGAGATTTTAGAGAACCAGGTTTGCCTTCTTGAGATCGAAGACAGCCTGTTTATTTCTAAAGATAAAGAGCCTTCTTGGCAAAATCTAGGGGACTTTTCCATCGATAAAATGGAGCTTTTGGATCGGGGAGGGGTGCGTTTTTTTGGAAAAAGAAACGGTAGCCCACCTCTACAGAATTTCCACCTTGAGGGGATGCATGCTTTTGGGGATTGGTATCAACAGGAATTCCTGTGGAACCACAACGGGATTAAACTCAAAAGAAGGTGGACAGAAACGTTCGAGAAATTTCTTGAAAAAGAGGGTTTTGATTGGATAGATGTGGGGGCTTTATCAAAAGAAACGTTTAAAAAGGTAAAACATATTGCTCTTCCTAAAACCGTTCAGTGGGCCGAAGTG
Source organism: uncultured bacterium (assembly GCA_964344875.1). Lineage (GTDB taxonomy): Bacteria > Chlamydiota > Chlamydiia > Chlamydiales > RGXB01 > RGXB01. The sequence goes on from CAYFOX010000163.1 coordinate 1,821, forward strand.
AATATTGCAACTGAACAGGACCCCTTTTTTGGATGGAAAGGGCTTAGTAATTGCACGCAGGATCGCTTTTTTTATCTTGTTGAAAATCAGAATGTTCGAGAGGCGATGAGTTCCTGCT
>CAYFOX010000164.1:0-1921 GCA_964344875.1 uncultured bacterium
GTGACACCCTTTTTGTATGTGGAATTTTTCCCTCCTTGCAAAGGAGGGAGGGGGCTAGTTTAAAGATTTGGGCATATAAGTGTAGGTAGTAGTGCGCAAAGGAACCCACTTTTTAGTTCCCTCATCGTAGTATGTCTGGACCGAGTCGTACCCTTTTTTTGTAGGGGTAATTACCACTTTTGATTTTACCATTTTTCCAATACTATTGGACATCGCTTCGGTTTCTTGAATAAAACTACCATCCTTTTGGATGGTTACAGTTCCAAGGCCATAACTCCCTTGAGAGCCTATCTTGAAGAATTTTTGCTCACCATTAAAGTCTTTGAAAAAGATAGTTTCATAGGTTACAGCTTTTCTATACGACTGATTATTACTATCGGTATAGGCTAATGTTGTGTTTGTAATCCATTTTTGTCCTAGGTCCTCATTTATTACTTTTCTTGTGCCTGTCTCGGTCATTCCGTTTGGATAACGTGGGGTCGCTACAGTTTGGGATTGCAATTGGTAGACACCCTCCTTCATAGGGGTATTCAAGCTATCGACCATTTTTGGGTCGCTAGCTACAAGAAAAGAAAAAAACAATAAAGTTCCGATCATTAATATCTCCTAAATCCTTAAATGGAAATTAGAGAACCTCATGATTCATGTCAAACCGTTAAAATTATTTTTTTGTACTTTCAAAATAGGCAGAAGGGGGCATTTACAAACCCACTGCTTTTTAAACAGGTTATTTATTCCATTTTGCAAAGGTATCCATGACAAAACGGATTTTTAAGCAACAACAATACAAGGTATTTAAGGGTAACTGGATAGGTTAAGTCCCCCCCTGAAGATGGGGGGCAAAGATCTAATTTGAGGATTGAGATATAAAGGTGAAAGTGCTTTTACGCAGAGGAAGCCATTTTTTATTTGCCTCGTCGTAGTAGGTCTGCACAGAGTCGTATCCTTTTTTGGTAGCTGTATACACTACCTTGGATTTGGTCATCGTACCTAGTGCGTTCGACAAACCCTCAAGATCCATCTCAAAGCTGCCGTCTTTTTGGATTGTCACAGTTCCAAACGTATAGTCACCCTGGGTGCCGACTTGGAAGATCCTCTGGTCACCTTTAAAGTCCTTAAAAATAGTGCTTTCATAGGTGGTAGCCATAATGAAGGAATGGTTATTAGCGTCTGTATGCATCAATGATGTATTTGTAATCCATTTTTGTCCGATTGAATCATTATGCACTATCCTATTTCCTGTCTCGGTCTTTCCGTTAGGATAGCGGGGGGTAGCTACCGTTTGGGTTTGCACTTGGTAGAGACCCTCTTTCATAGGGTAGTTTAAGTTGTCAGCTATATTTGGGTTAGTTGCTACAAGAAACGAAAAAAACAAAAAAGTTCCGATCATTATTTTCTCCAAAATTCATTAAAAGAAAATTAGATAAGCGCTCTTTTCCTGTCAAAGCGTTTAAAAAATATTTTTTGTTGTATGCTAAAAAAAACGAAGAGGATGGTATGCACTGTTTGATTAAAACTACATGGCTTAATACAAATTTACAAACGGCTTGGGATTTTTTTTCTTCGCCCGATAATTTGGCAGTAATTACCCCAGAGAATCTCGATTTTCATATTTTAGATCGCTCTTTGAGTAAGGAGATGTTTGCAGGTCAAATCATAGAGTATACAGTGCGCCCTTTCCCTTTTTTCAAGGTTCACTGGGTGACCGAAATTAGCCACGTGGAGCCATTAAAAATTTTTGTAGATGAGCAAAGGTTCGGCCCTTATGCTTTTTGGCACCATAAACACTTTTTTACGCAAGAGGGGAATCGTGTGAAAATGGTGGACATCGTTCACTATAAACTCCCTTTTGGATTTTTAGGACGAATGGTGGAGCCATTTTTAGTCAAACCCCGCTTAGAGGAAATTTTTGCCTTTAGAG
>CAYFOX010000165.1:0-1917 GCA_964344875.1 uncultured bacterium
TAGTTGAAGCCAATCATCAGCAGACGGATCATCTTTCTTTAGTTAAGGCCGCTTCTTAGGTTCGTTTAAGGTCTCTATCTCGGTTTACATGTCTAAAGACAAGGTTGCCTTTATCTTTTCTTTTTTGTTATTTTCAAGCTAATGGATTGGAAAAGTCGTTTTTTGGATTACTTGGTAGCTGAGCGAGGCCTTTCTCCCAATACCATCCTTAGCTACACAAGAGATCTAGAAAAATTTTCCCTTTTCCTCGATCCGCAACCGATTGAGAAGGGGACTAAGCAGGATATTTTTCGATTTGTCAAAACCTTGGAAAAAAATTTTAGCGTAGCCACACAACAGCGCCAAATCGTTGTTTTAAGAAGATTCTACCACTTTCTATTGAAAGAGGGTGCTATCCAGAAAAACCCTGCTGCACATGTAGATCCGCCAAAAAAAGGGGTCCAATTGGTGCGCCCTTTGACTATTGAAGAGGTAGAGATTCTCATTAAAACTTGTCAAAACCCACTAGAGAAAGCTCTTATTCTTACCGTATATGCCAGTGGATTGCGAGCCTCAGAAGCATCCCAACTCACAATTTATGATGTGAAAGAGGGGGCGATAAGGATTAAGGGGAAAGGAGGGAAGGAGCGAATTGTGCCGATTGCTCCTCTAGCTCTTGAGGCAATAGACCTTTATCTTCAACAAAGAGAGGACAGCAATCCCTATCTTTTTATAGCACGAGGCAAGCCACTTACTAGAGAGCAAATTCTAAAGATCATCAAAAAAATAGCGCAAAAAAGCGGTCTGGAGAAAAATATCTACACCCACCTTTTACGCCATAGTTTTGCGACCCATTTGTTGCAAGGCGGAGCCGATTTACGCACTATACAAGAGCTTTTAGGGCATAGCGATATACGTACCACTAATCGTTATACCCATCTTTCCAAAGAGCACATTAAGTCCACTTTTGATCTGTTCCACCCAAAACCCTAAGTAAGTGTAAAAGATCCACAATTAGACTTTTTAAAAATTAACACAATCTTTAATATACCCATCAATTTGATCACCCTAAGGGAACAGCATGAGTCTTGTTAATCTTTTGAATACATCAGATGTTCTCGACTTACCTCTGCCACGACCCCTAAATTATCTAAAATGTCTCGCTGCCTGCTCAGTCTATGAAATCATCCAAAAAGGGTTTCTTTTACCCACTATAGACCAATCTGAGGCGTTTTTTAAAAACACTTTTTCGACAACAAACCATCAGCGGATCAAAAAAGTTTTCGAATGGTTTATCTCAGGCCCATTTAAACACACCATCCGTTACTCACTAAGCTATTCTTATCTATTTTCCTCAACCTGGCTTAAGTCACTCACCTACACTCAAATCGCCAAAAGCTATCTTAATCTTTACTGTTTGCATCAATTCAGCGAAATTTTAGATATAAAAACGACAACTCTATTACGCTACGTGCTATTTACCTCACAGGACAAAGAGATACGAAAATTTCACCCCATGCATGCAGTTTTGATTTGTCTATTTAAAACCGTGATCTCCTACCCGTTACGCTTTTTGCATATACGAGCTTATGTACTTGATACGGGTCTATTTTGTTCAAGTGATCTCAAAAAGGGGATTGGTGAGGTAATTGAAAATCTACGATTGAAAAAATATCAAAGAAACACCCAGTTAGATTTTTACAAAGGGGCGGAAAAATATTTCGTTTTGACTGTAATTCAAAGTATTTTCGATACCCTGATCCAATATTACCATAATCCTGTACCGCGAGTCCCCCTAAGAATAATTTTTTAAACATACGATAGAACCAACGGAAAATTCTTTTCCAAAAAAATTGAAAGATTGAGTAGAGTGGTTTTATAGACGCAAAAGCGTCTACTTTTTTAAGCTTACCCTATTTTGCGTCCAAAAGCTTACTC
>CAYFOX010000166.1:0-1900 GCA_964344875.1 uncultured bacterium
TAGATAGCAATATCCAGTTTCATCAGGTTTTCTCTAGTGAGAGCCCTACCGAATTGGGGAGCATGTTTGAGATAAAACGGAAAAAGAGGAGGGAGTTCTACTGCAAGCGATAGCCCCAGTTCTTGGTGGAGTCGAATCCACAGACCCAATTGTAGGTAGTCTTTTGCTAAAAGGTCTTGATCTTTTTTTAAGATAAACATTTCTGCGGAATCGAGTTGGAAATGGTTGCTATGTGGGTTAAAAAGGGAACGGGTTAAAAGATCGATGCATTGCCTTTTTGGCCCACCTTGGTCGATTGTTATGGGAATATCCACCTCGTCTAAGATGGAAGAGGTGGGTAGAGAGAGAAATTTGATTTGGAAAGAGGGGATTTCAAAAACTCTTTCAAAAAGGAGGAGATCTAGCAGCTTTTTTGGAAAAGAAAAAGGGGTATCGGCGGAGAGAATCAGACTGGATGAGGAGCTCATAAGGGAAAATCCGTCTCTTTTTAAATCGGCTAAACCTGGATACTTGGAGGAAATTTTTACCGGGCATGAGGTGTGAGGACCTCGATAAAAACGTAGAGTTTCCTGAAGACTTAGAATCGATTCCAACAAATCTTCATCTCCAGATGTGATGACCTCTTCCACTAAATCTTGGGCAAGAATTTCAAGGTCATGCAAAAAGGGCTCGTTGAGTTGTGAAGAACTATTTTTTTCATACAGTTTCAAAAAATCAAAAAGCGGTTGCCAGAAAGGACCTCTCTTCTCTAAAAAATCGGTAGTCAAATGTAGACCATGCATCATTCTGTAATCAAAAGAGAGGCGAGAGATGTGTCTTACATAACAGATGAATTTTTCACTATGTTTTTTGTAGGTTTTGGTATTTGCCTCGAAGTAGTCTAAGTTTTTGATTACATCCGCAACCATTAAAAAAAAATAGGAGTCGTATCTATACCTGGGTTGACTAAATGCATCAAACCAAGCATGATAGCGTTCCACGGTTTCTTGAGGGGAGCTCAACAACAGCTCTAGCCCACGGATCTCTGGTTTTTTCAATTCTGTTGCTAAAAAAGCCCTTCGACTGTTTTTTGAGGACCCTTTAAGCAGATGGTTGAAATCTTCGAATTCCAGCTCATGGATAAAAGGGACAAAAAGGCTTGGGTCTTCTTTAAAATCCTCAGGGAATTCTAAAAAAAAAGTGGCATAGTCATCCCGTTTTTGGATCGGAAGAGACTGTAAAATTTCGATCACCTCTAGCCTTAGACGATCATTTCGTAAATGGGATGTGAGGATTTGATAGCTTAGAGACAGGCTTTCAAGACCTTCTAAAGGTTCCGTAAAAAACATTTTGGCAACCGTGATACAGATCCCTTTTTTTTCTCTGAAGAGCACAGGCTCTACTGCAGAGGCAACTTTGGAAAGTGTAGCCTTTAGATTTCCAGATGCAACCGGTTTATAGCGATCTGCTGCAAGACAAAAAAACTCCCGCCTGATACGCCAATCAGGGATTTTTTTCAAAACTGGATGGAAGTTTTGAAGAAAAGCATCGCTGAGTTTTTTAGGGATGTTATCCATAAAAAAATCCAGTTCGTTAAGAATCTGACTGATTCTTTTCTCGTCTCGACCCCGTCGTAGCTTATGCACATCCTTACTACTTAAGAAAATCCAATCTTTCGGTTGATGACGAGCCCTTTTTTGTAATATTGTCTCTTGAGAAGGGACCAAGGAAACATCTAATCCTCTTTTAGTTCCGGCTGAAAAAGACTCCTCAGTCTGATCTTCGCTATTCAAGTGCTGTGTATAGGAATTTGAAAAAAGGGGGGAAATATGCATGGGATATCCTTGAAAAAGGGGTTTTTTAACGGCAAGATTATATTGATTTTTATTACATGCTTTTAAAGAGCTCAACAAGTTTAATC
>CAYFOX010000167.1:0-306 GCA_964344875.1 uncultured bacterium
ACCGCCCAAGCTTCATTTAAAGAGATAAAAAAATGCTCAAAACAATCGGCCTCTACAACTATATTCAAACGAATTGCATCTGTTTTAGGGCGGGTTGTCAGTGTGATAGCATTGTCGAATGATTTGGACTTGACGAGCTGGTCTCCCAGTGCTTCCACTGCGAAAGCAATCGATATTTTTGCAGAAACCGCATCGCTGGTCCACAGAACCGAAATCTCCTTCAAAACCCCAAAAACCGACAATCCGCATATCCTTGATTGGCAGCGCATCCATCTTTACCAAAATGCTGTAGGCGTGATGAACATT
>CAYFOX010000167.1:316-1868 GCA_964344875.1 uncultured bacterium
CTAAAGATCTGTTTGAAAGAGCGTGTAGAAAACCGTTTTGTAAAATTGGCTTGGAGTTTATCAGAAATTTTTTCCGATTATTTCATCTATTCTCAAAAGAAAAACCTAAAAAAATCAATTGTTTAACACTAAAGGAAATGTTATGAGTTTGACAACAATAATGATGGTTAAAATCGATGATCCAAAGAGTGCGGTTATTGAACCGCCTATCAACTGTTCTCTTGGCTCACACGTTTGGTCTTTGCCTAAAGAGAAACCAAGATTGGCTGCTAAAGTCTTCAGCATATTCTCCGCTTTGCTTTCTCAGTTCAACCTAATTAGAGAAGGTGGGTTTTTGCACAATTACTTAGGGAAAAATTTTGAAGCTATAGATAAGAGCTTAGCTCCGATTGATCTAGTGAGTAACGGGCTCAAATTAGGGGAAAAAATCCAAGCAAAAGCTCCTATTTGCACATTGATCTCCGATATTTCTAAAACTTTTACTAATTTTAGGGACACCTTAAAAGGGGTATCTTTTTTTACTGGTTCAGAGAACGCGCCACTTATGACAAAGGTAGAGGTCATTAAATCGGGTCTTGATATCGTTAGCAGCGGAGCAGATCTCAAAAAAGCTTGGAATGCTATACCTAAAGGGGAAATCCGTAAATATGGTCAAGAAGTTGCGAAAACTCCAAAAGGGTTGCAGCAAGCGATCAAAATCATAAAAAATTTGGCGACATTTACCTTAGGCTCATTAGGTCTATTGCATGCGGTCAAAGGGAAGAAGCCTGAGGGGAATCTTCAGCTAGGATTGGCTACTGTCGCAGTAGCTTCGTCTGTTGCTGACCACTACATCGGACGAAAAATCGAGGATGTAGAGGCCTGCAGAGTGCATAAAGATTTTAATCTTGTATACAGCAAAGCTTGCTAATAAAAAATTCAATATTTTTTTTGAATACTCCCCATTATTTTAATGGGGAGATTTTTTTCTAGCTAAAATCAGATAATATAATATAATATGTTCTCCAACATAGATTGAAAAACGGAAAAAATATGGCTGTATCAATGGCAACGCAAACAGAGGAAAACACATTTTTTTCCCAACCAGCTAGAGCTGAATCTTTTAAGAATAAGACTCTGGACCTTATGGAAAATAAGCCACGGATCCTGGGTAAATGGGGAGTTGCAGCTATCACATTTTGCCAAATGACTAAGGTCTTACCTGGTCAATCTGCTGTTGTTGAAGTGGCAAAAAATTTTTTTAATGCAGCAAATTTTGGTTTGGCTCCTAAGGACCTCGTTCTTTCCGTTGATCAGTTTTCAAAAGAGGTAAAAGAGGGTAAGAAGTTTTCGGGATTAGGCAAAGCAGCATTAAAAATAGCCAAAGTGGTAAAAGATTTATTTAAAGCGATAGGTTCTTTTGGATATCCAGTTCTTAAGGTACTCTCTATGCCTATAGAGGGTGTTTGTGCTCTGGGGTCTGCCTGGTATGCATCTAGCAATCTCCTGGGTCAAAAAAATGAAAAAGCGACCTTGACAGAGCCCAAGAAATTATTAAACACGGTATCTAATG
>CAYFOX010000168.1:0-1361 GCA_964344875.1 uncultured bacterium
AGCCCCATGAGACCAAGTAAAGAGTTCTCCTTAAAAGTGTACTGTTTTGCAGGAGATATTCTACTTTCTACACGGTAAAAAAGGTTGATAATTAAAACAAATACAGGACGAAATAGAGCATATCGGAACTCATACGCAAACAAAAACCACATAAAAAGGGTAAATGTGGCTAAAATAACAAAATTTGTATGCGCTGATAATTTGAAGTACCCCGCAGTGATTTCGAGAAATGCAGCTCCCAGAAGAAGAAAAACGAAACCTAAAGTATTTGAGGCCGCTAAAATGGAAGCCCTAATAGGTTCCGGGCTTCTCGTTTGAATGAAGCCATTGAGCGGAACAATAAAAAAGCCTCCCGATATTCCTATCAAAAAACCCATAACTGAGACAGAAAAAAAATTATGAGGACAAATCACTATCCCATAGTAAGAAAGAGCCGTTCCAAGCCCCCCAATAAGAGCATAGCTCACCTCTATATTTTTTTTAGAAACGAGCCCGTAAAAAAAAGAGCCTAACCCCAAACCCAATGAGGTGAAAAGGAGAATATACCCTGTTTGAGCATCGGTGATGTTTAACTCCTGGTACCCAAGAGGGATTAAATTCAACTGGGTGAAAAGGCAAGCTAATAAATAATAGGATCCATAAATGATTACATGTAAAAGATGTGGTATAGGGACCGTTTCTTTTAAATAGAATATGGTGGTTCGAATAAAATTCCAGTCAATTTTTTTGTCTTGGAAACTACGGCTGGAGCGTACGAAAATAGAGGCAAAGCCGGCAAAAACACTGATTGCTACTAAAATGAGGCCCAAAGTAGAGAAATCTCTTTTTGTGACAATTGTCATGTAAGACGCGACAAATGCTCCAAAAAGTAGAGCTATATAATTTGATCCTGTCAAAATGCTATTTGCAAGAGGGATTTTTTCTACTTCAACAATTTCGGGAACAATAGCAAGCCTTGCCGGGGAAAACAGAGCGGCCTGTAATGCCATAAAAAAAAGACCTAAATAGACAAAAAAACCGTTCGCTTCAATCATCGATAGCCAAATCATTACCGCCCCTGCTATCGAAACCAGTTGTAGCCACTGGATCATAATCCCCTTGGGGTAACGATCTGCTAAGGCTCCACCCAACATGCTAAAAACAAGAAAGGGTACGACAATTACAATGGAAGTCAGGAAAAGTGTCGTATTGACCGATGCGATACCAACCAGATCATTTAAAAAAAAGATCACTAACATCCGAGCTATCGCATCATTTAGGGTGATAAGAAACTGACAGATATTTAGAGCATAAAAAGTCGAACTTAATCCCATCAGCTGAAAATTGCCTTTTTGCAATGCTTCGACCCCTAAAAATGAAAG
>CAYFOX010000168.1:1371-1833 GCA_964344875.1 uncultured bacterium
TGATCTTCCTACCAGATTAAAAATATAAAAAAAAAGGCAAACTTTTGGAGTTTGCCTTCAAATATAGAAAAACAAGAAAAAATTAGACGGCTGTCTGAGTCAATTTTTTAAGTTTATTGACTAAATCTTGTGTATCCTCTCCTGCGCGTCCTAGATATTTCGAATCCACCTCTTCGACAATTTTCAAAGCTTTTGTTAAAAGATCTCTCCCCTCTTGAGTTGTGGAAAGGATCATCGCTCTGGTATCGCTTGGATTTTTTTCTCTTTTCACCAAGTTGCGCTTTTCCAAACTTCTTAAAACATGGGAAGTCATCATCGCATCTACGTTAGCTATCGAAGAGAGTTTTACCTGACTAAGCATCTCATTTTTAGACTCAATAGAATGGATTGTAGCCAGTAAAACAAATTGAACATGTGTAAGATCCAAATTGGCTAAAGCTTCTCTTTGAAGACGTTGCCATT
>CAYFOX010000169.1:0-1819 GCA_964344875.1 uncultured bacterium
CATCAATAGGGCTCAGTGCGCACTGGTTATAAGTCTCTTCAATCGCTTTTGATCCAAAGAGATTCTCACCAGAAAATCTTAAGGCGATTTCAAAAGGGGGTCACCATAAACTTTTGCGATCGCTTCGAGTACTTGATCGGTTGTATGAATGCAACAGGGAGGCGCCTCATTGATATTCACTAGACGGCATGGCTGACCAAATCTATTGGGAATTTCATGATAGCAATGCGCAAAGGGGCAAGGACTTTGTAGAAAGATCTTTTTCTTGTTATCCAGATGGCGGAAATAGGGATTTACAGATCCAAAAAAAATTACTGAGGGAATGTCCATTGCAGCGGCAATATGACTTGGACCAGAATCTAACCCAATAAAGAGATCGGCATTGTAGATCAAAGACATAATCTCTCGAAAATCTTTTGTCTTTACCCAAGGCGCGATGAGATTCCCACCCTCTCTAGAGATCTGAATCGGTTCCAGTCCCAAAGAACGGATGAAGTCTAGTACTTGTTGCCATTCAATCCCATAGGTATTGCGGAATAAATTTTGTATCCCGTAGGGATCATGATGTAAAATAGCATAACGCTTTTTGATCTCCCTCTTTTTCTCTTTTTTGGAGAGATACAAACGGGGATAGGTAAGCTTTAAATCGACAAGTCCGGCCTGTTCCCGAAAGGCTTCTAGATAGTGCATTTTGGGTTTTTCTTGAAATTTCAATTCAATCAGATCCTCTTGAATGGGGAATATTTTTTCCGGACAATTGATATGAAGCTGTGTAGTGGGATAATGGTCAAAAATGCAGGGGTAAGGGGTAAAGATAAGAACCTCCTCCCCTTCTTCAAGAAAATGGCGCACAATAGGTTCTGCCCAGATATTATCGCCAAATCCTTTGTTGCGAACAACAATTTTCTTCATGATCTCTTAGATAGAGGATAGATCACAAATTATCAAGAAAAAAATTATAGCAAAGTAGATCGGAAATACCTAGCGCTTTTCACTGAGTAGATCTCCTCACCTGTCATCAGAATCGAATCTACATTCAATGCTAAAATGAACTTGAGTTGGCAAAAACATTTTTCCTATTCGAGCATCGTAAAAATTTTCTCATGGAGGAGAGTATTCGGAACGAGTTTCCATTTTGCCGTTTCTCTAGAAGACAGTTTTGATATTCTAAAAATCCTTTTTATGAGATGAGATCATTTAAGAGTGGGGATTTTCATGGTATATGCTTTTATGTCTATAGGTATTGGAGCGACTTTAGGAGCTTGGCTGCGATGGTGGTTTGGCCTAACAATGAACTCGATCTTCCCGACAATTCCCTTGGGTACGTTGACTGCTAATATTTCAAGAGGATTTCTCATGGGGCTATTCATGGCCATAACCCGAAATCATGCATTCATTCCTGAAACAGCTCGACTCGCTATCATGACTGGGTTTCTTGGCGGCTTAACGACCTTTTCTACTTTTTCGGCAGAGACTGTAACATTACTTTCTAACCAAGAATATCTCTGGACTGCCGTCATTATCATCGGGCACGTTGTTGGGAGTATTTTAGCCACCATCTTTGGGATTTACGTATTTAAGTTTTTTACATTTTAGGAGTGATCATGAATGGAGTTTGCTTGAGTCTGCATATGTATGAATTTCAAAAACATCATGGAATGGCTCTCTATGAATGGGTTTTGGAGTTTGCAAAAAAAAATGGCCTAGAGGGTGGATCAGCTTATCGTGCTATAGCAGGTTATGGCCGCCACGGGAAAATGCACGAAGAGCACTTTTTTGAACTCGCCTCTAATGTTCCATTGCAAGTTATTTTCATCTC
>CAYFOX010000170.1:0-1120 GCA_964344875.1 uncultured bacterium
TAAATGTCTTGAAGTTTTCAAAGATGCCGAAAAAGTCGTCCTCGAGTTGACCGATCTTTTGGAGGCGAGTTTTGGTGGCCCTGAATTTGAAAGGGTGCGCGCCATGGTAGAAAAGACGGCGCATAAAGAATACGAATCGGATCTTCTGCGACAACAGTTGATGAGAGAACTTTATACCTTGAGTTCCCAAACAAAAGATTTTACCCTATTTTATCAAACCAACAAATTCATCGAAGCTTTAGGTCAAATAGCGCATGTTTGCGAAAGCCTATCCTTTAAAATCCTCCTAACTCTAGATAAAAACTAATGAATTTAGAAATTGCATTTGTAGCCCTTGTTCTTGTGATCGGATTTTATATGCTCTGGAACATCGGGGCTAACGATGTAGCAAACGCGATTGGCACTAGCGTCGGCTCCGGTTCTTTGTCGATGAAAAAAGCGATCATTGTCGCCGCCCTTTTTGAATTTTTAGGGGCCTCCTTTTTTGGAGGGCATGTATCTAAAACCATTCAAAGTGGTTTGATCGACTCCACCGACTTCATTACAGATCCCAACACAATCATCATCGGGATGATTTCGGCCCTTTTAGCTACCTCCATCTGTCTTCAGGGTGCTAATCTCAAGGGTTGGCCAATCTCTACGACTCACGCCATCGTCGGAGCTATTGTCGGATTTGGCGTTGTGGCAGGTGGGATGGATGCGATAAACTGGGGGGTCATCGGCTCCGTTGCATCCAGCTGGGTCATTTCACCCATTATCAGTGCCGTTACCGCGTTTTGTTTTTTTAAAATTGTTCAAAAGTTCATCCTATTTGCAAGGTATCCGGTCCTGGCGACTAAAAGACTTTTCCCGTTTTTTGTATTCATCGTGACATTTACATTCTTCACGACTATTTTGATGGGTCGCTTCGAGGGAGACTACGCCTATATCTGGGCTTTTTCTATCTCGGCAGCGGTCGGACTTATCGCTTATGTTTTTATCCAATTTTGGCGCCCCTCCTCTTCTGATGAGCATGAGGAGCTTTCTGTGCACCAGCAAAAATTGGACAGTTTACAGGAGGCATTGAAAAATTTAAAACTAGCTCAGCTTTTTGCGTCCCAATATGAAAGTGATGAGTTTC
>CAYFOX010000170.1:1130-1761 GCA_964344875.1 uncultured bacterium
TTCAAAAACTCGTAGATAAAACAAAAACATTGACCCGAGAAGTGAGAAAAAAAACAAATATCCGCAGCCCTCTTACTCATGATTATAATGTGGTTGAAAAACTCGTGAGCTATCTTCAAATCTTATCTGCCTGCTGTGTCGCATTTGGACACGGGGCCAACGATGTTGCCAATGCAGTAGGTCCCATCGCTGCTGTCTTTAAGATCCTCTTTGACCCTCAAAATTTGACTAAAGCGACCAATATCCCCTTTTGGCTTCTAGTCTTCGGTGGTTTAGGTATCGTTGTAGGGCTCGCAACTTTTGGCTGGCGGGTGATCGAAACAATCGGAAAAAAAATTACGGAGCTTACCCCGACGAGGGGCTTTTGTGCTGAGTTTGGTGCTGCTGCTACGATTCTTGTAGCATCTAAACTAGGTTTACCTATCTCTACTACTCACTGTCTAGTAGGTGCTGTTTTAGGGGTGGGTTTTGCACGGGGGCTTGCAGCATTAAACCTCACTATGATCAAGGATATCGGCCTTTCCTGGCTAGTGACAGTCCCCTCAAGTGCCGCCCTTTCCATGGGTATTTTCTTTGTGGTCGATCTTGTAGCCAAACAATTTGGATACTCAATTTTTTTCTTAAAATACCT
>CAYFOX010000171.1:0-687 GCA_964344875.1 uncultured bacterium
GTCTATTTTTTTGTGATTTTATACCTTGGCAGGGGGGATAGGTTTAAAAGGTTCTTACTTGAGGGGTTGCTCAAGGGTTCAAATTCCATCCAGAAGAATTTTTTGACGCACTCTCTCCATAAAACGCACCATGTAGTAGAGGTTATGGGAGCTGGCAAGGGAAAGCCCCAGGAGCTCGTTGGCTTTAAATAAGTGGTGTAAAAAGGAGCGGGATGTGGTTCTACATGCACGGCAGGGGCAACCCTCTTCAATTGGCCGCCCATCCTCTTTATAAGCGCCCGAAACGATCCTTAAAGTCCCTTGATCTGTTAAAAGCGTACCGTGTCGTGCCGCTTTTGTAGGGTAAGAGCTATCGAAACTGTCGACCCCCAAGGGGATCGAGGAGGTAAGGGAGGGGAGATCTGCGATCCCTAAAAGGTGGATGGGCTTCTCTTTTGGTAAACAGGGGAGTGTATATTTGAGCATTTCCACCATTTCCTCCCTATTTTTTCCTAAGCTTCCCCCTACGGCATGGCCGTCAAAGTCCATTTTTGACAAAATATGGCAGCTTTTTTTTCTCAAGTCAGGATCAATGCCCCCATGAACTACAGAATACAGGGCTTGATCAGTGGGGTGGTTTTTGTGAAATTCTAAAGAGCGCTTTTCCCATCGATGGGTTCTTTCAAAAGAGGACTTGAGCGCATTTTC
>CAYFOX010000171.1:697-1758 GCA_964344875.1 uncultured bacterium
GTGATAGGGGGGTAGCTCATCAAATGAAATCATAATATCGGCGCCGATTTTTTTTTGCGCACCAATAGAGGTCTCTGGCGTGAGCAGGATAGTCTTTCCGTCGCGGTAAGAACGGAATTTGACCCCCTCCTCGTGGATTTTTAATACACTATTAGCGTGCTTCTTGGTTCCTTGGCTTTTGAGTTCTTGAGCGACCGAGCCATAAGCTAGACTGAACACTTGAAATCCGCCCGAGTCGGTGATGATGGGTCTATTTCTGCCACTAAAGCGGTGTATGCCCCCCATTTTTTCGATCGTATCTTCACCAGGTTGCACCATTAAATGGTAGGTGTTTGCAAACATGAGATCCAAACCGCTCTCAATCGCCTCGTCATGCCCAAGGGCTTTGAGTGCGCCGTTGGTCCCAACGCCCACAAAAGCTGGGGTCAAAAAGGAGCCGTGGGGGGTCGTAATTCTCCCAACTCGCGCAGCCGATTTTTTGGATTGGTGAAGAATTTCAAAAGAGAAAGTATTTGTAAGGGTTGTCATACTGGCACCAGTCGTTTTGTCAATTTGGCGAAAGGGGTCATAAAGACAATCACCAGATATTTTATAATTAAGCTTAAAAAAATTACTTCGCCGATAGAGCCGGCTATTCCCCAGAGGGCTAAAAAGGTGAACAAGACGGTATCGATGGTTTGGGATATAATAAGGGAGGAGAAGATCGAAATGGGGAGCGAGTTGGGAAAAAAATGGGCGCGGATTTTGGAAAAAAATCTTACATCTAACTTCTGAACCAAGAAAAAGACCGAAAAAGAGGCTAATAGAGTGCGGGGAGAGTTATTTAAAATGGTAAAAAAGGCGTTGTGCGATTCATCGTGGATGGAGGGGGAGTAGGCCAGATGGAGTTTGGCCATAAGGGCAAAAGTGAGAAGCAGGAAGAAATTTATTTTTACCACTTTTTTTGCTGCCTCCCTTCCAAAATATTCCTGCACAAGATTTAGGGAAAACAGGCTCAAAATCGCATAGGCGTCGGTACAGGTGACTTCAAGGCCAAAAAAAAAAGTCTGTTTTTGGATGAA
>CAYFOX010000172.1:0-1735 GCA_964344875.1 uncultured bacterium
CCTTTTTTGTGAGGTAAAGTTAGGTTTTTACCCTCTGAATGTTCGTCAATTTGGCGGGAACTACGAAAAAAAAGAAAAAAAGTGAGGTAAAATCAAAAGGAACTATAAGAAATGAGGTATTTTTTTTAGAAAAAGCAGAGAAAAAGCAGAGAAAAAGCAGAGAAAAAGCAGAGAAAAAGCAAGAAAAAGCAGTAAAAGTGAGGTAAAAGTGGGGTAAAAGAATAGAAAAACAATGAAAAACAATGAATAAATGCAGATTAGACACGAAAAAGCAAAAAAAAACTCCGCTTTTGCGGAGTTGAATTAAAACGAAGATTCGTCGGGTTATCGTTGCACCTCTGCAGAGCGATAAACAAAATTAAGAAAAAGATAGATAGATAGATTCAAAGGGAAAAAACCTATCCCGAATTGTAAAAATTACGGATTAATCTTTTCTCCTTATTGTCATATTCGGGAACTAATGGATCTGCATTCAAAGAGTCTGGATTTGCTTCATACCAATTCCAATGAGGTGAGCCTACATAAGTATAAAGAATGGGGTCATTAGGCTCAATAATGCCCACCAAGGCATCATCATCTTGTATGGGTGATGATTCTATCTCAAGAATCTCTTTGGGTAAATTAATCGTTCCAAAGGTTCTCACTTTGTATAGGGATTTGGTAATAGTATATAAAACTTTAGGGGGATAGATTTTTAGCTTGTTGGTCTTTTTGTCTTTTGTAAAGAATTTCGTTACATACTTAAAAAGCTCTTTTTGGCTTGTTTCATCTGCCTTTCTTACATCTTGAGCCAAAGGCGAAGCTTCAGGAACTTTGTCAAGCCATAACCTCTTAAATTCTTTTGCTATAAATTCCTCATTAACGATTAAGTGAAAATGAGGGTGATAGTCGTCCCTTGTTTTGCTCCAAGTGATTTCAAGCTTTCGTAAAGCTCGTAGACGATGCGTTTCATTTCGCCTTTGAAAATAGGCTCGTAAGGTTCTCCTTATTTCGTCATAGATTGCCAAGTATTTTTTGACCTCTTGACCTAGATAGTCTTCTGAAACATTTGGGGCGGTCAAGGTTACAAACCAAGCATCATTAAATTTCTCCTTAAATGTTGCTTCAAACCGATTCAGCATTTTGCCTGTCCTAATGTTGGAACAAATAGGGCAAAGTCTATGTCCGCAATATCTTGAAATTACTTTGGATTTTTGGACTGATAGGCTTGACATACATTTTGTCATTCCAATGAATCCCTTGAATAATGGGTCATCATCAAAAGACAGTCCTTTTCTCCAATTTACCTCCTGGGTATAGTCAATAAGTCCCTCGGCGATAAGAGTGCTTAAATGCTTTTGTTTGGCTCGTTTTTTGGCTTTTTTAGCCCAAGCGTCTGCCGTTGGAGTTCCCTTTTGTTCTAACTTATCAAGAAGTGCGGATTCAAGCCGTTTTGTCTGCTGTTCAACTACGGCTAATTGAACCAATTTGGATAAGGGAATACCCTCCCTGATGGGCGATTTAGTATGTAAGTCTATCAAGTTTTGGTGCCATCGTCCTTTTGTGAAACTCTCAGCACTACAAAACTACAAAAAGAAAAAGACAAAAAAACCCCCTCCCGACATCGGGACTTGCTGAGAGTTCAACCGGAAACGGAGGGGGATTAAAGGTTAGAGGCGAAGCCGGCTCCTTTTTTGTGAGGTAAAGTTAGGTTTTTACCCTCTGAATGTTCGTCAATTTGGAGGGAACTACGAAA
>CAYFOX010000173.1:0-264 GCA_964344875.1 uncultured bacterium
TTAGTTTTCCCCAAAATGGGGGGGGGCCATGCCAAGGTATGGGGACACCCTATACTCCGGGTCAGTAGATTAGTTAAGTATATCGTATTTTAATTAGTAAGTTTTTCCTGCTTACACCTAAAAGGTTTGGTTTGGAAACTATTGTGAGTGTTAAAATACAATCAAACTCATAGGCTAAAGACCTTTAAAGACGGGTTTTCTTAAATAGGGAAAGTTGAAGCTTATTCATTTGGTCCTAGAACCCAGTCATTATGGAATTGTTTA
>CAYFOX010000173.1:274-1718 GCA_964344875.1 uncultured bacterium
AAAATATTCTCTCAAAATGAAGCCCCTTTTTTCTACGGTTTTGTTGTCTTTCTTCTCTTAAAAAGATATAATCCCCAAAGATTATGCGACAAAAAAACGATTTGATACTCAGAGCTTTTGAAAGACATTTTCAGGAAGCTACGCGCTTGATTCATTTTGGGGTTGTGGCTCCTATCTTGGAAAATGCTCTTTTTGTTTTGGCCCTTTTTAGAAAAAAAGAGCAAAAAACAATGCTTGAAGGGAAAGAGCTGCTTTTACGTTTGATTGCTTATCAAAGTAACTCTGGATTATTTCCTGATGCAATTCATCTATTAGACCACAATCAGTTTTCGTGGAAAAAAAATCTCTATCTTGCAGCTATTTTCCATCTTCTTGTTAAAGAATTTGATCGGGTAATTGATAAGGTATCAAAAGAGAGGATACACCATTCCTACAGTCTCTTGCTTAATGGATTAAAAAAGCTGGAACTGGAGGGAGCTCTCTTATTTTTGCGCTCTGTTCTTTTAGATGAAACCCCTAATTCCCTACCCCGCTTGGATTCCCAAGACGAGGTGGAAATTCTATTTGTAACGTATGGTTTAGCGCTCCCACAATTACGCCTGCAAATGGAGGAAATGCTCTCTTTTTACGTTCTCAAAGATGCTCCCTTTTATCAGGGCCCTTTTGCTGGAATTAAGCAGTATAAGGGTGCTCCGTTAAAATCTATAATTGAAATTTCTCTAACCCATGAGGAGGAATTGAAAGAAGAGGAAGCAATTTTTGATAAGGTGTGGATGGAATCGGTTTTGGCTCCAGATCTTTCGCATATTAAAGGTCAGGCATTTTGGGTTCGCCACAAGGATTTAAAGGAGAAAGGGGATCTTTATGCTCGGGCTTTTTTCGATTTAAAACAGGGGCTATCGGCTGCTTTGTATGTTCCCCAAAACACCTTTTTTGATCCAAAGACATCGATTTACACTTTTTCCCTCGAGGGTTTCTATGAGGAGGACGCGCATGAAATAAGCTTATATATCCCCAAATGCCCCTCTATTGAAGTGTCTGTCGATGAGGCAAAATCATCGATTTTTAGGGAAAACGAGCAGATAACAATCAAAACAAAAAGTCACAGCATTCCTTTGATGTTTCGCGTTATTGAGGGTGAGGGGAAGTTCATCGGGCATATAAGTCTAGATTCCAGACCTTATGAAATCGAAAAGGGGGGGATTTACGATAGAAAAATTTCGATCCGAACGGTCGAAAGATCTTTGAGTTGCAGGTTAGAGCTTTTTATTGGTTGGAATGACAAAGCTTCACCCTTTTAGTAATAAACTAAACTGCGACGACCTCTAATCCAGCAAAAAAACCTCATAGACTTTCCTCCAAAAGAGTTCTAATTTTTCTCCGGAATAGTGAATTCTATCAAAAATTGTATAAAAAATTTTTATTGAAATTTAGCCCTATCCAG
>CAYFOX010000174.1:0-1459 GCA_964344875.1 uncultured bacterium
TGTTATCTGCTAGATGTTTTTGGGATGCGAGAAGTAAAACGGGAAATACTTCTCTGAGGTCTTCTGCATCTCCCAGGGATTGAGCTTTTGTAGACCAGAGCTGGGGAGCATCCTCTAGTTTGCCAGTTTTTTTAGATTCCTCAAGATCGATTCCGCTGATCATCATATGCTTGGTATATAGAATTTTCGTCCCTATATGTGTTGTGGATCCCAAAACCCCAAAAGAGGGGGTGTCATCGGAATTTTCACAGTAGGTAATAGACTTTCCAAACAAATGGATTGTAGTACTGGAGCTCGACGAGGATTTGCCAAAATGGCCATATATCGGTTCACAATAGGCATAATTAGTGCATAAAGGGTCGCTAATTCCATACGTAAGTAGGATCGCAACCTCTGCTGTATCAATACTCGATGCTTTCTGAAAACCCAGTGCATGCAAAGCTTTTTCGGTGTATCCCGCAAATTCTTGAAATTGCAAATCACTGGTTTTAGTATCTTTGTTTCCCGGCAGTAGAACATAATTCTTTTTTTCTTTGGCACGAGAAGTGCAAATGGAGTCGACGCTTACGTCGTAGGATTTGTAGGGCGTACATCCCGTGGAAAAAAAAGCAATTCCAATAAAAGTAAATATTTTATTTACAAACCGCATTTACTTGCCCTTTCCATAGGGATTCATATGCGTGTTTGTTTTCATCGGTTTTTTAAAACTTAAGGTAATTCTTGCCTTAGGCCGCTTATTTATACCGCTCCATTTTCCATATGTGAGACAAGGCCTTTTAAAATAGTGCTTTTCCATCCTCACCTCTATGGAGGGGGGTTTTTTTGGCGTTGCAACCAATTCAGTAGCAGACAAAAAAATTGTCGCAAAGAGGGCTAAACCAGAAGTTCCGTTCGTTAAATAATTCCACATTTTTTTTTGTGTGTCGATTTTCTCTTAAAAGCATCAAGATGCGTAGTCTATAACCGTGTATCCTTAAAGTTCCGAATCAAGAGGGACGCTAGACAGAACTACTAACCTTAAAGCAAATACAGCATACCGGACATGTTACCTCAAGTAGCGAAAACAAAAAAAGCATAAAATAATATTTTTTACAAAAAATTGCACATAGAATACTGAGCTCTTCAAGAAAAAAGGATAGATCCTAATAAGGATTTAAGTTTGAGAGGGGGCTTTAATTTATGAAATTATATTGCATTGATTTGGCTGATAGGTTATTCAATCAAACATCTCAAAAATCAACAAAACTAAGGACAGAAAATGGGATTCTACCCATGGTTTTCGATGTGGATCCATCCAAAAGAGACAATGAAAAATCTGGTTCAAAACTACCCCTCGTATGGGGTGAGTTTTTTAGTTTTCACGTTAGCTATCGAAAATTTATTTTATTTGTTTAATTTTAGTTCTGTGGGACTGAAATGGAACACCCCTTTTTTGGTGATCTTAGCAATCGCACTAGCC
>CAYFOX010000174.1:1469-1701 GCA_964344875.1 uncultured bacterium
TATTTTGTTTCTTGAACCAGAAGAAGCTTTTATTCAGGTTGGTGGTAGTAACCCCTGGTTAAATATTTTTCATTTTTTGAATTTTGGTTTAGCCGCATGGTCGATCTTTTTGACCATTTTTGCTGTTTGCGCTATTGAAAAATTTTCCTTTTTGCGCTCACTAACTCTTTTGTCTTTTGGATGGCTTGTTTTTTCAATACCAAGTCTGATTATCTTCTCTATTCTTTTCTTG
>CAYFOX010000175.1:0-1699 GCA_964344875.1 uncultured bacterium
GGAACTTTTTTTCAGCTTCTGGTATTCCAAGTTTATCGAAGGTACGTTTTACCTCCGGTGGAACATCATCCCAGTTTTTCTCCGTCTTCTCCGAGGCTTTAGCATAATAGTAAATATTTTGAAAATCGATTGACGCTAAATTTGGACCCCAGTTAGGCATTGGTTTTTTCATGAAAACTTCGTATGAACGCAATCTAAAATCCAGCATCCATTGAGGTTCATTTTTTAACTTTGAGATTTCTTGAATTACTTCTTTAGATAGTCCTTTTTTTGATAAGTGAACATACATTTCAGTAGATTCTTTAAAATCGTATTTTGAATAATCCATGTTAAGATTTTCTTGTGTCATGAAAATCAAAACTTGGTTTTGTTATAAATAGATTCTACGCTTTTTACTAGTTGTAGGTCGGAGTAGGTATAGCTAACATAGCTTAAGCTAACGAGAAAATATTTTTCATCGCTTCAAAAGCTCCAGGAACTGTGTGCACATCTGCAATTTTTGGTACAATATTGAATTTTTTTAATTCTTCACCAGTAAACGGCCCAATAGCTACGATCTGAGTTTTATCTAATTTCTTTACCAAATCTTTTTGTTCAGACATTATTTCAAAGAATCCCCTTACTGATGAGGCAGATGTGAAAACAATTCCATCGATTTTGTTTTGTGAGAATAATTCTTTGAAAGTATCCCATTGTTTTGTGTCTGAAAACGCCTGAACGTCATAAAGATAATTTTCTTTGACTATCAATCCAATTTTCTCAAGAAGTTTTGCTAAAAATTCCGTCGACGCTCCGCTTCGTGGAACAATGACTTTTTTACCTTCTGCGTTTAGTTTTGTAAATTGTTCGCCAACACCCACAGATGAAAATTTTGTTGGTACAAATGATACCTTGATTCCTTCATCTTCAAGAGCTTGTTTCGTTTTAGGTCCAACAGCCATAACGATGGTGTTTGCTATTGCAAGTTGGAGTTTTTGATATTTATCAGAGTTTTTTGCCACATCAAAAAGAAGTTTTACTGCCTTTGAACTCATAAAAACAGAATAGTCCGGTTGAAACTCCTGTACATCATTTAGGAATTCATCGACGATTTTATCTCCCTTAGGCATTAACTCTATAGTTGGAATAGGTAACGGTATTGCGTTTTCTTTTGATGCCAATTCAATGAATTCTTGTGCATCATCCATAGAACGAGTAATTGCAATTGTTTTTCCTCGGATCATTTTCTCCACGATATTATTTTGTTGAGCTTAACTACGTTTCCTACTATAATAATTGATGGTGGTGTTCTTTTATTTGTCTTGATTTTTTGTGCTATGTTTGAAAGATTACCTATCAGTATTTTTTGATCATCATTAGTTCCTTTTTGGATAACTGCAACCGGGGTAGTTTTTGACAAGCCGCCAGCAATGAGTTGTTTGGATATGGTTCCGATTCTAGACAATCCCATCATAATAACAATGGTTTCAACAGATTTTGCGAGTTTTTTCCACCTAACTGGAGATTTTATTTTTTCCGGATCCTCGTGGCCCGTAACAAATACAACGGATGAAGAATATTTTCTATGAGTCAGTGGTATTCCTGAATAAATCGCAGAACCAATACCAGATGTTATTCCAGGTATGATTTCAGATTTTATTTTATATTTTTTTGCAATATTACAAACGGCTTTAATGTCAATTAATTCTAAAAGTGGATT
>CAYFOX010000176.1:0-1694 GCA_964344875.1 uncultured bacterium
GATCTTTTTCAGCCATCGGAAACGGACGCTGATTTTATAAGGTTTGTGGTAATAACCTCTTGAATCCAATCGTTTATTGGGTCCAGCTGATTATTATAAATCGATGTTTGTTTTATATAATTTTTGTCTATAATAGAATTGATGAATGGGCCTAACTTTGTTGTTTGTTTCGTGAAATGGACCTTCATGGACATCCCGATCATCAAGGGGTGATTGATAGTATTTTTTGAATTTAATTTTATGATGACAGGAATGCGTTGTAAAACTTTTACCCAGTTACCCGCCGCGTTTTCGGGAGGTAAAATACTTGAGCTTGACCCTGTAGCTAGATTAATCCCCTCGATATAACCGGTAAAGGGCACCTTGTCTCCATAGAACTCCGACGTAAGTTCACAGGGCTGGCCAATAAAAAAGTATCTTAGATCATTTTCCAAAACGTTTGCTTCTATCCGAAGATCTTCTATAATAGAAACCATTTTTAGTAAAATTTTGCCTGCAGAAACCACCTCTCCTACCCGGGCAGAAAGTTCCACTATATGTCCACTATGAGGAGCCAATATTCGTGTATTTTTTAAATTGAGGAACGATTCGCGCACCATAGAAGCCGCTTCAATAATCAAAGGATGCTCTTTGATATTTCCCCCACCAAGTCTTATTTGGGCTTCTTGCAAATGGATAATTGCCAGCTGGTATTGTGTTTCTGAGTTTTTTAAATGGACTAATGATTTTTCAAGCTCTTCAGTTGGAATAGCACCCAATTTTGCAAGATTTATCCTATGCTCTGCCTCATTTTGGGCTAATTGTAATGCAGCTTTTTGGTAAATAAGGTTCTTCTCCATTTCTTGCACCTTTTTTTGGTACAAAGCCACCTGTCGCACATTTTGTAGAAGCTGGGCCTTTGACTTTTCGAGTAAGACCTTAGCTCGAGAATCATCGAGCTCAACTAAAATATCCCCTTCATTCACGTCTTGGGTTTTATGCACGTGAATTTTAGTGATGGTACCACCGACCATTGAAGAAATTGGTCTCAAATCCCCTTTTACATAAGCGTCATCAACAACAAGGTTGAACCGACCAAAAAAAAACCAATAGATGAGGCAAATTAGGATTAGAAATGCAAATGCAGACGCTATAAACAACATAGATTTTTTGTTGTTTTTTTCTATAGATACAGGAGCTGTCGGATTATTTTGCGTCGTCATATATCAAAGACTCTTCACATTTTGGTATTCGGAATGAAACTTTTTAAGTAAACAGTCCATAAGTTTTAGCCTAAAATTTAAGCAACAAAAAAATTTATTCAAAATGGATTCAAACAGCAATAAATGCTTCAAATTCACCATCATGAGTAGATATATGAGAGCAAAGAATTTTAAACCTTTGTTCTTAGATATACTCGGTTAGTTTTTTAGTGAAAAACCCCCTCGGTTTTTTTTTATTTTGAGGCGCTCTGTTTTCTCTACATTCAAATTGCTTCTATTTCCTTTTCAGGATTATCTAGCCATACTAAATCTTTTTGAAAATCCCAAATGAATGGGTATTAGAGGTTAAATTCTGACTCATCACGCCGGTAATACATAACAATCTTGCGAAGATCGATTAACACCGCCCAATTTTTTTCCATTTTTTTCACCAACACCACCGCCCAATTTTTTTCCCTTTTTTTGCGATTTATTTACTTGCTTTTTGGGATT
>CAYFOX010000177.1:0-1681 GCA_964344875.1 uncultured bacterium
GTTAGAATATTCCTTTATTTTACTAATTTGATTGGAATTTTTGAAAATGAACGGGTCAATTATTTTTTATCCTTCCGAGTTTACTCAATCTCAGGGTACAAACCTTGAGAAGCTTGCTTCTATAGAAAAAGCTCAAGAGCTAATTGAGCAAAACTACACAAAAAATTTTGAAAAAGAGGCGATAGAAAATCCCGAAAAGTTTTTAAAATCCCTTAAGAAGGTCGTTGAAAAAACCAAAACAAATATTTCTGCAGAAGAAGTAAAATGTTTTATTGAAAAAGAGCTGCAATTTGCCAGTGTTTTCCAACAAGCCCTTTTGCCCCCCACCTTCTCACTAAAAACAAAAACCAAGGACCTATTAGCCGGTATCGTCCTCCAAATTGACAATATGGTGCAAGCTTTCGGAATACAAGATTTATTTGATCCGCCAAAGCATGAATGGAGCGCGGGCCAAAAAGTACATACGATATCGATGTTAAGGGCTACTTTTACGGAGTTACTGATCGCTCCATACAAAATTGGATTCACTATGTTTAGTGCATTTTTTATTTTGTTGAGCCTAATTTGGGATAAGCTGGAGCCGATTCCCTCATTTTTACCGAAATGTGAAAATCTATCGGCTGATGAGATAAAAGGAAATAAACAATACTTCGGACGATTAGAGGTGATTCAGACCATTGGAAATATTCTAAAAATCGGAAAGCATCCGATGCTGGTAGGCCCTTCAAGAGTTGGAAAGACCCACACCGTAAAAGCTTTTGCAAAGGCGGTCGGAGAGGGAAAAATTCCTGAGCTCAAAGGCAAGAAGGTTTTTTATATCAATAGCTCCATTTTGGTTGAAAAGCAGCCAAGCTGGGCAAGTGTCCATCCTTTGAAAGCGCTTAGTTAAAAAATGGGGCGCCACAGAGACAATATTATTTTGGTTTTGGACGAAATACACATGGTAGCCAAAGGGGAGGAAAAGCTTGCCGATGTGCTCAAAACCATGCTGGATGAGGGAGGAGAGCTCCCACATGTGATCGGGATCACCACCGATAGGGAATATGCGGAATACGTGGAAAAAAATAGAGCCTTCAGCCTCCGATTTCAGCCTATACGACTTAAGGAATCGACAGAGAGTGAAACAAAACTGATCTTGTCTCAGTTTGCTTTAAAACATCCTTCCCGCCCTATCATGGAAGAGGGGACTATCGATCTCATTTTCAGGTTGTCCTCCCAAAAAAATGGGGAGGATCTACCCCAACCTCAAGCCGGATTGAACCTTCTTAAACGCTGCATCAACCATAGCCAAACATTTACCGTCACCGATAGACAAAATAAAATCCTCTCTTTAGAGCGAGAAATCCTAAGCTTGCTTTCTGTGGATCTTGTTGCTAACCAGCGAACATCTGCCCCCTTTATTGCAGGAAAGGAAGAGGAACTGAAAGCCTTGAAAAAAGAGGAGTCGTTGACTCTTGAGCGTCTTGAGAATTTCGAGAAGCTAAAGTCTTTTTACCAGATGCTTCGCCAGGAAAGGTTTGAGTCGGTTTTAGAATCTTCTAAATTACAAACAAAAGGTGATGAAGGGTGTAAAAAAGCATTCTGGGCCTACGTGTTGCAGCATTTTATCGAGCCCGTTTTTTTAGAAAAAATCAGAGTCGAGGCAAAGGAATTAGGACTTGAGCCGTTGATCACACGGGAT
>CAYFOX010000178.1:0-1662 GCA_964344875.1 uncultured bacterium
AAGTAGAACATATCTAAAAATCCGTTCAAAAATGCCTGCTGATTCTTTTTGGAAAGCCTCCTAAAACCCTCTGCAGTAATTCGATTTTTTTTATCTGTAGAAAATTCCAACCCCATCCCCCCCTCTTCCTTGTCGCTTTTTGAGCAACGGATATGGTAAGAAAAGAAACCGGTTCGCAAAGCACAACGATCGAGAATACCATGGGATCTTTGATCCAAAAATTTTCCTGACAGAAGACATTCAGCATCAATTACAACAGGGTCAACTCCTGATTTCAAAAAATTTTCCGAGTGAAAATCGGTGGATCCCATAATGGTTGTTAAAGCGGTCAGAGCTCCAAGATTGTAATGGTACTTTCTGACCGATTCCAACTTTTTTGGAGACCTTTTTTTTATAAATTTATACCATG
Organism: uncultured bacterium; assembly: GCA_964344875.1. Taxonomy (GTDB): domain Bacteria; phylum Chlamydiota; class Chlamydiia; order Chlamydiales; family RGXB01; genus RGXB01. The sequence continues at coordinate 410 of CAYFOX010000178.1, forward strand.
CGTAGTTCCCCCTATCCAGACAATCGACTTTTTTCGGCACATAAGGGGCTTTGTAGCTTAGAAGCCAGTCGCTTAGCGCGCAAAAAGCGAGATTGATTTTAGCACTGTTAGGTTTATAAACCACCTTTCCGGTTTTGAAGGTTAGTATTGCCGCAGCTCTTTGCTGATTATGCAAATCCCCTTTGTCCAATTCCATCCGCTTCAAGAACTTTTTTTTATCTGGCGGCACCTTTCCGATAAAAGGGCTTATAAGTTCCATGTCCGATTTGATGCGATCCAAAATCTCACCTACATACTGCACCCAATATCTAACATTTAGGTCCAATAGCTCTTTTAAAAGGGGGTATTTTTCTAGTGTCTTTTCCCAACCTCCCTTAAGAAGGATTTTTAGAAAAGGTTTATATAAAGGATTGTAAAGTGGATTGAAATCTCTAAACAGGATCGAATGCAGCTTATAACCATAAATTTCTTGATCGTAGCTGTCGAGCTCATTCAGAAGCATGGGTGTAATAAGGGTAAGAATTCGATGAGAAAAATTTTTTAAAAGATCGTATTGAGCTTTGGGATCTAAAATGGGATCACAAAAAAGGGGGTCTAAAAGATTTTCATAATCCCCAAGAACGAAATTCATGATTTCTTTAAACGGAACCCTTTCTTTTAAAGACAAACACCTCATTTATGTTTAGTCCTATCCTTGTCTAAATAAACAAAGGGAAGTTCTGGATCTGTTTCTAAATCAAAAGTTTTAGCGAGAAAAATTTTCGCCTGCACAGTAAATGCACATCCAAGATAGCCTAAAATCTGCTCTTTTGACACACCCATTTTGAGTACATTTTGCAGATCTTTTGGGGTAATTTTCCCTTTTTTATCAAAATAGACTCTCAAAAAGCGTAATACCGCCCTCACTAAAGGATCGTTGGATTTCCCTTTATAGTTAAGATCAGTTTCTTTTTTTATGTCTCTTCTATCCTGTAAAGGAGAGCCATTTACCCATTGATACTGATAGAGATCTCTTATATAAGGTGTGTTGTAGTAACCGGCTATCATAATATTGATCGCCCCACCAAGCCCTTTAGGGTATTTAGTGGCTTTTAGGGGGATAAATTTATGGTAGCTTAAAATAAAGGCATCCGAAGACTGCATGAGCCTTAGACCTCTTAGTTTAAATCCAAAAATGTTTACTGATTTATCTAAACGTTTTTGGGCTCTTTTATTTAGGCTTGGATAATCTATATACATATAAAAATTACATC
>CAYFOX010000179.1:0-1638 GCA_964344875.1 uncultured bacterium
CTGGTAATCCGTGTGTACCGCCATTTACTCTTTTTGTCAATTCCGTAACTACTGCTTCGGTATCTCCCTTGTCGCAAATAGACCACAAATTATTCTTTTGAAAGAAAAATGCGGCACTTGTCAAAGGATATTTTGTAGCTACTAAATCAGGATTTTCCAAAATGTTATCAGAAACAATAGCGTCAAATTGCCTATAATTATCCTTGCCTGTGAGCTGGATAAAACCTCTGCCTCTGAATTTGAAACCTTCGCCACTCGCTTCATCGCCATTTCCCATACGATTGGCATAAACCCTATTGGCTATCTTTTCTGGTTGTCTAGCATATTGCATAGCCAATTCGGGTGTAGGGAAATATTTTTTGAATATTTTTTGAAGTCCGTCAGCAGAATAATTCAAATTCTCACGAACAGCCGTAAAATTGCCAGATTCGTGTGCGCATTGACCTAAAAAATGTGCCATCCGCAACTTGGTGGTAATACCGAAAAGCGATTGAATCGCTTCGGTTTCCAGCATAATAGCTGGATTAAGTTTTGTTGATAAATTACTTGTATTCATTATTCTTCATTTGTTGAGTCAGAGGTATTACTTATGGTTGAATCCGAAGTTATTTTTGTGGTTGTTTTTGTTTTACCCCAAAAATTCTTTTTCTTTTCAACATAAATCGTATCTATGCGATAAATAATCTTTTCAGTTTGTATTTTTTGAATCTTTTTTACGCTTTCAATCTCGTTTTTCAAACTATCAAAGTTCTTTGTCGCTTGGTCTATGACCATTGTTGTTATAGAATCTGACACTCTTTGAACGCTATCTGAAGTGGCTATTACCACATCCGCTTTTTTTATCAAACTATCTATTCTGCTTCCGTCTAATCCAGTATCTTGATTTTTACAACCAACAATAATCAAAGAAAAAAACAAAAGTTTTCTCATTTTGCGTACATTTTTGAAATTAAATACATTGACGCACCTACTAAAATAATCCCAAAAGCATAGGAATGAATCGTCTCTAAAAAGACAACCCTTTTTTCTAAATCTTTAATTTTTTCTTCCATCATTTAATCTGCCCATACTCTTGTAGGGTAGCAATTTTAGCTGTTGCGGCACTGAAAGCACTATCCGACCTTCTTAATTGTTCGGTCAAAAGGTCAATTTTTTGTGTTTGAATTTCAACCGTGTGCTTCAGTTCTTCTATTTGACGATTGTAACTCATTTTTCCATCTACATACAAATATCCTACCGCAACAAGACACATAAACATCAGTCCAGTTACGGGATTTTTAGCGAATTCTTTGAATGTAATCGGCATTTTGACTCCAGCCGAAATCTCTGTCTTTTTTGTTGCCATAAAAATCTATTGTTTTTCAAGTGGTTAAGATTAATTGGTTTCAGCTTCTTCTTTTCCTTGTTTTTTACCGAAGATTTTGTCCACAGAGGTTAATCCAAGACAAGCACCAGCTAAAAAGCCGACAGTTTCTACAAGGGGTGCAGATGGAGCTATGTGTTCTTCGGAAAAACTATTTTGATATAGTGTTATACAAAGAAATGTTGCACAAAGCATACCTACTACCCTTTTTGAACTTACCTCTCCTCTTTCATCTGAAAACATAGATTTTATGCCAGAAAATAATTTTTTCATTT
>CAYFOX010000180.1:0-1552 GCA_964344875.1 uncultured bacterium
CTTCAGTTATTTTGGGTGATCAAAATCGTTTTTAGGATTACGAACCATCCCAATTTTTCCATAACTCATTGGGGATGAGTGTGTTCGATAGTAGCACAAGAAACAATTTCATCTCATTTAAGGTTTTCTAAACTGTAGCGTAAGACAGCTAAAGAACCCTCTGTAGCAACCTCTTTTCCTCAATGCTCGAGCGCCTGTATTAAACCTATACCGAGCGATAGAGCCTAGAAGCCTTGGCAAAATTTTTCCATATGCTAAGGGGGTTGGAAGGAAAGAATTTTTTTCTGTAAAAAAGCTCAAAACATCGTTTTATGGGGGCTAAAATTAAATATTTTTTGCCATTTTTCTTTGTTGCAAAAAATTTCTATTTTTAGAGATATTTAGCTCTCTATGAGGACATTAAGTTTTAAAACTCTGTTGCCTTTTACGGTTAAAGAGGTGCAAAAGCGCCACTTGGATCCCGAGGCTGTCTTTCGGTGGGTAATGCTTAATGATCGTCTTACAGTGACTGAACTGCTACCAGCACAGAATGGGCAAAGGCTTATCCGCTTCCGGCTCAAACATCTTATCCGCTCCCTTGTTTCAGATATGAAAGTCCATTTTGATCCAGCAAACTTGTTTAGAATCAAACAAGATAAAGGGGTTTTTAAACATTTTGAATACTACGTTAATTGCCAAAAAGAGGGGGAAGGAACCCTTATTCATGATGAGATTCAGTTTGAACTCCATAACAGATGGTTTTTCTATAAAAGTAGAGTCAAAAGGGTACAAGAGGTTCTTAGGTCTATTTTTGAGGACAAAAATACGATTATTCGCCAAGAGCTTGAGCTTTTAAAGCGTTATCCTGCCAATTACCCCCTGAAAATTCTTCTTTTAGGGTCCCATGGCTTTATTGGACATGCTCTGGACCTTATGCTTACCTCTTTTGGGCATCAAATTTTTAGGGCGGTGCGCTCGAAATCGCTTTTAGGGGCGAGTCAAACAATCCTTTTTAACGACGAAAGCGGGGAAGCAAACAGGGATCAATTTGAGGGCTTTGATGCATATATCAATTTGGCTGGGGCAAATATTGCCGATAAAAGATGGAGCGAACAACGCAAAATCCTCCTTTACCAAAGCCGGGTACAATTTACTCAAAAACTGACCAAGCTAATTTTAAATTTGGATAAACCCCCCAAAACTCTCATCTCCACCTCCGCTGTTGGGTTTTATGGACCGGACGCTGAAAACTGCAAAGAGGATTCTCCTAAGGGGGAAGGATTTTTATCAGACCTTTGTAGCGATTGGGAGCGGGCTGCTACGCTTGTCAACCATCGTAACTGCCGCTTAGTCCTGTTAAGATTCGGCATCGTTTTAGGGCAGGGGGGTGGAATGTTGGATCAGTTTCGCAAACTAGCTCGCCTATGTCTTTTGGGACCCATCGGAACAGGGCAGCAAAAACTCGCCTGGGTGGCGCACCGGGATGTCCTGGGTTCCATCTACCACTTTTTAATGACAACCCCTCTTTCAGGAACCTACAATCTTGTAGCAAATGACCATCCTAGCCAAAAAG
>CAYFOX010000181.1:0-1279 GCA_964344875.1 uncultured bacterium
TAAATATACTGTTAGAGAATACTGAGATAGAAGAGAAAAATACTTTGGGGTGTTACGATGTTGAAAAACTTTTAACCGACAACAAGGCCCAGCTTGAGGGAATTTGTATGAAAACCGGAAAGCCTATGGCTGTTGCCTTGGATGAGCTGATGAAATGCCATTTGCATCTTGAAAAAAAACAGATGTATCCGATGGGTAAAAAAGCGGCGATTGCCTGGTTCACAAGTTGGCTCCTAAATGCCGAAGATTTTAACGCCAAATATCGTCCCTCTTCTTCGCAGAAAAAAAAGCCAGCCGAGCCCCCAAAAAAGAACATTGATGAAATCTTAAAAAAATACAAATAACCCACAACCCCCAAACAATGCTAAGAGAAAACATTCACTACAGCCTAGAACTTGAAAAAACCGTACTAGGGGCATGTATGCTAGAGCAGAATGCCTACGGACGGCTTTATAAGCTCATTGGAGGCGAGATGTTCTACCTTCCCGACCATCGAGTCGTCTTTGAGGCGATCGGCGATTTATGGGCCTCTAATGAGCCTACAGACCTAATCTCTGTTTACCTAAAATTGGGTAGTAAGGGAATTCAGACCCTAAATAACTACTCCGCAGCCTACTATGTAACCACCCTAATCCAGCACGTTGTAAGCACCGCTTCCTTGGAATATCACGGGGCTATTTTAAGGGAAATGTACATCAATCGGGAGATGATAATTTTAACCCATTCTGGGCTCGGAAAAATGGACGGAACAGAGGCTATAGATTCTATCTCTCAAAAGCTCCAAAAATTGAAAGAAAAAGCGGTCATAGACGACTTTGTTGGAATAGATGAATTGGTGGTCAATTTGTACAAACATATGGACGAGGTTAAGGACAAGGAACTTAGCGGAATTACTACCGGGTTTAAGAGGCTTGATTCCCTTACTGGCGGGTTTCAAAACGGGGGAATGTATATCGTAGGCGCAAGGCCGTCGGTTGGTAAAAGTGCGTTTATGGGCAAAATGGTATATGTCGCTGCCCAACGAAACCATAAGGTTGGGATAATAAGCCTTGAAATGACCGACAATCAAATAGCGGCAAGGATCAGTAGCTTGGCTACGGATATTGAATATTGGAGAATATATCGAAGCAGGCTGGTTGATGAGCAGCAAACTGAATTATTTTACCGAAAGACACATGAGGTAAGCGAGCTACCAATCGTTATTAGCGACAAAACTGGCGTAGATATTTCGGATATAAAAGCAAAGGTAGCTAGGTTAAAAAAGAGAAATAAAATCGAT
>CAYFOX010000181.1:1289-1519 GCA_964344875.1 uncultured bacterium
CTACACAATCTTAGGGAATCTGGATCGCTTGAGCAGGATGCAGACGGAGTAATATTTTTACACAGAGATTGGATGTCAGGAATTAAAGAAAATGAGAATGGTCAATCTACCGAGAATGAAGCTGACATTATAATTGCCAAATGGAGGGACGGAGAGGTTACCGAATACAAAATCGGATTTGATGGGGCTAAGATGAAATTTTATGAAATAGGCGAAGAAGTTCCAAATTC
>CAYFOX010000182.1:0-1500 GCA_964344875.1 uncultured bacterium
TAATACTCCGGTGCGCCCAACTTGTATCGTAATCCCCAAAATTTTTGTTACCGCCTGTTCTGGAGCAAATTTGTATGCAACGGCCCAGCGGGGAGATTTTCCGGTCATCCCCATCGAATCGTAGTACTTAGTGTCATCAAACTTGATCACAATCCCATCGATATCAAAAGGGAGCTCGTGCCTTTTTTTGGCAACAAAATGGATATACTCTTCTATCTCTTCAATATTGTGCGCCTTTTTTAAAAACATCGATTCAAGAATAGGAAAATGGTGTTTTTTTAAATATGGATGGACAGCGCTTTGCAATGGGATCTCATGCCCATAGCTTACCTGATAAGTGATCAAATTGAGATGGCGTTTGTACACCTCTTTTGCATCTAAAAGTTTTAGCGAGCCTGCACAGGCATTTCTCGGATTGGCCCAAGGTTCAAGCCCCTCTTCTTGCCTCTCTTCATTCATCAAAAGGAAATCTTTTTTAGACAAGTAGACCTCTCCGCGCACCTCCAAAAGAGAGGGGACATCGCTCTCTTTTAAGTGCATGGGTAAAGCATGAATTGTTTTGACGTTTTGGGTTACATCATCCCCTTTTTTCCCATCCCCTCTCGTGATAGCCTGCAGCAGAAAACCGTTCTTATAACGGATTGCAATCGCAACACCATCTATTTTTAATTCGAGGGAAAATGTGGGATGGGGAAGATGGGTCAGCTTTTTAACCCGATCTATGAAATCTTTAATCTCCTCTATTGAATAGGTGTTCTGCAAAGAGAGCATTGGAGCTAAATGCTCAGCTTGTTTAAAACCGCGTGTTTGACCCTCATCCACTCGCTGTGTTGGAGAAGAGGGGACGATCCACTCGGGGTGGGCTTTTTCTATTTCTACAAGCCTGAATACTAGCCTGTCATATTCATAATCGGTTATTGTGGGTTTACACTCTACATAGTATCTACGATCGTGTTCCCTAAGAGTCTCAATCAGTTCTTCGTATTCAGCCCGAGTAGCCTTCAAAATCCACCTCAAATATCATATTCGCAAAAGGGGCCAAACGGATTTCCAAACCGATGGGCCTCCCCTCTTGGTTAAAGATAATGACAGGATCTGGGTTTGTTTTTCCACTACCATGAAAAATTTCCGCATCACTATTGAGCCTTTCTACAGCTTTTTTTACATTTGGTATCCAAATCACATAGTGGCCATGGTAACATTTTGTCATGTGATCGATTATCAAAAAGGTTTTTTTAGTTCCGCGTCTCAAGTATGAAAAGACATTTCTTTCTCGATCAGAGAAGTCAACCCATTGAAAACCATGGTGTTCATAATCATGGAACCAAAAAGCATCCTGCTCTAAGTAAAGATGATTGATTTGTTTGACGAAGGTGTGTACTCCCTTTTGAAAATCATGATCCAAAAGGTGCCAGGGGAGGGGCCTTTTCTCAGACCACTCGAGGCCGTCAGCAATTTCGTAACCCATGAAAAAAAGTTTTTTTCCGGGCATACACATTG